>NZ_JBFRSD010000005.1:0-417452 GCF_041473395.1 Vibrio sp. 10N.222.55.C6
ATTGTTAAAGAGCTTTGCTTGTCGAAACTTTCTTTTTACAAAGAAACCCTTGAAAGCGGACGTGAATTCTAGCGATTTAATCTTAAGTGTCAAACACTTTTTAAAATTAATTTCTTTCGAACTTTCCGTCTTACTGATTACCGCTGAAGCCTTATGGCATCTGCCGTGTCAGTGAGGCGGCATTATAGAGATCATCGAAAACATGGCAACCCCTTTTTTGATAAAAATTCAAAAAACTTGCTTAAGTGGCTACTTTTACGTCAAAAGGCTCTTTCGTAGCTCAAAGCTCATACAATAATGGGTGTATTACTTAAAACTTTGCGATTAGATCTTTCGAAAAAGCCTCTATATCTAGCTCAATGCTCCATTTCTCACTCACTTCTAGGATGTTATCTAGCGATTGCTGAACTGTTTTTATCGTCAATGTGTTGTTGTCTAGGTCGTATACCTGTTTTTGCGTGGTGTAATAGAAATAAAGGATGGTCAGCGCGTCTCGGTCGCCTTGCTCAGCTTTGGGTTGAATACGCTTGAGCTTACGATAGATTTGATTATGGATTTGTTTAAGGTTCCATACATAAAGCGCTTCTTTGAAGTAATCATGCCCTTTCACACGGCTCGCGATAAATGCATTCAATGCGACTGATAAGATCACACCTAATACGTTCAAGTGGAAATTACCTGTCGATTCGCCTGCGATTGATTGCCCTGAACCGAATAGCTCGATCAGTATGGTTCCGAATACAATGGCGAACACTGCGAGTGACCCAACCAACGAAACCAACAGCAGGTTCATCTTCTTTCTATATTCTTCTTTATTGATCTTCTGTAACTTCATCGACTACTTCCTTATGTAAGTCACCTAATAATTTGCGCATACTATCTACGTAAACATTTGGTCGCTTCAACCCTTACCATCTTGTAATGTGGTCATTCTCTATTTAATACGCAGAGTTCTTCTGGTTGGCGCTATACGCAACTCTATTTGACTTCATTAATAGAAAAGAGTTACATACCGCCACAATTTTGGTTATTCATCAATTCATGTTGATAAAGCCCGTTTCGCTTTATCACATACTGACAAGGTACATTCCATGCGTTCATTTGTATTACGCGCTCGCGCAGCCCCTACAGAGAGCAAACTTATCTTAGAAGGTGTTGGGCAAGATGCTCATACTGAGATTCTGGCTCATACTCTGATGAACACGATCTTCGTTGCTCAATCTCACCGTAAGAATGTCACCGTACACCTTGTATTAGAAAGTACTAAAGACTTTTCACGTACGATCACTTTCGATTCAAATGAGATCACCAACATTGGTGGCTTTCATGAATCGGCATTGTTATCAGCGGTAGTAAGAGCGGTTGATGCTTCTCAAGGTATGACCAAAGAGCAGACTCGTCAGGTTGAACCGGGAATCGTCGTTCGCACTATGAGCTTTGAAAAACTAGTCAAAGAACTGGCTGAAGACCACCAGCTATACATGATGGATAAGAAAGGTGACTTTATCCGTGATGCAGAGATTGCTGAAAACCCATGTTTCCTTCTTACTGATCACATCCCTATGCCGAAGAAAAGCTACAACAGCTTAAAGCGCTTAGGAACAGAAAAGATCAGCTTAGGCCCGAACATGCTGTTTGCTTCTCAGTGCGTTGTATTGATCAATAATGAGCTGGATATTCGCGGTTTCTAGCCTCCGGACTGATAAGCTAAACAAAAAGAGCTCAACAAGGTGAGCTCTTTTTTATTAGCTATATTTTCGTATCGATGGTGTTATCTAAGATTAACCAAAGATGAAGGTGTATAGGTAACCTGCACCAATCGCCATACTTAGTATTACGAATAGGAAGGCCGCAATCATCTGATTTTTGAAGATTGATTTAAGCAGGATAACTTCCGTCAAACTTGCACCTGCACTACCAATGATCAATGCCATAACTGAACCCAGCGCCATGCCTTTCTGTACTAGAGCTGCACTTAGTGGGATTACCGCTTCAGCACGAATATACAGTGGAATACCAATCACGGCTGCTACTGGAATCGCATACCACATACCTTCACCAGCGTACTGTGCAATAAGGTCTGTAGGAATGAAGCCGTAGATGAATGAACCAATCGCGATACCCATCATTAGGTAAGGGAAAACTTGTTTGAAGTCTTTCCAAGTTGAGAACCAAATTCTCATCCAACGACTAGGTTCTTTCTTCTCTACGATTTCAGCTGTTGCGCTTCCATCCGCTGAACAGCATGAAACCGTTACTTGTGGCTCTTCTTTTTTAGAATCGCAGCAAGATGTCTCTTTCGCCATTACGGGTGCAGGTTCGCCACATGCACTTGTACCACATGAAGATTCTGCTTTAACCGGTGCTGCTTTCTTAGGAGCAGAGTCACCACAGCTAGTGCCACAGCTTGAAGCTGAACCTGTTGATTCATACGCTTCAGGTTTTACGTAACGCTCAAAGCCAAGCTTCTCAAGTGCGTAACCAGCCACTACAGACACCGTCATTGCTACAAGGAAGTAGAACACAGCAACTTGCCAACCGAAGGTAATCACAAACAAACCAATGATCACTGGGTTCAATAGTGGGCTACCAAATAGGAACACCATCATTGGACCGAAACCCGCTCTTGCACGCAGCAATCCTTTTAAGAAAGGAATGGTCGAACATGAACAGAAAGGTGTAATTGCACCCAGTAGTGCTGCTACTACATAACCCTTACCATTACGTGAGCTCAGGATAGATTGAATCTTTTCTGGTGTAAGGAACTCTTGAAGAATCCCAACAATGTAGCTGATCGCTAAGAAAAGGATAATTAGCTCTACTGCTAAGAAAGCGAACATATCAAGTGCGTCTTTCAGCATTGTTAACATTTCATTGCTCATAATTAACTCCAAACTGGATTGAAGGTCGGGCTCTATGAGAAAAATAACCAACCCTTAATTTCGAATATTCTCGAATTATAGAAATAAACAGCTCCAGAACAAGCATTATTTCGATAAAAATCGAAATGACTTTCGAAAACACAGTTTTTCAATAACTTACACAGACACCGTTTTTAAATTTGAATTCGACATACATTTCGACTAACATCGAAATTAAATCTTGAGGAGTTAATATGAACTTAGAAGTCGTTGCGAAAGCACTTAAAGAGTTGGGGCACCCTATTCGCCTAACCATTTATAAGAGTGTCGTTAAAGCTGGCTACCAAGGCATTGCAGTTGGCGGCCTACAAGAAGAGCTAGGCATTCCCGGTTCTACCTTGTCTCACCACATATCAAGCTTGGCGTCTGCGGGCCTAATCAGCCAAAGACGAGAAGGAAGAACTCTATTCTGCGTGGCGGAGTATGAGTGCCTAGAAGGTGTGATTGATTTCTTACAAGACGAATGTTGCGTAAATGAACAGTGCAACTAATGCACCTTTGAAGCTCGAACAAGTCTGGGCCGAGTATCAGCAAGCATTAAAGTCATTCCTGCATTCAAAGGTCAACAACTCTGCGGATGTAGACGACTTGCTCCAAGATATCTTGATTAAGACCTATCAGAACTTAGATAAGGTACAAGATGCTAGCAGTGTTAAGGCTTGGCTGTTCCAGTTAGCCAACAACACCATTATCGACTTCTACCGTAAGCATGCACGCCAACAACGTGATAGCCAAATTGATGCTGAAGATCTGTGGTTTACCGATTTAGACCACGACTCTGAATTTAAGCAGAAACTTTCATTGTGTATTGAACCTTTTATTCAGGCATTGCCAGAACAAAGTTCATCGCTACTGCTTGCGGTCGACATCAAAGGCCAAAGCCAAAAAGAGATCGCAGAAGCGCAGAACGTCAGCTATTCAACGGTTAAATCCCGCGTGCAAAAAAGCCGTGCTGATCTTAAGAACCTGTTTGAAGAGTGTTGTAACTTGTCCCTTGATCAACAAGGCAATGTGATTGATTGCGAGCTTAAGCCGAACGCCAGCTGCGGCAAGTGTTAATCGTTACATCGAATCCGTTATTTCAATAGAACAAAGCCAGCAATTAATGCTGGCTTTGTTGTTTTCATAATCTGCAAATCACTCTTTACTTAAGCAAATCTAGAGCTTGAGCGAACCGAACTATGCTGCTTCCGCTTTTACCACAGGTTGATAGCGCCCCGGTTTATGATTCATTGCTAGAATCAAGTTGGTGACTATCGCACCAAGCACAGACAGAAGAACCAATGACACATCAACAATGAACAGAGAAAGCACAACAATCGTGCAGTCTAATGCCATCTGAACCTTACCTGCTCGAATTCCAAAACGTTCTTGTAAGAACAACGCCAGAATGTTGAAGCCACCTAAGCTCATCTTGTGACGGAAAATCACCAGCATGCCGGTACCAATCAAGCCACCACCAAGTAAAGCTGCATACAATGCATGAATTTCGGCAATTTGAATCACGTGATACAAGTGATCCACGGCGAACGAAACAATCGAAACCGCGATAAACGTATTGATTGTGAAGCGCCAGCCCATACGAGCAACCGACAAAATATAGAAAGGTAAGTTAAGTGCGAAGAATACTTGGCCAAAGCTCAAATCTGTTACTTTGGTAATGAAGATCGCTAGACCAGCCGTGCCCCCGGTGAGCAAACCGACTTGGTTGAAAAAGATAACGCCGAGTGAAACCAATGCGCTACCTAAGATCAGTGCCAGTAAGTTTTCGCGAAGATTATGATCTTTATCCATGTGAATGACTCTCCCTGAATCTTTTAACATCGCGTTTCAGTAGTCTTGAAACGATTTATGCCCAAATTTACGATGTTTGACAGATAAGTCGAGTGAACGAGCAATGTTGCTTAGTGATTAGTTTGTATATTAGTTTTTACAGCTTTGTGAAACTTTAAATTAAACAGCTAGTTATAAGCCTTAATTTAGACTTTCATTCTTAATTAGATACTTGTTTCAATTAACTAACGAGCTTCAAGTTTTCTTATTTATTGAGCGCGTTTTATACCAATTCCAATCAAGCGACAATCTATGCATAAAACGCATAGACTACATCACAAATGGTCATTTGATACATACCCGACTCATCACTATGATGCGCGACTTCTTACAACATTGAGCGCATGTCAACACCGTATGTTTTCACAATCTCTTTTTGCCCAACTTGCCAGAATGACGTTATTCCTCGTCATTAGTTTGGTTATTGTGCATCACAGTCAGCCATTGATTGATCTCTTGGCTCAGCATGCCGTAAGCAGTGGTTGCCACCAGCAGTCAGGGCATGATCATTCTGGGCACGAACATCACCATGAGATGACTGACCAACACATGTCAGCGCAAGACCACTCACATCACCACCATTAATTTAAGAGTATTAGAATGAGCATTTTCCGTTTTCCTTTACTGGTATGGCTAGGGATAGGCACACTTATTATCAGTCTAGGGATCAGACAATCATTCGGCATTTTCATGATGCCAATTTCAGAGCATTTCGGCACGGGTCGAGAGTTTTTCAGCTTCTCTATTGCTCTACAAAACTTATTGTTCGGTGTGTTCCAACCTTTTGTTGGTATGGCCGCTGACAAATGGGGAGCAAGACGCATCATTATTGCTGGCGCATGTGCTTACGGTTTGGGTTTACTTCTTACCTCAATTTCTACCGAATCGAGCATGCTTTACGTTTCGTTAGGCGCACTGGTTGGTCTTGGCTTGAGTGCGACAAGTTACGTGATCGTGCTTGGCGCAGTAGCGAAAGTTGTACCAGCAGAGCACGCGGCTAAGGCGTTTGGCTTAACCACGGCTGCAGGTTCATTTGGTATGTTCGCGGTAATTCCGGGCGCACAATACATGCTGAATGAATTTGACTGGCAGAGTGCGATGCAAGTGTTTGGCGTACTGTGTTGTTTGATGATCTCTTTTGCGCTGTTCATGCTAGCGCCTAAAGCAGCCTCAAACAAACAAGCGCAAGCTGAAGGGAACCAAACACTCAAAGAAGCGTTGTCTGAAGCGTTTGCTCACAAAGGTTACTGGTTGATTCACGCGGGCTTCTTCGTGTGCGGTTTCCACGTAATGTTTATCGCAACGCACTTACCGAGCTATTTAGCAGATAAAGACCTACCCGCGAGCAGCGCTGCAATGGCACTGGCTTACGTTGGCATCTTCAACATCTTCGGGTCTTACTTCTGGGGTGTAATGGGCGACAAGTTCAGCAAACGCCACGTTATGTCTGCACTGTACTTAGTGCGTACTGTGGTTATCGGTGCGTTTGTTACTCTGCCTGTGACTGAATCAACCGCGGCTATCTTCGGTGCGGCAATTGGATTCTGTTGGTTGGGTACGGTTCCGCTAACGTCTGGCTTAGTACGTCAGATCTTCGGTGCCCGTTACCTATCAACGTTGTACGGTTTGGTGTTCTTTACTCACCAAGTGGGTAGCTTCTTAGGCGCTTGGGTGGGTGGTCGTATATACGATTACTACGGTTCTTACGAGCCAATCTGGTGGTCAACGGTGGTACTGGCATTTGCAGCAGCACTTATCCATTTACCAATCAATGACAAGCCGATTGAGCGAGTGAAATTGGCAATGGCTTAACGTTTTATGCTGACTCCCCCACTAGCGTAAACAACAAGTCGTTCCAATAAAGCGAGTGAGTATTGAAAGGAAGCATCCTGAGATACTCACTCGCTTTTTTGTTGGTCGCGATAATAGAAACTATAACTAGCGAAACTGGCATAAAGCTCACTGAATAATAAGACTATTCTCTTGGTTTTCATTTATAGTATCCACCCGCTCCTTTAAAACTAATCCGCAGGCTTATGGAATACATGGATCAGACTGTCCTTATCGCAATGGCACTTATTTTTGTCGGCTCATTTGTGCAAACCGCAATCGGCTTTGGTTTGGCCATTGTTGCAGCTCCACTGCTGTTTTTGGTCTCTCCTGATTATGTACCTGCACCTATCTGTTTAATCGGTTTGTTTATCTCGTTATTCAACGCTTTTAAACATCGAGCAAATATCTCTATTGGCGGATTAAAAATCGCATTGCTGGGCCGCATTCCGGGGTCACTGGCAGGTGGCGCTTTGTTAGTGATGGTTTCAACGAGCGTGTTATCACTATGGTTGGGCTTATTGGTGGTATTTGCCGTGATTGTTAGCCTACTGCCCTTTAGACTCGAACCAACCCCAACTAAGATGGGTATTGCAGGTTTCTTTTCTGGGTTCTTTGGCACCAGTTCGGGTATTGGTGGTCCTCCGATGGCACTGCTACTGCAACACCAAGACGCTAATCAGCTTCGTGGCAACCTTTCTGCGTTTTTCGTGTTTAGTTCGATCATCTCGTTGATTGTTCAGATCCCAATTGGCTTCTTCACCATGCACCATTTGATCATCACCATCCCTTTGCTGCCTGCGGCTTGGTTAGGTTATAAAGTGGCATTGATGACGACACAAAGCATCCCTAAAGAGAAGATACGCATTGGTTCATTACTGCTATGTTCTATCAGTGGCTTTACGGCAATCTGGCAGGGTTTAGCTGGCTAGTTATTGGCGATAAAAACAAGAAGAAGAAAGACATCTTAGAAAACCAACACAAACACCCAGTAGATAAAAGGACGCTCTATGACTTACGACGAATTCAACGCATTCTGCGAGTCACTGCCTGCAACCAGTTATGTGATGCAGTGGAATAACTCTCACGTTTGGAAAGTAGGTGGCAAGGTGTTTGCGATTGGTGGTTGGGGACCGAAAGATGAGCCTGCGTTTATCTTCAAGGCGTCCGATCAGAATTTCGACTTTCTCAAAGAAGAGCCGGGCTATAAACCCGCACCCTACTTTGCTTCACGCGGTATGAAATGGATTCAGCTGTTTGAAAGCACGCCAGAAAGGGATGAGGAGCTGAGATACTATCTCATTGAGTCACACCGAATTGTGTCCTTAGGTCTAACCAAAAAGAAGCAAGCAGAGCTAGGGCTCAATCAGTAGCGTTTATTACGTACTGCTAATCTGAGCCCTTCTTTTGCAGTGAGGACGGATCCCTAAGAAGTCTGTTTCAAAAATGCAGGTAAATAGCGTTCTATTTTTTGCTCTGAGATAAGCGGCACCAATAAATAGATCAAACCCGCAAAGGCAATAGATCCGGCTAAGTCTTCTGGTCGATGCATGCCAAGCCAAACACGGCTATAGGCGACACCACCAGCCCAAACCAGTAAACCGCCGACTAGATAAAAGCGTTTCGCCTCTAGGAGAAGACCACCAAAGAACGCCAAACACACACCGACGAAAATCATATGTCCAGATGGGAAAGAGTAGTCAGTTTCACCCAACCAGTGACGCGTTCGCCACTCGCTCACCTTATCTTGTACAGACTCAATCGCAGCATTCTTTTCAACCAATGGTAATTCGTAAAACACTTCCGGCATATCAACCACTTCCTGCGTCACCAAATACTCAGAATAAGGACGAGGGCTCTCAGTGGAATGCTTTAAGAAGGTTTTCGCTGCAAAGCTAAGCACCAACAACAAGCCGAGCTGCAGACAAAGACTGACTAACTTCGCTTTGGAAAACTTCATCGTGAACAATACTAAAGACAAAATCGCTAGTGTTACCAAGAACCCTTGATTGCCCGCAGAGTAAGTCACAAACGTTATGAAGGCGCCATAGAAAGGCAAAACAGCACTTCCAAGGTCGAAGTCAGATCCAAAGATCAAAAAGGGTATGAGGGAATACAAACTTAGAACGAGCAGTAATAAGCCTTTGGATTTGTTAGAGAACAGAGAAGTCATGGCTAAGATCTTTTAGATAAAGTGGTCGGATGCTATCGCAGCTTAGCATCGTCAATATCAATTTTATGTCAAAACGGTCAGTCAGCCGTCATGGTGTAACAATATTCGATTAATGGACCTCTTGAGTATTGATTCGGTGAACAGCCACGCCAGCACCAATAATGTTCAACATCCATTTATGTTCATAGAGATAGCAAAAACCACTGAAACCAGACGAGACAAAGGCATCATCCCATTAATAGACTACCGGACGCGTTCTGCTGATAAAGTGAACACTTACCGGATTATAAGGCCAGAATCTTAAAAACTTTGCTGTCAGTCCTTTAAATCCACTATTGAAAGGATTACCATCTGGTCTGCTTTCAAAAGCAAAACAGATTATTAATTTTTATTCTCAGGGCGGGGCGAAATTCCCCACCGGCGGTATGTCCTTAGCAAAATCTAAAGATAAGCCCGCGAGCGCTCGATTCGTCGAGGTCAGCAGATCTGGTGAGATGCCAGAGCCGACGGTTATAGTCCGGATGAGAGAGAATGAAAACACACTCGTTTAAGTTGGAAAGGCGTACCCGCGTGAGTTGGGTTCGTACCTCCAACTTAGGCGGGTGCATTTCGTTTTGGATAAAACCATAATGAGCTAAAGTTGACTTGTAATGAGTAGGCTTTGTTGTGCTCGGTTGAGATCCCTCATACAGCCCTGATTCTGGTGATATTTTAGGAGTTTAACCATGAATCAGTCTTCACTACTTGCCGAATTTGGCGAACCAATCACTCGCGTTGAAAATGCACTGCAAGCTCTACGCGAAGGTCGTGGCGTACTTCTACTTGACGATGAAGATCGTGAGAACGAAGGCGACATCATCTACTCAGTAGAACACCTGACGAATGCTCAAATGGCGCTTATGATCCGCGAATGCAGCGGCATTGTGTGTCTGTGTCTAACTGACGAGCAAGCGAACCAACTTGAACTTCCACCTATGGTTGTTGATAACAACAGCGCAAACCAAACTGCGTTTACCGTCACTATCGAAGCGAAAGTTGGTGTAACAACAGGTGTTTCTGCCGCTGACCGTGTAACAACGATCAAGACAGCTGCAAATCCAACAGCTAAGCCTACTGACCTTGCTCGCCCTGGCCACGTATTCCCATTGCGTGCTCGTAAAGGTGGTGTACTTGCTCGTCGCGGCCACACAGAAGGTACAGTAGATCTTATGCAAATGGCTGGTCTTCAATCTGCCGGTGTACTTTGTGAAGTAACCAATCCGGATGGTACGATGGCAAAAGCGCCAGAGATCGTTGCTTTCGGCAAACTACACAACATGCCAGTACTGACCATTGAAGACATGGTGATGTACCGCACTGAGTTCGACCTTAAGCTTGCATAACGTTTAGCCCTCAATGCTAAACACTTAGTCGTTAAGTCAACTACACTGCGAAGTGAACATTGAAAGGCCTCACTCTTACTGCTTTTAGAGTTAAAGCATATAGGGTGAGGCCTTTTTAATTTCCGTAGCTTGAAACGAGCCTGAAATGGATCGCCAAAGTGTCTCTACTTACCGAAACCTCCCCAACCTATCGTTAGAAAAGCGTAACCTCTCAAAAAATCCTGCAAAATATGAGAAACATTCACTCGAATGGTGAAGTCATGCACCATGATTGATCATCCATAATTTGAGAAAAATCATAAATCAATGAAATATAACACTTATTTATTTTGGCATGGTGTCTGCACTACCACTAAGTAGGTATACAAATATTAGGAGTTGAATATGTTTGTAGTTATTTCAGTGGGTTTATCCCTATTAGTACTTGCAGCCCTGTTTCATTTCTCAAGGAAGAGACAAACAGCGCTATCACACAGGTTTGAAACCTTAGTTCTGCTTAGAGAGTTATTGTTGTTATCACGCAAACACCGCGCGGCAACGCATTACGCTCTGGCGTATAAATTGTCTAGCGACTCGATTCGTAAAGTGAACGAGATTTACGACAACATACTTGAGGTATCTGAGCTGCTTCAATCCCATGTGTCGTTTGACAGCAGCCCTATGTATCGCATCTATCACCTCAAGCTCATCGCTATGCACAGCGACTGGCAAAACCGTAGCTTGGTGCGTAACCAATCGATTCATGGCAAAACAATTCGCCATAGCATGTTCTTGATGGATGAAGTAATGATCATCTGGCTAATTCAGTCTGAGCGTGAAGACATGAGCCGTGAGTACCACATGAATTGGCAACAGATCTTAGATTGCATGGAGATCCTGACCAAATTACGAATGTGTATCCCTGATATGGAGAAGCCTGAGGAGTATTTGAGATTCAAATTCTACGCCTCTCAGACACACAGAAAACTCAACCAGTTATCGATTATCTGCCCTCTTAGTAGTGGGTCACCGGTTTGTACGCGAGCGATGCATGCACTCTCAGAGATCGCATCAAGTAACGAAGCGACCCAACCGGCAGATAGCATGTACGAATTAACCAGTGATATCTCTAGCGTCGTGTCGCAAGTTTACGACCAAGTATTATCCGACATTACGAGAAGCTTGTATCAGCCTTTACCAGACGTAAACGAAAAGGTAATAAATACCCGATTATCCGTACATCATTACATGTAAAGACTTCGTGAGAGGAGAGCGTGCTGGAACTCTGAATTATTGAGTTCAAATCCGATATCACCATTGATATCGGATTTTTGTATTTATGAGCTTTTAAAATTCTATCGCTATGTATCATTGCCTATGAAGTTTCAAACATCGCCAGATTTGATATCGCTAGACCAAGCTTCTGCGGCAAAATCAATGAACTGACGAACAACCGGCAGCTGATAACTACGAGACAAATACACCGCCCACAGCACACTACTCGGTGAAACAAACTCATCCAATATTCGTATCAATTTGCCATTCGCAATCAGTGGGTTGGCTAAGTCACAAGGTAAACGAACTACCCCTTTCCCGTGCTGTGCGGCACGAGTTAGCACTCCAACATCATTAGCCTTGATAGTGCCAGACACCTCAACTGAATAGTGTTGATTGTCCTTAACAAAATCCCACTTAGAAACATTCAAGTGACGAAAACAATTGTGTTGTCGAAGCGCCTCGACCGTTTCAGGTTCACCATGTTTGTCTAAGTAGGCTTGCGAGGCACACACCACTGAATCAATAACCATTAGCTTTCGTGCAATCAAACTATCATCAGGTTGATCGGTATAACGAAGTGCAATATCGATCCTCTCATCCACCAGCTGAGTAAAGCGGTCTGAGGCAAACAGTTCGACCGTGATATTAGGGTGGCGCTCGGTGAACTGTTCGACCACATCCAACAACATGTGCTGAGTTAAACCAATCGGAGCTGCAATTCGAATGGTTCCAGAAAGATCATCGGTTTGATTGAGTGACGTAATTTCTAACTCAGCGGTCTCATGGAGGATTTTCTCACAGCGCTGCAGAGCGATTTCCCCTGCCGCCGTCAAGCTCACCTTTCGAGTCGTCCTATGTAATAGCCTCTGCTTCAGCCACCCTTCTATCTCTTGAACATGACGTGAAACCTGCAACCTACTCATGTCCAAATGCTCAGCTGCTTGGGTGAAGCTGGCACAATTCGCAACTTCGACAAAGCTACGCATTGCCGTCAACCTATCCATCACACTCTCCTTGAACTATTTCGCAGCTTATCGAACCTTATTAGATCACTATATAGATACAATCTACATCATTTTGCGATATTTATCGCAACCTAGTGAGCTATTAGACTGCAATGGCTGTCGAGAAAACGACTCAATAAATTAGATAATTGGAGAGACATTATGAAAATTGCAGTATTAGGTGCATCAGGTTGGATTGGTAGTCACATCGCTCAAGAAGCTCAATCTCGTGGTCACGAGGTCGTTGCTGTTGTAAGAGATGCAAGCCGCGTGGAAACCAAAGGCATTGAAGTTCGTTCATTTGATTTACAAGATGAAGCCGCAAGTCTAGCAAACGCACTATCCGGCGTTGATGCAGTCATTACTTCGATTGGCGGACGTGCTCTGGGTAATCACGACATCGTAAAAAACACTGCGACTAAATTGCTGGCAACATTACCGAGCATCGGTATCGATCGCCTACTTTGGGTTGGCGGAGCTGGCTCATTAGAAGTAGCGCCAAACGTACCGCTAGTGACTGTTCCTGACTTTCCTGCGGATTACAAAAATGAAGCGCTAGCACAGGGCGAAGCTCTTGAAGTGTTCAAGCAATCTAATAGCGAAGTTAACTGGACGTTCGTTAGCCCTGCCGCAGAAATATTCCCGGGCGAGAAACTATCGACCTACCGCACTGGTGGCGATCAACTGCTCACCGACGAGGATGGTAACAGCAAAATTTCAGTCAGCGATTACGCTATTGCGATGATTGATGAGCTCGAAGCTGGCAAGTTCCCGCGCCAACGTATTGGTGTTGCTTACTAATGCTCAAATGTGTATTAGGTAAGCTCAATAGGCACTAGAAAGCAGAAAGCCGCTGACTTTTAGTAAGCGGCTTTCTATTTTACTTATCGAGATAATCATCATATCAGTGGCAAATGACCTGTTTTCACTAGGATGATCGTCTCTTCTTCCACATAAGGGAAATGCTCGCTCATGTGAGGGCTACGCATCCAAGTATGTTTCGGGTACACGCCATGTTCATCTTTAAAGGTGCCCGACAACACAAAGATCTCTTCTCCACCAAAGTGACGGTGCGGCTGAAAACGTTCGCCAACAGGCCACTTCACTAAAGCGACATGCTCGTGCTCAAACTCATGCAGTGGCATGACTTGTAACCCGCCAATACCAGGTAGCCATTCCGTTTCGAGCGTATTGACTCGAACTTGCGTTAAGTCTCTCGCATCAAACTGATTAAGCTTAACTAAGATCGTGCAGCCCTCTTTACTCGATGGGGAATGCGCGCTGCCTGGAGGATTACGGATATAAGTGCCAGCGGGGAAATCGCCAGTTTCATCTGAGAACACACCGTCTAATACGAAGATCTCTTCTCCTTGCGGATGTGGGTGTTCGGAGAATGAAGATTCAGGACCGTACTTCACCACACTAGTCGTGTGGCCTGATTCTTTCTCTTCCCTTTCTAACGGCTTACGCCATACCCCTTTTGCAGGGCTCGCGACCCAATCTAATGATTCGGTTTCAATAACCAGCTTTTTTGAAAAGTCCATGTTGAACATAATGGCGACCTTACTCTTGTTATCGTTTTAATTATTCTTATTATCTTTCTAGCTTTTATTCTACGCGAATACTCATCAAGGAGGCCATCTCGCTGCTATTTTTCCTGCGCGACAGCCACCTAAAAAGAATCCTGATTAATTACGACCAGCAATCACACCGCCATCAACATCCCAGATTGCACCCGTTACCCAATCTGCACTGTCTGATAGTAAGAAAGAGATGCTATTGGCGATGTCTTTCGGCAAACCTACTCGACCAATAGGATGGAACGCGTTGAAGCCTTCTAGCGCTTGATCCACTTCTTCAGGTTTGATGAAAGATTCGTAAATCGGCGTTTTAACAACAGCAGGAGAAACCGCATTCACGCGAATGTTGTAGTCCGCAAGCTCCATCGCCATGTGCTGTGTTAAAGCGTGCAAGCCAGCTTTTGCCATTGAATACGCAGAGGATGGTGTCGCTCTAATAGCTTGTTTGGCCCACATAGAGCCTACATTTACCACGTTTCCGCCACCGTTTTTGATCATCAACTTGCTGACAGCTTGAGTGATGAAGAAGGTTGCTTTATTGAGCTGCATGTATTGCTCGTAATCAGATTCTTGGTGTTCAATAAACGCTTTAGGGTTGAAGTAACCAGCCGCATTCACAAGGTAACCAATACCTTCTTCGAGCGACTCTAAATGCGTAATAAGACGAGACACACTTGCATCATCATAAAGGTTAGCTTGCCAGCCTGAAGCATGACCGAGCGATTGCAGCTCTGACACCGCTTTATCTAACTTAGTTGGGTTATTGCCGACCACCAACACATGGATGTTTTGAGCGACTAACTGCTTCGCTGTTTCAAAGCCCATACCACTTGTGCCACCGATTACTACTGCAATACCATTTTTAGTGAAGTTCATTTTGTTATCTCCTAAGTCATGTGAACGTGGTAATCTTAGGCTTTGAACTAACACTATGAATAGTAAGTACAAATCAGTTAGGTAGGTACTTATTGGTACATCTTTATGAAAAATCAGGAAAACTTTTTTTCAAGAAAATCAGCACCAGAGCGCTCAGCTCGCATGGTCGAAACCATCTACGGCTGTAAATGGTCGCTAACGGTTTACCAATTACTGGCAAATGGCATTAATCGCCCCGGTGAAATGGTGCGCTCAGTAGAAGGGCTATCTACAAAGGTATTGAATGAATGTTTGAAGCGAAATGTAGAATTTGGAATTTTAGACAAGCAAATGTTCAACGAACTCCCACCAAGAGTTGAATATCAAGTGACGCCCTTTGGTGAGAAGTTCTTACTGATTCTGGATCAACTGGAAAGTCTACAAAACGAAATCGACGAGATGTAAGCCCAAGCAAGTCCACTCTATTCCAAATAATGGACAGCACGCACTATTTAGCTGACTGGCATTTGCTCAAAACGGCCTTTCACAAAATCAATGAAGGTTCGAATTCGGCTCGGTTGATAGCGGTCTCGATGATAGATCGCTGAAAAGTCCACTTTCGGCACTATCCACTCATTAAACACCTGCTCCAATTGCCCATCATTGATCTCTTGCAAGCAATAGATGGTTGGTACACGAATAATTCCGTTGCCCGATTTCGCGCCCTGAACTAACACTCGCCCATTCTTACATTGCAGCCTACCCGTGACATGAACATCGACTGTTTTCTTGGTGTCATCCAAAGCTTGAAAGCTCCACTTACGCACAGACCCCGTTAAGCAGTCATGGTGAATGAGATCTTTAGGATGGTTTGGCTTTCCTTTGCGAGCAAAATATTCAGGGCTTGCGAGCGTTCCCATCTCGATGTCCAAAAGCTTTCTCGCGATAAAGCCCGCATCTTCAAGGCTTCCCATACGAAATGCGATATCGAACGCGTCTTCAATCAAGTCGACTCGGTTACTACTGAAATCAAGGCTGATGCTGATGTCTGGGTAGAGTTGCATGAACTCATTGACCAGATCCGCGATGATCACCTCGCCCAGATAACCGCCAACACAGTTTACTTTTATGTCGCCACGTACTTCTTCGACGTCATCCACAGCAGCAATCAAGGCTTGGTCTATATTATCTAAGGCTTGTTCACATCTCGCGTACAGATCTTGCCCTGCGTGAGTCAACCTTAAGGTTCGAGTGGTGCGGATAAACAGTGTCACACCCATCTGCTTTTCTAGGCTGCTCACTTGGCGTGATACGTGGGAACGAGACACATCCAACTCCTCCGCCGCTTTGGTGAAATTACCTAAACGAGCGATCAGCACGAAAGAACGAATATCAGACAGGTTAATTTGATTAAGCATAGTCGCCAGCTTACTTATGAAGTTATGAGATAGACGCTTTTATTGTTGCACCACAGCAACAGTGTTTCAAGTAAAGTGCTATATATCAACAATTCTATTTTCCTTAATATACCTCCATCGCAACGAAGCAAGGCAACAAGCACTTGATTCGAATGCACTTAAACAATACGTCGTAGCCAACCGACGCAATAAAAGTACAGAGGAAATAAAATGAAAAAACTAATCGTAATTACAGGTGCAAGCTCTGGTATTGGTGAAGCAATCGCTCGTCGTCTAAGCGATGAAGGTCACCCTCTACTACTTTTAGCTCGTCGTATTGACCGCCTTGAAGCGCTGAACCTACCAAACTCTCTATCTGTGAAAGTAGACGTAACAGACAAAGCGTCTTTTGATGCAGCTATCGCACAAGGTGAAGAGAAGTTTGGTCCTGTAGATGCGCTTATCAACAACGCTGGCGCAATGCTTCTTGGTCAAATCGATACTCAAGACGCACAAGAGTGGAAGACAATGTTCGACGTGAACGTAATTGGTCTTCTAAACGGCATGCAATCTGTACTTGCTCCGATGATGGAACGCAACACGGGTACTATCATCAACATCAGCTCTATCGCGGGTAAGAAAACATTCCCAAGCCACGCAGCTTACTGTGGTACTAAATTCGCGGTACACGCTATTTCTGAGAACGTTCGTGAAGAAGTGGCGGCTTCAAATGTTCGTGTTACCACTATCGCACCGGGTGCTGTAGAAACTGAGCTTCTGTCTCACACAACATCTCAAGAGATCAAAGACGGTTACGATTCTTGGAAAGAAGACATGGGTGGCGTATTGGCAGCTGACGATATCGCTCGCGCTGTATCATTCGCTTACCAACAACCACAGAATGTATGTATCCGTGAGATTGCTCTAGCACCAACTAAGCAACAGCCATAGGCCTTTGCCATCGCTAATAAATAAGCGATGAACTAAAAAAGCGCCACGACTTAACAAGTCGTGGCGCTTTTGTTTTGATTCAATCTAATTGCTAGTAAGAAGCGTGATTAAAACTCAACGCGGTAAACTGACGTGCTACCACTCACTTCGTTGCCAACCGCAATAAAGTGGTTACCAGAACGAGTGAAATACTTGATTGATTCTGGACCTAAATCACCCGCTTTAGCGTTGTAAGTCTCGTTGTCGCAATCACCGTCTTCATCAACCTTAGTGCACACTGGCTGAGTAAAGTCGCGATTGTTCAAGTAGCTGATGAAACTTGCGTTTTTAGGCTGTGTTACGTCGTAAACCATGATGCCACCTTGGCGCTCAAGTCCAATAAAGGCATAGTGCTTGCCGTTGATCTCCGCCACTTCGATCGCTTCAGGTTCTACGCCTTTATCATCACTACGATCGTCACCGCTTTGGTTGTTATCATTGGTGCTGTTGAAGTTTGCAGGATCTTGCTCAAGTACGATTCGAGCAAAATCGTCACCGCTATCAAACACTAACTCGCCTGACTCATCCCAAATAGAGAAAGAACGGCTACCGAATGCTTGAACCTTTTGGTCAGCAGCGAGTGTCCCTTGTGGCTTAATCACTTTAAGACGTGCAAGTTGCTTGTTGTCTTTCAATGCGCCTGCTAATGGGTGGTTAGCGTCAACGTCTAACTTCTTGCCGCGTACTTCATCGACATACGCGATACAAAAGTCTTTTTCTGTGGTGTAGTTTTCGGTGCCTTGATAGTCATCGCCATCCCACTCAAAACCTTTCTCGTCACACATTTCTTGCGTGGTTTTGATGCCATACTCACGACCATCACCTTCATTCGCAGTCACAATATAGGTGTTGCCATCAACACTGTAGCTGGTGATGCTGTCTGGCATGTAAAGGCCTTCTAACATTGCGTAGCTTTGGAGATTACCGATGTTTTTGTCTTTGTTTGACGCATCTAGCTTAGCGTTATCCCAAGGCTTGCCGCCTAGTCCAAGAATCGCATCCACTTGTGCACTCACCACATCAATGGCTGCCAATGCGTTGTTCTCTTGAAGGGCAACGTAGAGTTTTCCGTTATCAGCAAACGTTAGGTATTCCGGTTCAAGGTCTTGAGCAACGGTTGCATTCGGCACAGAGATTCGAACCTTGTCGGTCAGCTCTGCATGGCGAGGCTGACCTTGATTGAATGCCTTAAAATCAATTTGAGTGACTGTGGCTTGCAAAGGGCCATTGGTTAAATCCACTAGCGTTACTGAACCTTCAGGGTCAATGCTGTAATCCGCATTCGGCTCACCTTCATTTGCAGAGGCAATGTAGCGACCATCTTTCGAGAAGCTCACCATGTCCGGTAATGCACCAGCCGTATAAGTAGTGATCAGCTCTAGCGTGTCTGAACGATAAAGTGCAATGATGCCGTTTTGTTGCTTATCAGCATTTTCAATCGCGACAGCAACTAATCCTTGATGAGTCGACACACTGTTCGCGGCACCAATATCAATACCCGAAGCTGCAGCCGCTGATTGAAGGTCGATAGAGCCCTCAGATGCTGGTGCGCTGTCAGAGTTTATCGATAACACATCGACTTTTTGTGCTTGAGCATTGACGACATAAAGCTTGTCGGTACATGAATCGTAGCTGACGATTTCGGCTGCTGAAGTATCAAACGGGGCATCGGCAATAGCACGTCCAACCAGGCTGATTCCGGTTACCTCAGCATTGGAAGCGCTTGGCTGCTCGATGGATTGGCATTGAAAGCTAAAAGCATCAAGTGACGTTTGAGATGGGATAGCAGCCGTTGGTGATGTTGACGTTGATTGAGAACACCCTACTAGAGCAGAACTTACCGCAATAGGCAGTAATAGTGTCAGCTTATTAAATTTACGATTCATATATCCTCCATGATTTGAAACGCGATCATAGAGGGCTGTTATGACACTTATCTTTCTCTTTTATTAACAATAAATGACAACAATCAGTTTGCTTCACCCATAACAACAATAAGTTGGAGTGAGCATTTCATTAACAAGCAAGCAAAAAAAAGCGCCCAAGCTGGCTGGTGCTTGAGCGCCTTTAGTAAACTAATAAAGAGGGTTAGAAGTTGTAACCACCACCGATCATGAATACCCATGGGTCGATATCAACGTCGGTTGAGTATTGTTTTCCACCCGCTTTATATTTCGCTGTAGTATCAATGTCTGCATACCAAACTGACGCATTCAAGAACCAATCTTCATTGATCATGTAATCCATACCAATGTTTGCCGCAAGTCCCCAAGAGTCATCAAGAGATAAGTCACTTAAGCCTGCATCTTTACCAGTGCCATTAAGTTCTTCATCAAAGAAGACAGTGTAGTTAATGCCCGCACCTACGTAAGGGCGGAACTTGCTGTTTGCTTCGCCGAAGTAGTACTGAACCATCAACGTTGGTGGTAAGTGTTTTGTCTCGGCGATATCACCTAAACCACCATGGTTTGTAGAAATTGTATGGGAGAACGGTGTCGCTGCAAGAATCTCGAGACTGATGTTGTCTGTAAACATGTAACCAAATGTCAATCCAAGTTGGGTGTTTGAATCCACACCAAATTTTGACCCCGATGTCTCCAGAACATCCCCACTGCTATCGTTAGGAGATACCATTGCTGCACCTGCACGGATGATGAAATCACCTTCTTTATGAGCAAGAACGTTGGTTGACATAAGAGCCGCAATAACCGCAATACCACATACTGTTTTTTTCATTATAATTTCCTTTTGGGGGCTTAATCTTTGTTGGTGAATGAGTAATCATTTCTTATTTTGCGTGCAAGGTATCATAGAATAACCCTACTTTATTGATGGAAATCAATTTGTGAAAAGTTGTGATTATTTATGTAAATTTATATCGACCCGATCACTTTATCTCTTCATTTTATTGACAGTTTTGTAATGCAACTTTTCCGTGCGTCATTTTGTTAATCCAATCCCTTCACTTTGCTCAGCTCTCTTTGGATCAAAATAGAGCAAGCCAATATCTCGCACGCATCATTTCGGTGCAGCTCTACAAGAATCAATCTTGCCGCGTATAATATTCAATGAGTTACATTTGGCTTAGTGCTTGCAAGTCTATGTTCATAATCATAAATACATTGAGGTTCTGACTATGCAAGACACTCTAACAATCGTTCTGGCCGGCGGTGTTGGCTCTCGGCTTTCTCCCCTCACCGATAACCGTGCAAAACCTGCGGTACCTTTTGGTGGCAAATATCGAATCATCGATTTCACACTCGCGAACTGCCTGCACTCCGGACTTCGCCAAATTCTGGTGCTAACTCAGTACAAGTCTCACTCTTTGCAAAAACACTTACGTGATGGTTGGTCGGTGCTTAACCCCGAGCTCGGCGAATACATCACCAATGTTCCCCCACAAATGCGAACCGGTGATAGCTGGTACAGCGGTACTGCCGATGCGATTTATCAAAACTTGTATCTGCTGTCTCGCAGTGAAGCCAAGCATGTGGTGGTGTTATCCGGTGACCATATCTATCGCATGGATTACGCACCAATGCTCAAGCAGCACAAAAAGAACGAGGCCGACCTAACTGTGGCGTGCATGGAGGTTTCGATTGACGAAGCCAAAGAGTTTGGTGTGATGGAGATAGATGAATCTCTAGAGATCAATAACTTTACCGAAAAGCCACGTTACCCTGCATGTGTACCTGGTAGGCCAACTCGCAGCATGGCTTCAATGGGTATTTACGTCTTTGATAAAGAAGTACTAACACAAGCGCTACTGGCGGACGCCGAAGATCCGAACTCAAGCCACGATTTTGGTAAAGATATCATTCCTAAATTGGTGGGTAACAACAGTGTTTACGCATACAAGTTTGGGGATGAAGAAGGCCGAGTGACCCAAGATGCGTACTGGAGAGATGTTGGTACTATCGACTCTTATTACCAATCCAACATGGACCTGTTAAAGCCAGCTTCGCCTATCGATTTATATCAACCTGATTGGGCGATTCGTACTTACGAACCGCAGCTGCCACCCGCACGAACCATTGCTTCAGTTGAAGGTAATCAAGGAATATTCATCAACTCGATGATAGCGAATGGCGTTGTAATTGAAGGCGGCTCGGCGCAAAACTCAATCTTCTTCCCGAAAGTGAAAGTCAGCAATGCCGCGATTGTGATTGATAGTATTCTGTTTGAAGATGTTGAGATTGGAAAAAATTGCCACATACAAAACTGCATCATCGACAAGAACGTTAAGGTGCCTGACGGAACCCAGATCGGTCTTGATGGCCTTGCCGATGCGAAACGCTTCCACATATCAAAACAAGGCGTGATTGTGGTGCCCTCTTCTTACCAATTTGAAGAGTAACCTTTAACGTTGGAATAGCTTTTCTTTAAACGAAAAAAGGCAGCGAATTCGCTGCCTTCTTATTTACTCACACAGCTTCAGTTAAGCCTTAACTGTCCATGTATTCGATTAAACAGAAACCTTAGAAAGGCCCTAACTCAATCATTTGAGCAATCACGACTGAAATCAGAGCGCCCACCGACCAGAACAAGAATAGCGGTAAGAAGAAACGCACCCACTTACCATAAGGGACTTTCGCAATCGCCAGTACCGCCAGCAAGCCACCGTTGGTTGGATAAATGTAATTCGAGATACCATCACCCAATTGAGACGCCAACGCAGCAACTTGACGAGTCACTTCACCAATATCTGCCAGTGGAATGATAATTGGCATAGTAATCACCGCTTGACCACTGCCCGACGGGATAAACAGGTTGATCGCAGCTTGTGAGAAGTAGATACCTGCCGCCGCAACAAGCTTAGAGCTGCCAGAAATGATCTGCGCAAGATAGTAGATAATCGAATCGACAATCTTCGCGTCTTCCATGATGGTCAACACCGAACGCGCAAAGAAGATGATCAACACAGCAACCAATACATCGCTGACACCTTTAGTCCAATATTCACAAATCTTGTTAGGAGACAATCCTGCCACCAAGCCAGGAATGATCGCCATTGCCACAAACGCACCTGCGATCTCAGTAAAGCCAAAGCCCATCGTCAGAGTACCGAAGATCATGTATGCGAACACGCCTAAGAATGCGATACCTGCTAGCTTCTCACGAACCGTCAGAGACTTAGCTTCAACGTTTGATTCGTAGTGGTAACCCGTACCGTGCAACAAACCTTTGGTCGGGTCTTGCTTAACTTTGCGCGCGTAGTTAAGTACATACCAAGCACCTGTTAGCAACATGAACATGCCAACAATAAAGCGATACCACATGCCTGAATACATAGGCAGTTCAGCGATAGTGTGTGCGATACCCGTAAAGAATGGGTTAGCCAAAGCGGCTGCGAAACCGGCACAACTTGCCAGTAAAACAACGCCAAGTGCCGTAATCGCGTCATAGCCAAGCTTGATACAGATCGGGATCATCAAAGAGATAAAGATGACATCAAGTTCACGCATACCGGTGAAGGTGACGTTGAAGAAAATCGCCGTCATGATCACAGGCGCAATTACGTACAAGCCTTGCTTCTTTAGCTTAGTAGTTAGTGCAACAACGGATGCGTCTAACAGACCCATGTGTTTGATAATGCCAAAAGCACCACCCACAAATACCACAACGCCCATCACGCCAGAAGCGGATTTGAAGCCTTTAAAAAATGATTCGAAAAAAGAGGCTAATGTTGTTGGGTTGCTGGTCAATTGTGTGTAGCTGTCTGGGTCGATAACCGTGCGGCCATTCATGACCACTCGCTCGAATTCACCAGCAGGGATGAAGTAAGTTGCGATTGCAGCAACGATCACCATGATAACCAAAGAGAGAAACGGGTGGTTTACTTCTTTCTCTGTCGGCGCTGCGTTACCAGCTTGAGATGTAGGTACGGATGTAGATACCGTAGTCGTCATATAGACTCCTTATTTGTCAGCAACTAAGGTTCACTTAGCCGCCGGAGGGATTTTTGGAAAAACGAAACCCTTCACGCAGAACATAGTTCACGCTAACTAGGCTGTTTCTAAAAGGCCTTTGATAGATGGTGCTCTCAAATGTACATAGTGAAGTAGTGAGAACTACTCTCTTTGCGTCCGAGCAAAATGCAGATGTTCGGCCAAGTCAGGCCAAACTGAATGAGGTCATTACAAGCAGATAAACAGAAAAAGACTGTTTGGGTAATGCGTTTTTTATCAATTACAAAGACAAGCGGCGCATACTAGCATAACGAGTCATTAATTGTCAGAAAAGTGTGAGTTTCGTCATGCTTTGGTGAGCAAAAGAAAAGCGCCCACTAATAAGTAAGGCGCTTTTCTGCAATCGAATCGAGTTACTTAGGTGCTAATTCGTAGTTTTCTTGCATCTCATGAGGGGCAATCCCGTACTCATAATCCGCTAAGTAGCCATCCTTATAGATCTTCATTCCCTTCTCATCCCAGCTCACTTTGATCATCGCCGTGTTGCCATCTTCACTGCCTAACAGCTCCAGCATTTCTGCATCAATCTTAATGGCTTTGATGGTTTTAATACGCTTAAACGGCTTAAATTCAGTGGCCGAGAATACGATGGCCGAGCGATAACGCTTAAGCTTGAGTCCAATCGCAAAGATTCTCGATTGTTGCTCAAACTGCAACATATTGATCTAGGCTCAATTGATGAGTCTCGCATTTCAGAACTTGTGCGATTCAAAGTCGAAACGCCGGTTCGCTATGAAGGTGACATTAATTATTGGCGTCAGGGCGTCGAATTTCCTGTCGATCAACTGGCATCCAATAAAGAAGTCGATATTCGAGCACGCATTACCATACCCGAGTCTCAACTCACAGCAGGAGAGTTTCACTTCAATATGGAGTGGGCAGTTGAGTGTCTATAAATTAGTAACTTAAGCTGAGTTTTTAATCAAAGAAGAAAAAGTGAGTGAGCTGGAAAGAAAATCAATGGAGTGACAAGTTCGGAATTATAAAACCGATAAAGAGAGATTCACTGGGAATTCGCTGTAGGTTAGCGCAAATTATCAAGGATGGAGTTTTTTTGAACATGTCTTTAAAACACGAAACATAATATGCGATCAGTTCATCGGACTTTCAAGGGAGTAACAAGAGAATATTTGATAACACTGAAGTCAATCACACATGTGCTAATTCTCAGTTGGTTAATCTATGCGATGTTTGCTACGTTTAAATGACACAGTCATTGGAAAGGTATGATTTATGAAAATAAATGTTCAAACACATCATGTATCAATTAACGACGAGTCACGCAAAGACATCGAAGGTAAATTCGAGAAGATATCTAACCATTTCCCATCACTGATCAGTTGCGACATCATCATTACTAAAGAACACGGTCAACATCAGGTTGAAGTATTCACCAACTACGAAGGTGTACGAGTAACAGCAAAATCGACAGACGATGTTATGTACCCAGCTATCGCTGCAGCACTTAAGAAACTTGAAGCGGGCCTAAGTAACCGTAAGGGACAATTGAAAGCCGACCTACACGAGAAACCAACAAGCACGAAGCCAGAGATTGCTTCGGACATCATCCAAGAGATGAAATTGGTATAAATCGATAAGTAGTTAAAGCGAAATAACGAATAGAAACTTATTAAGAATTTCAAAGCCAGCATACATTGCTGGCTTTTTCGATCTTAAAGCCAAGCAAACCTTCGCTTCTTTACCGTCCCTCGAATTCAGCTCAACCCCACATCATTATTAACGCCCTTAAGTTCTTAGCAGCTATAACAATCACTTGTGGGATTTGATACAGTTATAAGCAGAAATTTAGACCACAACGGAATGTTTATTATGAAGAAAATCGCGTTGATACTTTTCCTTGCTACTCAATTAATGGCTTGTACCGAGGTTGGCAGTGAAGCTTGGTGTGCGGATATGAAAGAAAAGCCTAAAGGTGACTGGACGGCTAATGAAGCGGGTGATTTTGCTAAACACTGTATTTTCTAGGTGGGTTGTATTTAGCAGTTCAGTACACCCCACTCAATGAAGCAAGTGAGTAGTTGCAGTATGGTTTACTTATCTCTGTAAAACGGTACAAACAAAAAATCGCATAAGTTAACGCTTATGCGATTTTTGTATGGAGAGATTCCTAGCTAATTTGTTAGGAACTTAAAGAACAATCATCCCATCTCGATAAGTCAGTGATGGTGCTACATCTTGACCAAGTAAGACTGGGCCATCGAGGTCGACGATTTCAGATTGAACAGCGATAGGCAGAGCTGCACGCATCGCCAGCGATGTACCGAGCATACAACCCGACATCAGCGTAAATCCTAGCCTTTGAGCTTCTTCAGCAAGTACCAATGCTTCGGTCAAACCACCTGTTTTATCGAGCTTGATGTTGACCATTTCATATTTGCCTAACAAAGATGAAAGTTGCGAAGTGGTATGACAGCTTTCATCAGCACACAGTGGTATCGGGTGCTTGATGTGCGCCAATGAGGCATCGTGCTGTTGGGGTAACGGCTGCTCGATCATCGCAATATCAAATTCTACCAGTTGATTGAACAACTCTTCGAGATTCAATCCTGTCCACGCTTCATTGGCATCCAGTACAATCTGAATATCTGCCGCAGCTTCTCGTACCGCGCGAACACGCTCTACCACTTGCTCGCCATCAAGCTTCACTTTTAAGAGTTTTGCTCCATTTACGACATAGTCTCGAGCCTGAGTCGCCATCGCTTCTGGAGTGCCAATCGAGACGGTCATTGCTGTCACGATTTGATTCGGTAACTCAAACAGGCTATTTGGGAAGACCTGGTCATGTTGTTTGGCTTCAAGCTCCCAAAGCGCACAATCGACCGCATTTCGCGCTGCCCCTCCGGTCAATAAAGACTGAAGATGATCTCTTAGCTCTGCCGGATCGGTAACGCCTCGCTCAAACATACCTTCAAGTGCGCTAGACGCTTGTTGGATTTGCGCTAACACAGACTCCGATGACTCGCCGTATCGTGGGTAAGGGGTGCACTCTCCCTGAGCTTGTTTGCCATCATGTTCAATATAAACACGAACAACGTGACACTCAGTTCGGCTGCCACGAGAGATGCGAAAAGCCGTTTGCATCGCGATAGTAATGGGTTCTGCTGTAATCTTCATAATTTCACTCGGTTGATGTTCGCTTTAACAAATGGAAACGTAGAAATGATGAAGTCGTTAAAGTGAATGTCGCAAATGATCAGTAATGTGTTGTACACCAAAACGCACAGGGTCCGTCACGGGCACTTGATAGAGTGTGGTCCATTCTTGGCATAATGTCTCAGCGTCTTCAATGCTAATTGCCGACGTGTTCAAGCAGATGCCAACCAATTTCACATCTGGATTCGTCAGTCGTGCCGCTTGTAAGTTGGCTTCAATCGTCTGTTCTATGCTTGGCAATTGAGCATGAGGAAGGTTACGAATATGTGGTCGCCCGACCTCATGGCACAACACCAAAGCATCGGCTTGTGCGCCATGTAATAACCCCAAACTCACGCCTGCAAACGAAGGGTTGAACAAAGAACCCTGCCCTTCAATGATGTCCCACTCGTGGTCGGTAAAATCGGGGCTAATCGCTTCAACCGCGCCGGAAATAAAATCCGCAACCACAGCATCAATCGAAATTCCGCTGCCTTCAATCAAAATACCGGTCTGCCCTGTCGCTTTAAACTGGGCGGATATTCCCGCTTGTTTAAGCGATTTTTCAATCGCTAATGCCGAGAACATTTTGCCTACTGAGCAATCTGTTCCGACAGTAAGCAGGCGCTTACCCTGACGAGGCTTACCTTTACCAACCTTTAGAGAACCATCAAAATGGCGTACATCATGAAGCTTAGTCAATCCTTGCTGTTGCATGTCAGCAAGCGGTGAAAATTCACTCAATCGTTGGTGCATGCCAGATGCAATCTCAAATCCCATTTCTGCAGCGGCCATTATGGTTGACTGCCAAGAATCAGGAATGACGCCCCCCGGATTTGCGGTGCCAATCACTAGGGTTTTCGCCCCTAGCGCTTGCGCCTCTTGCAAGGTCATGTCCGTTAAGCCCAGTGAAACGGTATCGCCTGTTAAGCGCAGTTGGCCTAGGCAGATTTCTGGTCGCCATTGGTGAATACCACGGGCTGTTTTTGCGGCAAGTGGGTCGGTAACATCCCCAAGAAAAAGAAGGTAAGGTTGAGCGATAGACATGAGTGTCCCCAATTAATAAGTCCTTGTATGGATTTACTTTAATTAAGAACTTCGAAGCTGCCGAATACCTATTTATGGCGAACCTATAACCTTAAGTTATAGGGTGAGTATGGCTCTTCAATGAAGCGATAAATTGCTTCACGGAAATCGACTGAGGGGTGTGCTCTGCGCAAAGCATCGATACCGAGAATTGGATATCTGGTTGAAGTGGCAACACACAGACCGCATCGTCATTTTGATACTGCTCTGCCGTCCACGGGTCAACGATCGCAAACCCTGCTTGGTGCTTCACCAGTTCCGCCGCAGCGCTGTATCCACGTACCGATATCGGATGGTGATAATGCTCATCGCGTGCAATAAGGCTTTGATGTAACAGCAGGCCTAATGGATCGCGGCTATCAAGCCCGATGATTGGCAACGGATAATTGATTAGATTATCGAGGGTTAATTCTGCGGGCAACTGCTCAACCATATTGGATGGAACCAAAACCTTGAGAGATTCAGTTAAGAGTGTTTCACTTAATATAGCAGGCGGTGTTTCGTCCCCAAATGCGATAGCAATATCAAGCTCATGCTTTAACAGCCCAGCACACAGTTCATCACGGTTTGCAGTCAACAACTCAAAAGAGAGCTCTTGTTCGCGAGACATTTGAGCAATCACTTGCGTCAGCAACTTGGTCGCCAGAATCGGTGGCGCACCAATACGTAAATGCTGGTGTCCTTGCTTCACTTTGTTGGTCAAAGAACGAAATTGACCCAGTTGTTGGTAAACTTTCTCCGCTTCAGGTAACAAGGTTTTCGCTTCAACCGTTGGTACCAACCGACCTTTCACACGTTCGAATAAACCAAACCCAAGTTGTTGCTCAGTGTGCGCCAGAATACGCGTCACATTAGGTTGCGACACATGTAGATTACGTGCGGCTCCAGATACGGTTCCGGTTTGCATGATGGCGTAAAAGACTTCCAACTGTCTTAAGTTCACATTGATGTCCTTATGGTTCGCGAAACAAATCTAGGGGTTGGCTTTTCTTGTATTAGCTAAGCTGGTTAACGGTCTATCTGTTTAATTAGCTGTCTATTTTTCTATTTATCTGCGTGAGTCTACTTTAGTAGCTCAGCTATCGCAGGTTGAAGCACCTCAGCCCAAACTTGATAAGCCTTCGCATTCAAATGCAAATCATCACATGAGTACTCATTCGACAAAAGCTGATTAGGTGACAATACAGAATTCACATCTAAGAATGCAATGCCTTGCTGAGAACAGTACTCGCTTATTTTGGTATTGAGCAGTTCCACTAAAGGGTTCAAACCTTGCAGTTTAGAACCGACATAAAGCGTTGATTGCACCAATATGCGAATATCGTTTTCTTGCCACACCTTAAGCATATCAATGTAGTTCTGGTAGATATGTTCGACATCATAACCCTGAGCTAAATCGTTTATCCCTGCCATAAAACATACAAGCTTTGGTTTCACATTCAACGTGGTATCAATACGACGCAACATACCAGTTGTGGTGTCACCCGCTAAGCCGCGATTGACCATCGAGACATCGCGGAAAATATCCGCCCACGGTGCCCATTCAGTGATCGAATCACCAAACATCACTAGGTCTGCATTTGGGGAAAAATGGCGGTGATTATCTGATGTCATGATGTAACGGCTCATGCTATGGCCTCGTTGTTGAATCTCAGACTGAAGAGCGACTGCCTTGAGGATCTCGCTATCTGGCGTGGCGCTATCAAATTGAGCTAGCAATCCTTCGATATGAGGCTTAAAAGGGCTAAGACGAGTACTCAGTTGATGATGTTCTTTAAGGGGAGATAACCTCTCTAGTAATGCATACAAAGAGCGGTTTTGACCAACTTCTTGGAATAACTGATAGAGATCGAGGACAGAGTGTTGCTGTAGCGCGGCAAGTAATTGCTTGTCTTCCATGGTGTTATCTAACCCTTCAATTATCTGATGATGAACTCAAGATAATATCCGATTGCGTACGGGATAGATAACACTAGAAGCAGATCGTTACTTTTACTAGAAGTAAATAGTTACTTTTCTTTGATTAGCAGATGGTTACGGTTATCACGGCTTTTCTTAATCAGTTCGTTGCTCTCATCCATTTCATCAGATTTAGCAAGACGATCGTAAAGCAGCACATTCACTGTCGCTGCCAAGTTCATGCAGCCAACTGTTGGTACGTACACAACATGATCGGCTCTGTCGGCGACATCTTGAGAAATAGAGCCGTCTTCAGGGCCAAAGATATAAATGGCATTTTCTGGGTGTTTAAAACGCGGTAGTGGTGTTGCACCTTCTGCGAGTTCTACGCAAACGATCTTAGTTTCTGGATCAAGATTGTCTAAAAACGACTCAACACCAGTCAACGGGATAGTACGCGCAGCACTCTTAGTATCGGTGTGGAATTTTGCGGCTTTTTCGTAGCGTTGCCCTGTGTATTTAACTTCGTCGACTTGGTAACAACCAGCCGCACGCATAACAGCACCAACGTTTGTCGGGCTCTTTGGGTTAGTTAAACCAATAGTCACATGGCTTTTGTTCATGAATCTTTCTCACTTAACGAATAGACATAGCAGGGTGCTACAAAGCGTCGCATTCTAACAAAGCAGCGTCGAATTCAAAAGCATCGATACAAACTCACTTTTTCGCGCTTAAGCCTCTAGTTGCAAGGCTTCTCACCCCAAAAACCTAACCGTCATCATATTTATAAAACAAAAACACTCTAGGATAACAATTAAACAACAAGCCCATTTACATTTTGAAACCACATTAATAATGTGTTGAAAATTGCATGAGACAATCACACAGGAAGCGTGACATGACCCTAACCATCAAAAACCGCCTTTACATTCTCTCTTTTATTCCACTGCTACTGATGGCAATTGGGATGATGAGCGTGACGTATATGAAGAGCACCGAGCTAACCGCACAACAAGTAGAATCGACGCGTAGCAATATGATGGCGATGAAAGAAAAGGAACTCAAAGCGTATCTACAAATGGCCTACTCTTCGATCAGCCCATTTTTGGATAGAGGTGCAACATTAGAAGAAGCCTTACCAACATTAAGAACACTCGAATATGGCGAATCTGGCTACATCTTTGGCTACGACTCTAAAGGCGTTCGAGTGGTTGTTGGACAAAACAACGATGGTATTGGTAACAACTACTACGACCTGCAAGACAAAAAAGGCAACTACCTGATTCGTGACTTGATCAAGAACTCAAAGCTTGGTGAATTCACCACCTACTACTTTCCAAAACTTGGTCAATCCGAAGCCCTACCGAAACTGAGCTACTCGATATTCGTTCCCCAGTGGGACTTGATGCTAGGTACAGGCTTCTATACTGACGACATCGATGCGGTCATCGCAGAGATGAAAGAGAGCTCAAATGCTGCGTTACAAAGCTCATTGACGGCCATCGCTATATTCTGTGGTTTGATTGCCCTAGTAGTTGCTGTGTTTGCCGTTGCCGTCAACCGTACCATCATGCAACCACTCGAGCAGTTTGATCGTTCAATCAGCGCATTCGCGAGTGGCGAAGCTGACTTAACCGCTCGAATGGAAACCTTCAAAGCGCCCGAGTTCACAAAACTCAGCGAGAACTTCAATGCCTTTGTGGCAAGCCTGCAAACCATCATTCGCAGCGTAAGTGATGTCGGTCAGCAAGTCGTAGCCGAGACATCTAACATGTCTTCTCGTGCTGCGCAGGTCGACGAGATTGCTACTGGGCAACGTGAAGAGACTGAACAAGTTGCAACGGCGATGACTGAAATGACCACAACGGCGCAAGAGATCTCGAGCAACGCTAGCCAAGCGGCGGATTCCGCTAAACTTGCAGAGGGCAATGCCAAAGAAGCGCAACAGATAGTAAACGCCGCTGCAGATTCGGTGGCAGGCCTAGCGAGCGAAGTATCAGAAGCCAACACTGTCGTGTCTCGTTTAGAAGGTGATGTGCAGAATATCTCCTCTTCGTTGGCGGTCATCCAAGACATTGCCGAGCAAACTAACCTACTCGCGTTGAATGCCGCGATTGAAGCTGCACGTGCAGGCGAACAAGGTCGTGGGTTTGCTGTGGTTGCCGATGAGGTTCGTAAACTGGCAAGCCGTACTCAAGAAAGCACTGGCGACATTCACAAGATGATTGAGCAACTTAAAGCTGCCTCAGATGCTGCTGTGAAAGCGATGGATTCAAGTCAAAACCGAAGTGCGCAAACCGTGGAAGAAGCGAATGCCGCAGCCAAAGCACTGGCGAAGATCCAAGCGTCGATTGATACCATCATGGACATGAACTCGCTTATTGCGACAGCCACTGAACAGCAAAATATTGTAGGACAAGAAATATCTCAACGCATCGTGGTGATTTCTGACCAAAGCTCACAATCGGCAGAACTCGCGAATCAAAACCGTACAGGTAGCCAAAACCTCAACAGTCGTGCAAATGAGCTGTATCACTTGGTGGATCGCTTCACCGTCTAATACATTTTCGGTCTAGTAAGCCGTAATCAAACGATAATTAATCCTAAAACACGTCGGGCTTCAGAATCTCTATTCTGAAGCCCGTTTTTATCGGTGGAGGTTTTAAGCCATACACTAATCCAATTGCTCAGAAAGGAAGTCCACCAGCAGGCGAACCTTTGAAGATAAGTTGCGGTTCTGAGGATAAAGCGCCCAGATCCCTTCTTTGTCATCTCGATAATCGGACAGCACCTCAACCAACTCACCAGAATCAAGGTCTTCACTCACATAGTATTCAGGCAACTGCACCAAGCCAATGCTCTGCTTAGCTGCGTCTAACAAGGCTAAACCACTGTTGCACTTAATGCGTCCGTTAACACGAACTGAGCGAGGGCGTCTATTTTCTTTGAAACGCCAATGTTCAAATCCACCGACTAAACATTGGTGATTATTTAATTCTGATAATGTATGCGGCTCGCCATAACGTTCAATATATTCAGGGCTTGCACATACATAAAGTTGGCGTTGAGACAGCCTCTTTGCCACAAGGCTTGAATCTTCCAAGCGGCCAAGACGAATCGCAACATCAACACCCGAATCGATAAGATCGAGCTTTTGATTGGTCAGCATCAGCTCAAGCTCTACTTGCGGGTGAAGCTTTAAGAATTGATGCAGTATTGGGGCGAGTTGGCGCTCACCATAAGTCACAGGCGCGGTGACTTTCAGTAAGCCTTTGGGTGTGGATTGCATCTGCGTGACCGCAAGCTCAGCAATTTCTAAACCTTCGACCAACAACTTACATTGTTGGTAATAGAGTTGCCCAGCCTCTGTAAGAGACACCTTTCGAGTCGTTCGATTGAGCAGTTTCACTGCGAGTCGTTCTTCGAGGTTTGCTACTCTACGACTGATTTGAGCCACCGACGTAGCGAGCTTCTGCGCCGCACCAGTAAAGCTTTCACGCTCTGCCACTGCAACAAACTCACTTACCCCTTCCCAATTGGCCATGCCTTTACCTTATGCTGAACTTTGGTTACCCATACAGTGTATTGAAGTTAGATATCAGTGTCACCTTGCTTGATATGCGCTGTGCATTAATCTTCGGCACCTATAGTCATTCCCTTACAGAACCATATTTTTGTCCTAACATTAACCTCATCCCCTATTGCTAGGGTGAGAATCTCTAAAACACTGGTACAACAAAGTAAGGTATCCCTTTGAAGAAGTTAATCATACTTGTATCAACTCTTGTACTCAGCACCACTGCGTTTGCAGCAACTAAAACAACAATTCAAGAAACAACGCTAAAATCTGATACATTTGTTACTGAAGCGGAAGCATACGATGCAGGCACCAACCTTATGGATGAGTTAAGCGCAAAAACACCTTTTGAGCTTTCAAGAGAACTGCCACAGTTCCAACAGACAACCAAATACGATTCGTTCAAGATTGATGACGCGAATATGGAAGTGAAGAAAATCACTAACATGAGCGGTGACATTGATTACCAAGCGAACGTAAAAGTTGACTACCGTTACACATACAAAGACGGTCGCAGCAGCTAACACCGAATGATTGATCAGGTCTAAAAACTGATCACCTAGTCAAAAGACTGATCACCTAGTCAAAAAGAAAGCCCGCACTCATAGAGTGCGGGCTTTTTTGTCGTTCACCGCTGATTAATGGGACTCAATACGAGCAACCATTATCAGCTCATATTCGTCTGTCTAATTTTGAAAATTACACTTCAAACTGAGACACAAGGCTATCTAGCGCTTCACACTGTTCAGCCAATGCCATACATGCATTTTCTGCGCTGCTTGCCATCTCAACCATTTGCATGGTGCTTTCAGCGATGCGTTGAACATTCTTATTCACTTCTTCAGACACTTGAGACTGTTGCGAAGCCGCCGTAGCAATTTGTGTGTTCATGTCATTCATCTTGCCAATTGAGTTACGAATCTCACTCAATGAAGATGCTGCAGTTCCTGCTTGAACAATGGTTTTCTCGCCACTCACTTTGCTTTCAGTCATCACACCAACCGCGTGTTTAGCACCCACTTCTAAGCGTTCAATCATTGATTGGATTTCGCCAGTGCTGTCTTGAGTTTTACTCGCCAACGCTCTTACTTCATCTGCGACTACGGCAAAGCCACGGCCTTGTTCACCCGCTCGTGCCGCTTCAATAGCCGCATTCAAAGCAAGTAGGTTGGTTTGTTCTGCAATACCTTTGATCACGCCAAGGATTGAGGCGATGTTCTTCACGTCTGTATCTAGTTCTTGAACCACACCGCCCGCGTTCTCGATATCTTGCGCAAGGCGTTCAATCGAAGTAACAGTTAAGCCAAGCGTAGTATCGGCCGATTCCACTTCATGGTTTGCAACGTTACTTGCGGTTGCCGCATCTAATGCGTTACCACTCACCACTTCACTGGTTGCTTGCATTTCATGAACTGCAGCCGCGACCACTTCACTTTCTCGCTGTTGATTAGACGAGAATTCAGCAACACTTTGCGTGAGTGATTTGATGTTTTCCATCTCGCCACGTACTGCGTTCGATGTGAGAATAACTTGCTCCACGGTGACATGGATCTTGCCAACAAACTGGTTGAAAGCAGAACTCAAACGAGCGATCTCGTCATTACCTTCGACCTTCATACGTTGAGACAAGTTACCGTCGCCCGATGCGATCTCATTCATCGCTTTCTCTACGTTCTGGATTGGCTGAACGATAAACCGATTGGATAACCACATAGCGAAAAGTGCAGCGAAAACAGCAACGGCCATACCCACTTCAATGATCAACTTACTCGATTCAATAGAGTCATCGGCTTGCTGGCGAAGCTCTTTCTGTTTCAATTCGATCACAGTTCGGATATCGCGCAGTTGAGTACGAATGATCGCAAACTCTGCGTCAAGCGCTGGCGAGTAATCAATATTGTATTGGTCTGCGTTTGCTGGATCAGCGAACATTGGCTCGTGCAGTGCCACCCACTTGCTCATCGCGTTAACAAGCTTTGCTAACTCGCCACGTGAAGATGGGTCCAACACGCCCGCTTGATACAAGGTTTCGACACTTTGAAAACGAGGAACCGCTTTGTAAGCGTTGTCTTTAAATTCAAACTTTTGGTACTCGACCGCCGCTTGGTCTTTCGCAAGCAACAGACCTTGTGCCGAAGCGATAATTTGGTAGATATCTCGGTAGCCATCTTCTAGGTTATCTAGCACTGGCTGAACCACATTATTGAGCTCATTATTAATCGCAGCTTGAGCATTTGATCTGATAACGTTGAGCACAGTAACGGTAGAAAAAACAATCACAATCACCAACAGCGGGATCGCGATTTTACTCTTAATCGAAAGATTATTGATATTCATTGGGATTAATAACCACACTTCAAATAGGGATGCGCGCGCAATATACAGCACACATATAAAATCCCGCTAAGCTTTTGTGAGCTTCATCTCATAGCAAACGATACCGTAAATTCGTGTGATGTTTTTTCAATCAAAGGTTAACTTTCGGCGACTAAAATACTCTCTGATTTAGACTTATTTGCTGCTGATACGCGCAAATACTGGAGAAGTGTTAGAAATAACACCATAATGTAGGGCTCTAAAATAAGTAGGTAAGAACATGAAAATTTGTGGTGTTGAAATCAAAGGTAACGATGCAGTCATCTGTCTTCTTTCTCTGTCAGACGGCGTATTTAACATTCCTGATTGCCGAGTTTCTAAGGTTGCGATTAGCGACGCAAACGACACACAGAATATGAAAGACTTTCAATTCTCTTTTGCAAAGTTAATGGAAGATTACCAAGTAGAAAAAGTTGTAATTCGCCAACGTCAGACTAAAGGCAAATTTGCTGGCGGTGGCTTTGGTTTCAAACTAGAAGCAGCGATTCAACTGATCGACGACCTAGACGTAACCGTTGTATCTCCTGCTGACATCAAAGAGAGCCTTAAGCGTAACCCTCTAATGATGAAGTTCAAAGAAACTGGCCTTAAGCAATACCAAGAAGCACCGTTTACAACGGCTTACGCTTGCTTGATGAAACGCTAATCAAAAGTCGCTAGCCAATATTTTATATAGAAAGAGCCTGAATATTCAGGCTCTTTTTTGTTTCTAGTCATCGATTTTTAGTAGGATGAGTTTGGTATACAAACTACCGCTCTAACACTGTTCGCCTACGAGCCTTAATTAACTCAGGCTTTTTCACCACCAAATAAACCGCCGCAGCAGACAAGGCAAAGCCCATCGCGCCATACATGTCGAACGACTCACCGAAAATAAGCCACGCTTGGATTGCTGTCGTCGGTGGCACCAAGTAAAAGACCGAAGCCACACTTGAAGATGCACCGTGCTCTACCATGTAAAGCAACAATAGGATGGCAACACAAGACAGAACGACCACCAGCCAAATTAGAGTCAACGTGAATTCTATCGTCCAGTTTACTTGCATAGTTTCGTAACGCATTGCGAACGGCAGAAACAACGCGGCAGAAGCCAAATATTGCACCATCGCACCGCCGACCATATCTGTCCCCTGACAGAAGCGCTTCTGATACAAAGTGCCGCAGGTAATACCCACCAAAGAAACCAAACACAATAACGTTGCCAAGCCTTTTTGGTCGTCTGACTGCCATTCAATATTGCCCATCAACACCAAACTAATACCCGCAAAACCAAGCGCTAACCCCAACCACTGTGCAAAATTAAAACGCTGCGAAGTACAGCTGATCATAATCAATGAGGTAAGAATCGGTTGTAAGCCAACAAGTAGAGAACTCAACCCGGCGGGCATACCTATATCAATCGCCAGATAGGTGCCACCAAGGTAGAAACCATGAATCAAGATGCCAACCACACTTGCGTGGAAGAATGCTCGACCACGAGGAATACGACGCTTAATGATTGCAATCAAAACCAAGAACAGCGCCACGTTGGCTACCATCCTCAATGAAAGTAATGTTGCGGGTTCGGCATATTCAACACCAAGACGTGCGCCGACAAAACCTGACGACCACAATATTACAAACACAAACGGAATCATTTTAATCAGCATTACAAACCTCTGGTCAACTCTTCATCAATGCTGTTACCTTAGTTGGGTACAGATAACTAATAAAGATACAGATATAACACTTTAAATGGTTACAGATTGAGAGTGTGCAACGAGGGAGAAACACGTGGAAGCAGAACTCAGCGGCAATAAATACCTTGCTACCGAACAACATATTAAGGCTCAGATCGATAAAGGACTTTTTCATCCAGACGATCGCCTTCCCTCGATCCGCCAGTTAAGCGAACAGCTTGGCGTAAGCAAAAATACCGTAATTCGAGCCTATCAAGAACTCGAAGCAACGGGTTGGGTTTACTCGGTACCTAAATCTGGCTATCGCGTAAAGACACCGAACACCACCTGCTGGGATACACCAAGCCAACCTCAAAAAGTGGACCTCTTATCTGTCACCAAATCGGTACTCTCTCGCCCGAAAGGCCGCCTGAAACTGTTGGCAGGTTCTGCGCACCCGAACATAAACAACCCTGCGATTCGTAGCTTGTATGCCGAGATTGGTCGCCACAGTCGATTACAAACTCAATTGCCTGGGTATTACCAATTACCTCCCGGCGACGAGCAATTAGTAAAGCAATTGTTAAAGATCACCCATGATCTAGGCGTACCTGCGGGATCCAAAGAGATTGCGATTACTCATGGTGCTCAACAGGCGATCAGTTTGGCACTACGTGCGCTCACCAAACCGGGTGACATCGTGGCAGTCGAGTCACCTTGTTACTTCGGTAATTTATTGTTGCTCGAATCACTTGGCTTGCAAGCTTTAGAAATCCCGAGCAGTGTTAGCCATGGCATTGACATTCCATCACTGCAGAGCGCGTTGGACAAATGGGAAGTAAAAACCTTACTGCTAACGCCAAACTTTACTAACCCAACCGGCTCAAGAATGCCATTGGCGAATCGAAAAGCATTACTGGAGATCACCGGATCTTTACCAATTATCGAAGACGATGTGTTCGGTAGCTTGGCGTTCGATACACCAATCGCTAGCCTCAAAGAGCTTGATGACCAAGATAGAGTCATCTACGTCAACTCACTGTCTAAAACCTTAGACTCACGCTTGCGAATCGGTTGGTTATTGTCGGGGCGCTACCAACCTTTAGTCGAAAAGTACCTTTTATGCGACAACATGGGCAGCTCAAACCTGATGCAATCCGCGGTGGGGCAATTCCTCACTACCGGTAAATATCGCAGCCACTTATCCAAAATGAAACGGCTCTACCAAACCAACCAAAAGCAATTCCAAAGCCTGTTAATACAAGCACTAGATAGCCACCCACACCTTGTCGGGCAATACCACCTATCAAAACCGGAAGGCTCTTTTTTAAACTGGATAACACTGCCTGAATCGGTCGATAGCTACGCGGTCTATCAAGACTGTTTAAAGCATAAGTTGGGGATTTTACCCGGAACAGTATTTGGCACCAACGACCAATATAAACACTGCTTGCGCTTTACTGTTGCCAACATTGAAGAGAGCAAAGAGTGGAAAGAAGGGGTTGTGACACTAGCGAAGATAATCGCTAAGCACGTGCGTTAGGTTACCTTTCTAATTACCATTTAGACCAAAACAACAAAGCCCCATTCAACTGAGTGGGGCTTTCATCATTATCATATCTTGAGTTGCTTAAATACGATGGTTAGTTAAATACGATTACCCTTGCCAAGCGAACTGTTCAAAAACTTTGTCGACTGGCGTTTTAGCAACGTGGTTTACGTAATTACTGATCACTTTCTGAGACAGGCCAAGAATCACTTCTAGCACTTGTTGCTGACCGTAGCCCGCTTCGAAAAATGCTGCCATTTCACTTTCAGGCACATTGCCGCGGTTACGTACCATGCTCAGCGTAAAATCATGCAGGGCTTGCAGCTTTTCAGTGGGTAAAGCTGTGCGATTACGCAGTGCTTCGGTGATTGCAGGATCAACCTTCATTGAATGTGCAATGCCAGTGTGTGCAGGAACGCAGTAGTGGCATTCGTGTTCAACGTTGATGGTTTGCCAAACAACCGTTAGCTCTTCAGCATCGAAAGATGAGTCACTAAACGCCTGATGAAGCTGAGTGTAAGCCTTAAGTGTGTTTGGAGATTCAGCCAACACACCAAACAAGCCCGGCACTCTGCCCATCTGCTTTTTAGCGCCCTCAAGAATAGGTTGGCTTTGCTCTGGCGCGGATTCTACTGAGTGAATTTTGAAGTTGCTCATTGCTCTATCCCTATCAATTTTCGGTTCTAAAGTTATTCAATCACGGAGCAATTAATGAATGTTCTCCGTTGGTGTGAAAACAATATAGATCAAACAAGAACGATCGTTCAAGTGTTATTTTGAACAGTTGTTCAATTTATACATTGAAGGCTGACGGATATCTTTTGTTCATAACGAGAAAGCCCAACAGGCAACACCTGATGGGCTTTCTCTTTTTCTCAATTTTTTGCAAGCGGCTACCAATATTCTGCGTGAGCCAAGCCTTTAACACAACTCGACTTGCCACTTGTTACTTTGATTTCACCACCAGTTAACAATTGAGCCAACCAACCGTGAGGGAAACTCAATTCAAAGGGCGCTGGGACCTGCTCAACGGTAATTTGCCCAAAGCCCACTTTTGAATAGTAGTCAGGATCACCGTACGTCACTGCAAGCTCAATACCCTGCTCTTTTAGAAACTGCAAACCGAAGTTAATCAGGCGCTGACCAATACCACGCTTTTGCATCTGAGTGCTCACCGCCACTGGCGAAAGCAAATATGCCTTGGTTTCATCATCAAATGAAAGCGGCGTAAAGATAATCGCACCCACAATCGTACTATCCGCATCCGACTCACTAGAATCGTCTTCAATTAGCTCATAAACATACTTCTTTTTAACTGAATTTTGCCAATTTCTAAATCATTCAATAATGGACGAACGTTAACTAAACGATAAATAAACTCACCGAGTGAATACTTAAATCAACCACACATATACACCAGAAATTCCTGCTTAAATTTTTTAGAAAAATTCAAAATTTATTAGAAATTAACCCCTAACTTTACTGAGTATTTTGTTAGTCTTGGAAACAATTATTTACAATCCAAACAAAATTTAATTGGATCGCTTGAGGTTGTTTTTCTTGAATATGAAATTATTCGGCAGTTCTTTGATTCTGTCAGGAACTGCATTAGGGGCTGGCATGCTTGCTATTCCCATGGTGTTGGCTCAATTTGGCTTCATGATCAGCTCAGTGCTGATGCTACTTATCTTTATCGGCACCACTTACTCTGCACTCCTACTGGCAGAAGCGTGTACTAAAACCAAAGACAACAGTGGCATGAGCAGTGTTGCTTACCTCACTCTGGGCAGCAAAAGTAAACACTTTATCAATGCACTTTTTTACCTACTGCTGGTGTGCATGCTCATCGCTTATATCTTGGGTGTCGGTGACATCATCCACAAGCTACTGCTCGATGTTGGTATTGATGTATCGACCTCTGCAGCTTACACAGCTTTTAGCCTATTAACGGGTGTAATTGTAGTGGCGGGCAAGTCTTACATAGACAAACTTAATCGTGGCTTATTCATCATGATGGTGGTGATGCTGTTTATTGTTATCGCGTCGTTGTTTAGCAACATTCGCCTTGATTACCTAACTCAAACCAGCAAATACACGGCCAACGACGTGGTGCAATACAGCGCAGTTATCTTTACTAGCTTTGCCTCTATGGTGGTGATCCCGTCACTGGTTATCTACAACCGTGAAGCAACTCAAAAGCAGATCCGCAATATGATTCTGCTAGGCTCAGTGATTCCATTAATTTGCTACCTAACTTGGTTATTCGCGATTATCGGCAACCTTGGCACAGACGCGATAAGCCAGTTCCACAATATCTCTGAGTTGATCTCTGCGTTCAGCGGCCAATCTGCTTGGTTGAAAGTGGTGATCGCTCTGTTCTCTGCTCTGGCCTTGGTGACTTCTTTCCTCGGCGTGTCGATGGCGCTTTACGACCAAAACAAAGATGCGGTGACCAACAACAAAGCGTTGGCTTATGCGCTAACCTTCATCTTACCTTTGGTATTAGCTGAGCTGTTCGCTAGCCAGTTTGTAAGCATGCTGGACTATGCAGGTATGGTGCTGGTGTTCCTAGCTATCTGGGGCCCACTCGCAATGGTAGTTAAGGTTCGCAGACCTGACTTCCCTCACCTACAAACCGAAGGCAGCTACACAGCAGCCGGTGGCGACACGGCATTAATGGCGACATTTGGTTTTGGTGCGTTGATTTTCGTGTCTTGGTTTATGGGGTAGATCCCCATTGAATGGACTATCTGTTGCCATTTAGAAGACAGCAGATACAAATAGCCCGTTAGTCCTGCTATTAAAAGTAGAGACTAACGGGCATTTTACTTCTTATTGGAGTGCTTGCTAGTTAGCTCTTAAACGTACTCGCAATATCTTTCAATGAAGCTGCTAACTGAGCTTGTTCTTTGGCTGTTGCAGCTATTTGCGTTGCACCTGTCGTAGATTCTGTCGACTTCTGCTCTACTGCCATGACGTTTTGAGCAATATCTTGAGTCACTACCGCTTGCTCTTCGGTAGCGGTTGCGATCTGCTCAGTCATGCTAAAGATCTCGCTCACCGATGCTGAGATAACTTGTAAGGTGTGTTCCACCTCTTTTGAATCCTCAACCGCTTTAGACGACATCTTCTGACTGTTATCAATCACATTAAACGCGGTTTGCACATCAGACTGTAACGAGCTGATGAAACCTTCAATTTCAGCTGTCGACTGCTGAGTACGCTGTGCTAACGTGCGAACTTCATCAGCCACTACCGCAAATCCACGACCTTGCTCACCCGCTCTTGCCGCTTCAATTGCCGCGTTCAATGCTAACAAGTTAGTCTGTTCAGCGACGGACTTAATCACATCAATCACACTGTTGATGTTATTACTGCTCTCGTGTAAGTGCGTGATCTTTTCCGCTAGATCATTAATTTCAGATGCCAGTTTTTCGATAGAGTGGTAAGAGTTTTGAACCGTACTCAAACCTTCTTGAGACTGCTCATCGACCAGTTTAGCGGAACTTGCTGTCTGCTGAGTTTTAGCCGCCACCTCATTTACCGTTGCTGATAACTCTTCTGTCGCCGTCGCAACCAAGCCAATTTGGTCTTGTTGTTGCACTAGCGTGTTCGAATTGTAGTGACAGGTTTGTGAGGTTTCTTCAGCGGCTGAAGCTAAGGTCAGACTCGACTGAGACAGGTTGTCGATAACGTTTGAAAACTTCTCTAGCGTTTCGTTGAGTGCCGAAGAGATCTGTCCAAGCTCGCTGTTGCCAACGAACTTAGCGCGAACTGTTAAGTCGTTGTCATTACGAACCTTAGACAACATCACTGTAAGATCTTTTACTCTCATCGTCAGGTCGCTGATCGCCTTATAGCTCACGAAGGTCGCGAACAAGGTTACCAAAGCAAACAGACCAATACTCATCATCATCGCAGACTGCGCCTCTGACATTTTTTTCTCTGTCAGTGCGATAAGCGACTCTGCTAGGCGGTTTTCTGTTTTCTTTAGCTGAACAATACGAGCGGTAGATTGCGAGAACCAGTACACAGGATCAACATCAAAACCGCTCATCTTAGATTCAGCCAAACCACGAAGCTTTTCTACTTCTGCCACCGAACGATCATTCAATTGCTGTTCAAAGAAACGAACGTTAGCTGGGTTACTCAATACCTCAAAGTTTGAGAAATAGGTATCTTGCTCAGTCACCAAAGAGATGAATTTAACCAACATGCCTGGGCCAAATTCATTTTTAGAGAAGGTATTATTTAGGACAGCACGCTCGATACCCGCTCGCTCTTTACCTTGCAAAAAGTTGTAGTAAGCGATGGTTTCAGTGGTGATGGCAGCATCAGAGCTAAGCTCAGCAATTAACGCCGATACGCTCAGCAGCTTTGCATTAAGTTGGGTGTAATAACCCAAAGCCTCAGACAGCGGAATCGATTGAGAATCGACCCGATTACGAATAGAAGTAATTTGATTTAGGCTTTGGCTTATTTCAGTGTTCAGCCGAGTGATCTGCGGTAAATCGATTTCAGCAGATTGCCAGTATTCGGTTTTCAGATTACGTCTATTATCTGCACTGGCTCTTTGTGCACGTAGTTCACTGACAAACTTAGTGCCCTGTGAGCCGATAAACCCAGCCGTCATTCCACGCTCTTTTTGTAACTCATGCACAAGTTCACTGTACACAACCGACAAACGGGTAAGTTGGTTTAATGAAGACAATTCACTGGTGGTTTCTACGCCTTTTGAAATCGCAGAAACGCTAAGCCATAGAAATCCCAAGATCGGTAAAATAAGCAAAGCGATGATTTTTTGCTTAAAAGACATATCGGTTAATTTCATTATCATTTCCCTAGCAGCTAACAAATCTTTTCAGTCATCTAACTCGCACACCCTTAATAAGATGCGCCTCAATTGTGACTGTATAATTATTCAACTTGATCAATGTGCATCAATTACCGTGACACACAGATCGCGATGCGATGAAGGTAACATTTAACCTTACAAAATTCATTGATTTACCGATAAAACTGTTAGCTAAGCGACCTAACGATACCCAAAACACATGCGACAACATTTTATTGACGTAAGCGACTGAAATCTGACACACTTTAACTACCCAAAAGGGGTAGGCCTGCACCAATTATGTGCTCAGAGAAAACGATATATTCAGAACTAACTATAGATTCAACGCTCACCAGCGATTGATTCACAACTAATCAACTCCCTATTCTGCGCTGATTAACTGTCTATTCCTCGTTAACTAAATATGTATAATGCCGAATTATCAAAGTAGAGATTCGCAATAAATATGCGACAACAACTGAGAGATATTGTATGGATTGTCCCGCTTGCGAAGAACATATCGGTTGGGAATGGGTAGAAGAAGCGGCTATTGAACCCAATGAGGAATTCGATTGTCCAGAGTGCGAAGCAACATTGATGTACACCATCGATGAAGGCACCTACTACGGCGCTCAGCACAAGACCGTAGAAGTTATTGATGATTAAGATTATTTCCTGATGATCTGGATGTTTTATTAACTCTTTGATGTTCTAAGCCTGCGCAAAGCAGCTAAACACACCTTTACTAGAACGGGCGTTCAGCATAAAATATTGAACATATGTTCAGATTAATGAAGTAGATGTTATGGCCAAGACTGCGAAGTTCGATAGACAAGATGTAGTAGATAAAGCAACGAACCTGTATTGGGAAAAGGGCTTTCATGCGACTTCTATGCGTAACCTGCAAGACGTGATTGATATGCGTCCGGGCAGCATCTACGCGACGTTCGGCAGCAAAGAAGGTTTGTTTAAAGAGACGCTTGCTCGCTATACCGAACTTGGCATCCTGAATCTGAACCGCTTCCGCAGTGAAACCGAATCGCCTATCAAAGCGTTGGAAAACTTCGTAAAACGTGCGGTTGTCGAATCGAAACAGAGCGCACCAAACGGCATGTGTATGTTGGCTAAAACGGTCGCAGAACTGACTGATGAACACGCAGAATTGTTAGCAGAAGCGAAGAAGTCACTCAAGATAATGGAAGGTGAGTTCGCCAAGCTGATTTCAGAATCACAAGAATTGGGTGAGATCAGCAAAGAGCGCGATCCGACTCAACTTGCTCGTCATGTTCAGGTTCAAATCGCAGGCCTGCGTACTTACGCCAAAACCTGTGACGATATCGATTTGCTCAACTCAATGGTTGAAGACGTATTTAAGTACCACCCTTTTTAAGGGCTGAACTTATACATTAGAAAGCGATACAAAAAGACTCCACTTTCACCTTAACCGGCCTGAGCGGAGTCTTTTTAGTTTTGATCTAGTTAACTTTATAGATGATAAACTTTGCGGTTTAAAGAGTTACACCTTTCTCATGATCAACGCCTGAGCATTAAGCATCGCTTCCTTAGTACTGACATCTAACGTTTTCACGTTCGCAAAGCGTTCTACTTCTTTAATCGCCACGTCGTGAGCAAAGATCACCAGCCTCGCCCTTTCAATATCTTTCTGCGTGATACGATTGCCTATTCCGTTGGCACCCTGCGTTTCGACTTTAATCCGAACCCCAAGATGATGCGCCGCCTTTTCTAAGGATTTCGCTGCTAAGAATGTGTGGGCAACGCCTGACGGACAAGAAGTAATCGCCAATACCTCCGCTTGCCCTTCTTCCGTTACCGAGCCACCCGTGAACTGATTAGAGTTCGCTTCGCCTTCGACCACGTTCTTTTTCAGAAGAATCACGATAAGAGCTGTTGTTAGAGCCCCCGCTAGTGTCCCGACGATATAGCCAATCTTGCCATCAACCACTGGCAATACAATCCAGCCGCCCCATGGTGCATGATTCACTACATGGAACATAAAGCCAACCACGTTACCTACAATGCCACCAGCCACAACCGCAGGCAGAACGCGCGCAGGATCGGCGGCAGCAAAAGGAATCGCGCCTTCACTGATGCCGATCATTCCCATAATGCCCGCCGCTTTACCCGCTTCACGCTCGTCTCTTTTGAATTTCTTCGGCGATAAGAAAGTCGCCAATGCCATACCTAGAGGTGGCGTACAAATCGCAATCCCGACGCCGCCCATCAACCATGGCTGAGTATTCACCTGAGTTTGGGCAAACAGCGTTGCGACCTTATTGATCGGGCCGCCCATATCAAAGGCCGTCATCGCACCCAAAATGCTACCCAACACCACTTTTCCTGAACCTGCCATGCCAGTCAGCATCTGGTTCATCTCTAGCATCACTTGGGCAATAGGAGAACCAATCACCCACATCACAGCGCCACAGGTAACAAAGGTGCCGACTAGTGGATAGATGAAGATCGAGCTCAGCGAGATCATGCTATCTGGCAGTTTGATCTTCTTGAGCAGATTCACCACAAAACCCGCAAAGAAGCCGACCACAATTGCACCGAGAAAACCGGTGTTGTATTGATTGACCGCGACCCAAGAACCAATCATACCGGGCGCTAAACCCGGTTTGTCGGCCATTGAATACGCGATGTAACCACCCAGCACGGCGGTAAACAGGGTTAACCCTGCGATGCCCATTTGTGCGATGTCAGCCAAAACGCCACTCTCAGGCACTGCGCCATGACCCGACATCATTACCGACAAAGACAAAAGCACACCACCCGCGACCACGAATGGAATCATGTGTGAGGTGCCGTATAACAAGTGTTCTTTAAGACGATTAAGAGATTGTGCCCAAGGGCTTAGTGGTTCGACATAAACTTCATGATGGCTAGAGGCGTAACTATCGAAAGGTTCAAAATTGGCTTCGAGAAACAGCTCTTGAGCTTCTTCGACCGACTCCACCGCCTTTAATTTTGTAACAAAGCCATCTTCGATAAGTCTGGTCGAAATCTGAGCTAGTACCTCGATATGGTGGTCGTCGTGGTTGTTTGGTGAAGCGAGCATAAAGAACACGTCCGACAGCTCGCCGCCGTCTGCGCCATAATCGATGCCAGATCGGCTGATACCTACCGCCACAGCTGGTTTAGCTACGGCAGTACTTTTCGCGTGTGGAATCGCAATACCATCGTCAAAGCCTGTATTACCGATGGCTTCACGCTTCCAGATATCATCAAGGAATTCACGTTTATTGGAGAGCTTACCGGCACGGTCGAGCAGTTCAACAAGCTCTTCAAATACCGCCTGTTTTGAGTCTGCTTGTAAATCTAAGCAGATGATCTCGGGCTCGATAATGTTGGTGATATCCATATGCTGCTCTGCCTCGCCTGATTTCAGACTGAAGTAATTAGTATCTGTTAACCTAGAGATAAGGTTAATAAGATGAAAAGATTAACGGTGTGAAGGCACTCAATATATAGGACGAAAGGTGCATTAACTGGATTATTGTAACCAAGAACTCAGAGTGTGACTTTCACCTTGGAATAAAAAACGCCAATCCATAAAATCCACAGAACCCATAACAATATCGCCCCTCCCTTATGCGAGCTTTCTATACTGGATTTTCCATGCAAGATAGCTTTTCCAAGGTAGCTTCTGAAAGGTAGCTTTTGTAACGTAACAGGGACGAGATTAAGCCGAGAATAATAATGAGAATTGTAGCGGTAACTGCGTGCCCTACAGGCATTGCGCACACCTATATGGCAGCTGATGCTCTAAATAAAACAGCCCCTAAGTTCAACGTTTCAATCAAGGTTGAGACGCAAGGCGCTATGGGTATTGAAAACTTACTGACCGCCCAAGATATTACCCTCGCAGACAAAGTGTTGATCGTCTCTGATATCGATATTGAACAACCAAGCCGGTTCGACCCAGCTAAAACCGTATTCATTCCCATGGAAGAGGTGTTGTTGAGTGTCGATAAAGTCTTTATTAAGCATTGTCGAACTTAAACTTTTCATGAACGAATACCAGATCACCTTCTTCGTTAACGATCCTTCCGCGAACTCACATGTCGCGCAGCCCCTTACTCGATTAGCGAAGAAGTTCAAAAGCAACATCCGCATTATCAACATCACTCAAAATCGAACGGCTGATCTCTCCAAATCCGTTGCGATGCTGCAAGTAGGTTTACTTCGTGGTGATTTGTGTCAGATAACCGCGGTTGGGATTGATGCGGAGCTGGCCTGTTTCGTTCTCAAAGATGTAATTGCTGAGCATTACGACATGGTTGGTTCACAAGTGAACCATGAATTCTCGAAAGATCTAATCCAGCGTATGCCGCAAATATGCCCGCCCTGTGACATCAAGTGGCACCATGCCAAAGCACAAACTCAACTGACCAAATTTGAATGCTTGAAAGGCCTCGCTCACCTTGTTTATCCAGAAGACCCAGATGAACTAATTCTGGCATTCATTAAGCGAGAAGAACGCTCGTCTACGTGCGTGTCACCGGGTATCGCCTTGCCGCATGTGATGTTTGAATCGACTCAAGATCTCTCAATTGCCGTTATTGTCAGTGACGACCCGATTGACTGGGCATCACGTATTGGCGAAGTGCATGTAGCCATTGCTTTGGTATTGCCAACCAAGCCACAGCGTGAGCACATTGTGGCGGCGACCAACCTAACTCGAAACCTGCTTCACGATCAGGTCAATGAACGTCTGCAAAAGACCCGAAGCAGTGTCGACCTGCAAGCCCTGTTGATGTACATCTCTTCTCGTCTGATTTAATTCATCTCACCCTTTTAAGTTCAATTTCTTATTCAGCTAAGTTGCTCACTCCATTGGTTATAATCCCAATTGCTCACACAATAAAAAACGGCTGAGCAATTACGCTCAGCCGTTCTATTCTAAATTGCTTATCTTGTAGGTTTAGTTACTCAAGCCGTTTTTTTCGCTTGTTTCGCATCCTCAACCGAGTCGTCTACAGCTTTCACTAACAGTAGACCAACGATAAACACGATACCGCCACACAGTACGAACATCATTCTTCCCCAAAATGGGTTTGGTAGAGCAAACATCGCCATCACAGCTACACCAGACACTGCGATCAATGAACCCAGCATGTGACGTTGTTTGTTATCCAGTTTCTTCTGCGCGGTTGATTCAGAAACCAAAGGCGTCGATAGGTTAGTGAAGAAGGTATCAACATCTTTCTGACGAGACGCTTCCAGTGGTTTATAGAACAAAGTCGAAAGAAGAAAGAAGCCGCCTGTAAACGTTAAGTGAGCAATCAGACCTACCGCTACTTTCAAATCAGACCATTCACGACCTGTTAGCGGCTCTAGGTTGAACCAATTTTGTAGCATTTCAGCGGTAATCACGAAGCCTACGATGTAAGACACAATCGCGCCAACCACTAACGTGCCCCAACCTGCCCAGTCCGGAGTCTTCTTAATGAAGAAGCCACAGAATGCTGGAATCGTCATTGGGAAACCGATTAATGCACCTACGTACATCATGGTGTCGAACAAGCTCAAGCCTTTCAATGAATTGATAAACAGTGCGATAAGGATGATAGCGACACCGAAAACCGAAGACATCAACTTAGATACAACCATCAACTCTTTCTCTGTCGCGTTTGGACGAAGAATCGGTTGGTAGAAGTTGATTACAAAGATACCTGAGTTACGGTTTAAGCCTGAGTCCATAGAAGACATGGTTGCTGCGAACATTGCTGCGATTAGAAGCCCCACCATACCCGCTGGCATGTATTGCTCTACGAAGTAAAGGTAAGCGAAGTCGCCTGCTTTAGAACCTGCGTCTGGGTAATGTGCTGCAAGGTCAACGCCTTGTCCTGCTACAAACCAAGGTGGCATGAACCAAATGATTGGACCAATTGTCATCAGAATACACGCCAACAGCGCCGCTTTCTTCGCGTTCTTAGAGTCTTTTGCCGCTAGGTAACGGTAAGAGTTCAACATATTGTTGGTGATACTGAACTGCTTGAAGAAGATGAAGAATGCCCAGATTCCGAAGATGCTTACATAGTTCAGGTTGTTACCAGAAACAAATGATGCGCCTTCTGCTACAGGGAAATCGTTGATGATTTCAGTCACGCCGCCACCTTGCACGATAGCCACAGCAGCACATGTTACGGTTACTGCCATGATGATAACCATCTGCATGAAATCAGACGCGATAACCGCCCATGAACCGCCCGTTACCGACATCACTAGTACAACAAGACCAGTTAGAACGATAGTGGTTGTCATATCGAAGCCAAAGATACCCGATGCGATAATCGCCAAGCCGTTAAGCCAGATACCCGCAGAAACAATACTGTTCGGCATGCCAGACCAAGTAAACACTTGCTCGTTGAAGCTACCAAAACGCATACGAATCGCGTCAATTGGCGTTACCACGCGTAGTTGACGGAATTTCGGAGCGAAGTACAGGTAGTTCATCAGGTAACCAAATGCGTTCGCTAGGAAGATAACCGCGACAGCCATACCATCGGCATACGCTTTACCCGCTGCGCCAGTGAAGGTCCAAGCACTGAACTGAGTCATAAACGCAGTTGCGCCAACCATCCACCAAAGCATGTTACCGCCCCCGCGGAAATAGTCACTGGTTGTACTGGTGAACGTTCTAAACATCCAACCTATTGCGATAAGGAAAAGGAAATAAATTCCTACGATCAGAGTATTGAGTTCCATGTATAAGTCTTCTTTATGATGAATATCTGAAGAGCATATTATCTATTGAATTTTTAATTTGTAGTATTATAAGTCAAGGTTGTGATGGGGCGTATAAACCTGAATATTTGATTTCGAGGCATGAATTACACGTTAGTAAATAAAGAACAATCCAACGGAAAGTAAACATTTAAAATCAATAACTTAAAAACATTTCAATCAGTAATCTGGACAACAATAACAAGATTTTATCGTCTCGATAAGTGGTTTTTAATTTACTTAGCATTCATTAAATGCATCGCATTAATACATCAACTCTCACACGTTTAATTCAATAAATAGGCAACGAAAAATAATAAGCAACTCGCAAAGCGAACCCGTAATGTTATTAATTGGGGTTATTTAGTGAAACGGGATAAATAGAAATCGTGCCTAAAGATAAGGTTGGGAAATAAGGTGTAGAAATAAACGGCAGAGGAGAACACAAAGCAAATTGATCACCACAACACAGAGCTCACTGTGGTGATCTAGTCATACAAATTTCGGTCGTATAAGCTCTGGTCAAAAATGGCAATTTGAAGGGATATTAGATTGAACCACGATATTCAGTCGGGGTTCTTCCGGTGCGGTTTTTGAATACTCGGCAGAAGTAATTCACATCCTTAAAGCCACAACGTACCGACACTTCATTGAGCTTGAAATTGTATTTCTTGAGCATGAACTTGGCGCGGTCGATTCGCACACGTGTAATGTATTCAGCCAGCGTCATGTGGCCTTGTTGACGAAACATTCGCGACAAATGGTTGGATGAAATACTAAAGCGCAAAGCGATGCTGTCTCGCGTGATCTGGCGGTGGAAATTCTCTTGGATATAGATACAGATCCCTTGATACACATCCTGTACGCGGCTGTGAGACTTCTCGACAGGCGCATCCAGCATCGTCTTGCTGTATTGAAGCAACGCTTGCAGCAATAATTCATCCATCGGCTGCTTGTTGCTCTCGCGCGCTAACGAGCTGAGCGCCTCCAAAATATTATCAATCGCAAAGCCAGAGCGAGTCTGAATACTATGCTTTTGGATATCGTAGAAGCTCTCTTCCCCTTTGCGCTTGCTCACCAAGCTTAAACCAAGCTGACGACGCCCAAACAACATACTCAGTACCGAACAATCAGTATCCCAGTTCGGCTTGTTCCAACAGTTAGGCGGGATGAAAATCGCATCCCCTGCTTTCGCAACAACATTGGTGATCTTGCGATCATGACTCTCCATTTCATTAATATACTCACCGTCGAGCACCAGCTCTAAACGCGGAAAGTTCACCTGATAACTGAATGCTGAAGGCGTGTGAAAATCTCCCGCAAACCAGATGTTATGAAACGGTTCTCGCTCGTTTAATACCGACGAGATTAGTTCATGAAATATCATTGTTTCGAACTCTTATAAGCAGCAATAAGGCTACGGGAATAGATATACTCCTTAGTGAAACATAGCGCTATTGAGCAAAATCACAATTTGAGATCTAGGTTACAAAAATCCAGTAGTGGAAATAAATCTCCAGTCTAAGGCCAGATTTAGAACACTGTTATCATGATAGAAAAATCAATCTAAGCCCTTATCAATAAAAGCGTTATAACCTCATAAAAGCTGTCAACACTCCCCCAAACAGGCACTCCTAACCGATCAAAATCACACTCCATTTATAAGGCAACAATCATCCAGTAAATGCATTTTTTCTTCACTACAGAAGGCAAGCCGTAGATTCCAGAATACCCCTAACAAAATAAAAACAGAGTAGGGGTTCATTATGATCACGACATTGATCAATCAAGATTTGATTAAGCTTTCGCTTAGCGCTAATTCAAAAGAAGACGTATTTAAAGAGCTGATAGACGTGCTGTACGCACAAGGCCGTATTTCAGACAAAGCACAGTTTCTTGCCGACATTAAGGCTCGTGAAGAACAAGGTAATACTGGGTTTGAAGAGGGCATCGCACTGCCACACGCAAAAAGCGCTGCGGTGATCAAACCCGCGGTTGTTATCGGCGTCCACAAGCAGGGTATCGAATACGGCGCCGATGACGGTCAGCCATCAAAACTGTTCTTCATGATTGCGTCTCCAGATGGCGGCGATGATCACCACATCGAAGTACTGGCAGAGCTTTCTTCAAAACTGATTGAAGAAGGCTTTATCGAAAGCTTCATGAATGCTCAATCTGAACAAGAAGCATTAGAACTACTGCTTAGCAAACCTGAGCCTTCAGCAACCGAAACCAACGTTGAGAAACAAGGCTTCATCATTGGTGTGACAGGCTGCCCAGCTGGCGTTGCGCACACTTATTTGGCAGCTGAAGCGCTAGAGAAAGGAGCGGCGGCTCTTGGCTACGACATCAAGGTCGAAACTAACGGTTCTATTGGTGTTAAAAACAGCCCGACTCAAGAAGAGATCGAACGCGCCGACGCGATTGTCGTGGCTTGTGATAAACAGGTCGACATGGCTCGCTTTGCCGGAAAACGCGTCATCAGCACCAACGTAAAAGCACCAATCAAAGACGCACAAGGCTTGATTAAGCAAGCGCTCAACGCACCTAGTTACCAAGCTGAACAAACGCCGACCAACCAATCTGTTGTAGAAAAAGCCTCACAAGCACGTTCAGACCTTTATCGTTACTTGATGAATGGCGTATCTCACATGATCCCATTCGTAGTGACTGGCGGTCTTTTGATTGCCCTAGCACTAGCCATTGGTGGCGAGCCTAGTGAATCTGGCATGGCGATCCCTGCTGGCAGCATGTGGAACCAAATCCTCGAAGTGGGCGTGGTTGCCTTCACATTGATGATCCCAATCTTGGCTGGCTACATTGCTTACGCGATTGCCGACCGCCCTGCCCTAACCCCTGGCTTGATTGGTGGCTGGATTGCTAACAACGGTTCTTTCTATGGCGCTGACGCAGGTACAGGCTTCATTGGTGCAATCATCGCCGGTCTATTGGTGGGTTACTTCGTTAAATGGATTACTTCGTTTAACTACCACAAATTCGTTCAACCGCTTGTGCCTATCATGATCGCTCCGATCACTGGTTCTCTATTCATCGCGGGTCTGTTCATCTTTGTTATCGGTGCACCTATAGCAGGGCTGATGGATGCGCTTACTGCACTACTAACGAGCATGAGCACAGGCAACGTGGTTCTACTAGGCATCGTACTGGGTGGTATGGCTGGTTTTGATATGGGCGGCCCATTCAACAAGGTGGCATTCCTATTCTCGGTCGGCATGATTGCCAGCGGTCAAACTCAATTCATGGGTGCTATGGCGTGTGCAATCCCTGTGGCTCCACTGGGTATGGCTATCGCAACCAGACTTGGCCGCAAGTTCGACCTATTCGAATCTTCTGAAATCGAAGCGGGTAAAGCAGCAGGCGCGATGGGCTTAGTGGGTATCTCTGAAGGTGCAATTCCTTTCGCGGCTCAAGATCCGATGTCGGTTATCCCTGCCAACGTGCTTGGCTCAATGACTGCAGCGGTTATGGCGTTCTCGTTTGGTATCACCAACAGCGTTGCCCATGGTGGCCCAGTTGTAGCTCTGTTAGGTGCAATGAACTACCCAATGTTGGCACTGCTGTGCATGGCATCAGGTGCGGGCGTAACTGCGGTGACTTGTATCGCGCTTAAAAATCTACGCAAAGCCAAGCTAACGACAGCAGCGGCTTAAGCCATTTCAACTCCAATGGCTTGAGCCCTTCTAAGCTCGTATTTCAATAAATCGAGTAGAGCTCAAGCCATGTTTCCCTACATGGTGATTTCGATGTCTGATTTTTCTTTAGCGAACGATTCGTTCGTACAACGCTTTTTCTACCCTATGACCAACGTGATTCAAAACTACGCATGGGGTAGCCCTTCTTCGTTCAGCCAACTGTTTGGTATTGATAACCAGTCTGGTGAGCCGCAAGCGGAGATCTGGATGGGCGCTCATCCTAATGGTTGTTCGATGGTCACTGACAATGGTCAGCAAACCACGTTGTCGAACCTTATTTCGAAGAACCTAAACCTGTTTCTAAGTGAGAAAATAGCAAGTCGATTTGGTGAACTACCATATCTATTCAAGGTGTTAGCAGCAGAGAAAGCGCTGTCTGTTCAAGTTCACCCGAACAAGCAACAAGCGGAATCTGGGTATGCTCTAGAAGAGCAGCAAGGCATTCCGATGACAGCAGGCAATCGTAATTACAAGGATGCCAACCACAAGCCAGAACTGGTGTATGCCCTAACTGACTACACCGCGATGAATGGTTTTAGATCAATCAGCGAGATCCTTGAGCACTTCCATTACCTTGATATTCCAGAGCTGCATTCGATGGTCAACGACCTGCAAGGCGATCAAACTCCCAATGGATTAGCGAGCTTCTTCGCGAGCTTATTGTCTTTACAAGGAGAACAAAAAGGCATGGCGCTGACCATGTTGCTGATGAAGGCGAAGCTTTCAGATACACCTGTGTTCCAGTTGATTTCAGAACTGGAAGAGCAATATCCTGGTGATGTCGGGTTGTTTGCTCCACTGCTATTGAACGTGATCACCCTAAAGCCCGGACAAGCGATGTATCTGGATGCCGAGACACCGCACGCTTACATTAAAGGTACGGGCTTAGAAGTGATGGCGAATTCAGACAATGTACTCCGCGCAGGGTTGACGCCTAAGTACATGGATATCAATGAATTAGTCTCTTGTACTCAATTCAATGAAAAGCCTGCAGATAGGCTACTGCTCAGCCCTATTGAGCAAGGTGATGTGATGGAATACCAAATTCCAGTCGAGGATTTTAAGTTCTCTATCGTACAAAATTCGCAGCAACGACAGATCACAACCGAAGGCGCCGAGATCCTATTACCACTCGATGAACCCATGGTGCTAACTCATCAATGTGGTGAAACCTGCGTAATAGAGAAAGGCCAATCGGTGTTCATTCCAGCTTACGCAGAGAGCTACAAACTGGATTGCGTTGGACGCGTGGCGCGTGCTTACAGCTAGCTCTATCAAGTAAATCTAGCTCTCCCGAGTAGATACAAACACTGATAATGCCCTGCTTTGCGGGGCATTTTTGTTCCTACAGCTTTTTTCTTCCTACAGAAAGTTATTTCAACACCGAAATACACCATCAAATATGACTCATCTCACACTGGATGAATGATGCAAATCACACTTAATTTTGCTTGGTACAAATGTACAGTGAAGGGCTTTTATTTGCTATTTCGCGAATCGGGTTAATCCATTAATTTTAATTCAAGAACTTCAATAGTGAATGAGTTAATAAATGATCACACAGCTAACTAACGTCAACTTAATTAATAACAACCTTCAAGCGAATAATAAAAAAGAACTGTTTGAAGAATTGGCAGGCATGTTATTTGGAAACAACCGAATCAGTAATAAAGAAGCCTTCTTGGCAGACATCGAAATTCGTGAATCTCAAAGCATTACCTCAATGGACGGCATCGCTTACCCACACTCAAAAAGCAAGGCTGTAACTGAGCCGGCGATTGCTGTCGGTGTTAAGCGTGAAGGCATTGAATATGGCGATGAAGACGGCATTAACCCAACCGTGTTTTTTATGATTGCCTCACCCGACAACGGTGCTGACCATCATATTTATGTACTACAAGAATTATTTGGAAAATTCAGCGATGAATTTATTCAAGATATCCATAACGCAAAAGACGAACAACAAATCCTTAATATTTTAATTAATTCATAAGGCGTAGAAAATTATGAGCACCCTAACAACTCAAGCTACGAATACCAATAATAAAAACAGTAGTAGCGACTTTAAAAAAACCCTTAGTACCATGAAAGGCCACCTGCTTTTCGGAACCTCACACATGCTACCTTTCATCGTAGCCGGTGGTGTTCTGTTGGCGTTAGCGGTAATGGCATCAGGCAAAGGTGCTGTACCTGCAGTCGGCTTGCTGGCAGACATCTCTAATATCGGTATCAAAGGCCTTGTTCTTTTCCCAATCATTCTTGGCGGCTTTATTGGTTACTCAATTGCAGACAAACCAGCACTTGCTCCTGCGATGATCTCTTCTGGCATCATGGCTGACATGGGTGGTGGCTTCCTTGGTTGTATCGTGGCAGGCTTTATCGCCGGTGGCGTGGTGTTCCAACTTAAGAAGATCCCGCTTTCTGCAAACATGACGGCGCTAGGTGCGTACTTTATCTACCCGCTTCTAGGTACGTTAATCTCTGCAGGTATCGTACTGTGGGGCATCGGTGAGCCAATCAAACTGTTCATGTCTTCAATGAACGAGTTCCTAGCTTCAATGGCTGGCGCATCTAAGATGGTTCTGGGCACGATCCTTGGTGGTATGACGGCGTTTGATATGGGCGGCCCTATCAACAAAGTAGCGACCCTATTTGCTCAAACTCAAGTAGACACGCAACCTTGGCTAATGGGCGGCGTAGGCATCGCGATTTGTACACCACCTCTAGGCATGGCACTGGCGACTTTCCTATTCAAAAACAAGTTCTCTAAACAAGAGCAAGAAGCAGGTAAAGCAGCAGCAATCATGGGTTCTATCGGTATCTCTGAGGGTGCTATCCCATTCGCAGCAAATGACCCAATGCGCGTACTTCCTTCAATCGTTGCCGGTGGTATCGTGGGCTGTGTGTTTGGCTTCATGACAGACGTTCTACTGCACGCACCGTGGGGCGGCCTAATCACTGCGCCAGTATCAAGCAACATTCCAATGTACGTCGTCGGTATTGCGCTTGGCTCACTAACCACAGCCGTTATCGTAGGCTTCTGGAAACCGGTAGCGGTAGAAACAGAAGAATACATGGTTGAAGCACCAGTACAAGCTCAAGTGGCACCTGTAGCAGGCGAAGGCGAGTACGACATCGTAGCTGTAACATGTTGCCCTTCAGGTGTTGCACACACCTTCATGGCAGCGAAAGCACTAGAGAAAGCAGGCTTAGCCGCAGGCCTTAAGATTAAGGTAGAAACTCAAGGTCAAAACGGTATTCAGAACCGCATCAGCGACCTAGATGTAGCGAACTCAAGACTGGTTATCTTAGCTCACGATATTCAAGTGAAAGACGCTCACCGCTTTGCTAATGCGAACGTGATTGAGTGTTCAACCAAGGAAGCAATGAAGAAAGCCGCGACTATGGTGGCTATCTAAAACCTGAAACAAGTTAGAAGATAAAATTACTACCCCCTAGTAACTAAAATCCCCATTCGGCTAGTCAACGAATGGGGATTTCTTATAGTTGGGCCAACAGCATCCTTCTCGATACAAGTCATCTGTATCTCTGTCGCCTAGATGAAAAAGTATTAAGTTATGTTGTTGAACATAGTTCTATTTCAGAGGTGAGACTTTCTTTCAACTGTTTATATGGCATCGGGTAGCCCAGATAATAACCTTGGGCTTGTTCGCAATTTAACGTTTTCAAAATTGACAGTTGTTGAGCATTTTCAACCCCTTCAGCCACTACACTAATGCCAAACCCTCGCGCTATATCAATGATACCAGACGTTATAGCTCTCGAACGATAATCATCTTCTAACCCACTGATGTAACTGCGATCGACTTTGATTTCATCTACATCCAATTTGCTAAATATACCAAAAGACGTGTAGCCAACACCGAAATCATCTATCGAAAAGGACACCCCTTGTTTTTTTAACTTCTGAACAGCGATTGCACACTGATCTATATCTTTCAAAATAGCGGTTTCAGTGATTTCAAGACAAAGTAAGCGAGCAAACTCGGGATCCTTTCGTAGATATTCATCCAGATGGTTCATGTCATCAACGCTATTTAGCTCTACCGCTGAAATATTGACCGAGACACTATTAAGCTCATTCCCTAGCAAGCCATTAGCCCTAAGTTGTGACGCAGTCTTCTCTAGAACTAACGTAGTCAAATCACGACAAAAATGATTCTCTTCTGCTAGCGCGACAAAGATATCCGGTGAAACGACACCATAGCGCTCATGCGTCCAACGAGACAACACCTCCACACCTGCGACGAGTCTACTTTCAATGTTGAATTTAGGCTGAAACACAATATCAATCGCTTTGTCATCAATCGCTTTACGTAATTCTTGCACCATTTCTTGACGTTGACGTTCAAGCTCAGTGAGTTTTGGGTCATGAAATTCAATCGTGTCCTTGCTTTTCTTTGCTTCAGTTAAGGCGTGGGTAGCAGATGCCATGAGTTGCTTGGCATTATTCCCATCCGAGGGGAATAGAGCAGCGCCAATACAGCAAGTGGCATTAATATTATAACGATAAGCACACTGGTTAAATCTACGATGTACGAGGGCAATGTAGGATTCAATATGTTCCGTATGGTTGAGTTTAACCAAGCACGCGAAACCATCTGAGTGCACTCGTGATGAAAGCGGTTGATGCTCTATAGGAAGTTCAATAGATCGTGCGATATCTTTTAAAAATGAATTAGTATTCTCGAATCCGATCTGGTCAGCGACAGATTTGAAGTTATCAATGTCTAATAAGAAGAGGACATAATGGTCACTGGCTTGAGAATTTTTCAGTCTTTTATTTAAATATCGATAAAAGACTGAAGGGCTATGAAGTCCAGTCACACTATCAAGATCGTTAGCGTCCTCTAAATCTCGATTATTTTTCTGGACCATTACCCATAATAAAATAGACGTTAGAATGATAAAGATCAGACCTTTGACTGTCTGAGCTAAGGCATGTTCGTGTAAATTATTTGATAGTGACTCAACTGCGAGATCAGAGAATAAAACCCATAATGATGACAGTATTAAGTAACTGAATACTATGTTGACCGGATATCGTTTTGTCTTATTCATTGTTAACTGTTATCTCTCAATCGAATGTGTCATGACTTATATGTTATAAATTGCTCATAACGTAGCACCAACATAAATCGCAATCTACCGCTCGCGTTTTTATTTTTGACTTTTATTTACCGATTTTCGTCATCACTTTGCGCGACGAAAACCTTTTAGGGCTAAAACATGCCAAAAACAATTTGTGTGGATGTTGGCTCTTAGTCAAACTAAGAGCTGCAGATCGCTTTTGTTGATGCCGGGTATGACTCTTCAATCACAATTGTATTTCGTCCTTTTAGCTTTGCTTGATAAAGCGCGCGATCGCACAGTCTTTCCACTTTTCCTTTTCTGATAGCAAGCTAATACCAAAACTAGACTTAATTGTTAGAGTTGGTTGTTGCTCAAGTTTGATCTTCTGAATTGTTGAGCGTAATTTATCTGAAAGGGCTCCACACCAGTTGCCAATGTTCTTGAAACAATCGCTCGCAATGAGTGTCTTCGCTTTCGACCTTGCCGTTGGTCAGCTCGATATCGACATTCTGACAAGGGTTAGTTGATGGCCAGTCCACCAGCTGAATATTAAGCCTGATAAAAGAGTATTTTTTATAAAAGGATGGCAGGCGAGGAAGGTTTCTAAACTTTTGAGCTGTTGGCTAACCGCCGCTTGCGTGACACAAAGCTCTCGGGCAGCCGCGCCAATGGAACCCAGACGAGCAACAACTTCGAACGCAACAAGAGCGCGTAGAGAGGGTAACATGGCTTCACCTGATTGAAATAAAAGTGAAAAATACTTCAATCAGGTTTCAGTTTTTGCGGTTACCGTTACAGATTAATGACGAAGGGACGTTGATTCAATATTTATGATCACCGTCCCTTTGCTTCTATCTCTTATTTTTATTGATATGTCAGAGGCTCTATTACTCAGTGATGTAGAGATTTTTAGAATAGGTTTACTATTTAACCTCAAGGGTATGATTGTTTGTATGCCCTGCTGTGCCTATTGCATCTACGGTACTAATGAAGCTTTCGAATCCAGATGGGGAATCCATATAGTCAAAATATTTCTGAGCTCCTAGCTCAATAAACATCTTACAAGAGTCATTCTCCTCTATACCTCTAGCTTCAGCCTCTTCCATAATATGAGCTAAAGCTTCTGTATTTTTGCTCGCATAAGCCACACCGAAAGCCTCACACAATTGACTATCTGTGATGCTCACAAGATCTTGAGGTATTTTAGGCTGAGGTACTGAAGAACAACCAAATAATGTTCCAAGCGTAATTAGTAATAGGGATTTTTTCACAACAACCTCAGTCAGTAGATATAGATTATATTGAATGTTTTTCGTGTAACTATGAGCTAGGAAGGATGCCATACAAAAACAAGTCAATCGGTTATACACAAAATAACCCTTGGTTATATGCGATAATAATCAATCTCCTACTGTTTATTCTCCTTTCTGAAACTTAAGGTTGTACATATTGAAATATTCAGGGAGCTTAGTGTTACGAAATCAAACATTAATCCTGTTAAATTAATGACGAAGGGACGTTGATCAGATATTTATGATCAACGTCCCTTTTCGCTATTTCATGTTTTTAGCGGTGTGTCGCTGCGTGAATCAAACGCAATTACTCTGTGATATAAAGATCCTTAGAGTAGATACGTCCTTCAACGTTGTTCTTCGCAAAGCCGCCAACACTTGGTCGCACTAGGCGAGCCTGCATGTAGTAGTAAATCGGCGCGATAGGCATATCTTCAGCCAACAACTGTTCTGCTTGATCATAGAAACCTTGGCGATCTTGTTCACTGGTTGCAGCTAAGGCGCTGTCCATTGCTGCGTCGTACTTGTCGTTATTGTAACGCGCAAAGTTACCCGAAGAACCAGAGCGCAATAGGCTCAAGAAGGTTGATGCTTCGTTATAGTCACCACACCAAGAGGCGCGCATTACATCGAAATCACCTTGGCGACGTGACACCAAGTAAGACTTCCACTCTTGGTTTTCAAGCTCAACTTGTGCACCTAAGTTGCCTTTCAGCATTGATGCAATCGCCACTGCTATGGACTTGTTCGATTCACTGGTGTTGTAAAGCAGTTTGAAGTCCAACGGATTAGACGCATCGTAGCCCGCTTCTTTCAGTAGCTCTTTTGCTTTTTGATCACGCTCCTTCTGAGTCCAAGTACTGTATTCAGGTTGTGTCGCATCAAAACCAGCCGTGTACTCATGAGCAAAGGTATAAGCCGGTAAGTTGCCCACCTGAGTAACACCATTGGTGATAACGTCACGCATCATGGAATAAGAGACAGCCTTACGGACTCGTGCGTCATCGAATGGTGGTCGCGTAGTATTGAATGCGTAGTAGTAAGTACACAGCAGAGGCACTGTGGTAAACGCATCTTGGTATTTGCTTTTAAGCTGCTGCGCCATGTGTGTAGGCACGTCCGAAGTAATATCGACCTCGCCCACTGCATAACGGTTAATCGAGGCATTCTGATTCTCAAACGGAATATAAGTTACTTCGGTTAAGTGAGTATCTGAACTGTCCCAGTATTTTGGGTTCTTCTTCAGTTCAATGCGCTCGTTCACCACCCACTCCTCTAGCACAAATGCACCATTCCCAACAAATTGCTTAGGATCGCTCCACGGCTTGTCACTACTTTCTAGGGTTGCTTTGTGCACTGGCATCATGGATGTGTGGCCCGTCATCGCCACAAAGTAAGGCACTTTACTATCGAGTTCGAATTTCACCGTGTGTTTATCGACTGCAGAGATACCTAACTCTTCAACTGGCTTTTTGCCTTCGGCTACGTCAGCGATATTGTTGATTTGAGTAAGCTTTAGGTACCACACATTTGGCGATGCCGTTTTAGGGTCTACCGCGCGTCTTATCGCATACACGAAATCATCGGCCGTCACCGGATCGCCATTCGACCATTTCGCGTCTTTACGTAGGTGGAATACAAACGTCTGGTTGTCTTCGGTTTCCCAAGACTGTGCAACACCTGGGGTGATATTGCCATCGCGATCTTGAATCACTAAACCTTCAAATAGGTCACGTAGAATGTGCATTTCTGGCAGGCCTTCTGCTTTCGCAGGGTCAAGCGTCGCCGCTTCTGCATCGTTAGCACGAACTAAATGTTGTTCTTTCGCCAGAGAAGTTCCCGCAGGCAATGTGTCAGCAACGGCAGTTACTGAGATAAAAGGGGTCAATAGAGATGAAATGAGTAAAGCCGTTGAATGTTTCTTAAAATCCATATGTTTTTGCTCTCCTAGCCTATCTTTGAAGCAAGTAATAAAATTAACAATGCGACTGTTGACGAGTTTTAACGCTTTAGTTTATTTAAGTAAGTTTGTGTAATCGTTAATACTTGATAGTACTTGATCAATCAGGAGATAAAGGTGAGTTCAATTCCAAGAACAGAAAGAGCTGCATTTTCAATAAAGCCGCTAACATATGGAAAGTCAGTATTGGGCGCACCCTTGCTCTATTTCCCCGCGCAAGTAGAAAGCGAATCTCGCGGGCTGATCTTAGCAGGCACGCACGGTGACGAAACCGCTTCTATCGCAGGTTTGTCTTGTGCACTAAGAAGTTTGCCAGCCGCCAACTTGCGACACGATGTGATTCTGTCTATGAACCCAGATGGCAATCAATTAGGAACACGTGCCAACGCAAACCAAGTCGACCTGAACCGTGCCTTCCCAACTCAAAATTGGACAGCAAACGGCACTGTCTATCGCTGGAGCTCCCACACACCAGTCAGAGATGTAAAAGTGAAAACCGGCCAAGCCGAACAACTTGAACCTGAAGTGCAGTCCCTCATCACACTCATTGAACAGCGTAAGCCAAAATTCGTCATCTCTTTCCACGAACCTCTCGCCATGGTCGATGACCCAACCCAATCGGAGCTTGCCACTTGGCTAAGCAAACAATTCAACCTACCGCTCGTTGAAGACGTGGATTACGAAACCCCAGGCTCATTCGGCACATGGTGTCAGGAAAGAAACCTGCCATGCATTACCGTAGAACTTCCGCCAGTTTCTGCGGATTTAACTATAGAGAAGTATTTGGATGCGTTTGTGGCAGTGTTGGGGTGTGAGGGAAATTAGTCTGGAGTAGGCTACATATACACATGCGAACAGTAATTCATCCTAATTACTAGTGAATCATATATTCCGTCTACTGAATCAATCCCATTCATAATCTATGCCGAATTCTTCCTTTGCATCATTTCAACTTATCTTTAGAGAAAGGCAATCGACATGATTAGCGCGATGAAAACTTCACTATCAATGAACTTCGGGGCTCGTCGCTATGAATCTAACTAGTTATAAAAAATCATGACAAGTGTCTGGACAAAAACGTTCCAAGAAAATGATCCTAAAACGGCACTATTTCTAAATTAATATTTATCGTTAGAGGTGATGGCGATTGGGGTTTACACGCAAGTTACTACAAGTAGTGTAATAAAGGCTCCTGCAAAGCACTAGAGCCTTAAATACCATTAGAAATTGAATCTAATTAGTAGCCTCAAGCTCTTTCTCTGCAACCGACAGCATCTCAAACTCTTCCTCAGCGGTCGATGCGACCAATTTATTACGGCTATATAGGCCATAATAAGCACCACCAATCACAAAGAGTCCCATAGTCATAAAGAATGCAGATGGGTCAAAAGCATAAACACCCGTCATTGCAATAAGCGACAGCACTAGTGAAGTGCCGGAAGTCAGCATGCCACCCGGTGTTTTGTATGGACGGTGAAGCTCTGGTTGCTTGATACGCAACAATATATGACTAAGCGACATTAATGCATAAGACACTGTCGCCCCCACTACCGCCATCGCCAAGATCAGGTCGCCTTCTCCGGTCAATGACACAGCAAAACCAAACACACCCGGCACCACTAAAGCACGAGCAGGCACTTTGTTTTTGTTTGTAAGCGACAAGCTTTGAGGCAAGTAACCCGCACGAGACAATGCAAACACTAAGCGGCTATAACCGTAGATAATCGAGAAGAATGAAGCAATAAGTCCTGCAAGTCCTAGTATATTAACAGCCGTTGCAACGGTTGGATTACCGGTCAACTTCAAGGCATCGACTAGAGGAACGGCACTATTCGCAATCGCTTCAGAACCCACAGCGCCCGCAAGCAGCAGAACGACTAAGGTAGCGGTGACCAGTAAGAATAGCATTGCGCCGATAATGCCTTTGGGTACATCCTTGGCCGGGTTTTTCGCCTCTTCAGCAGCCAATGGAACCCCTTCTACCGCAAGAAAAAGCCACATTGCAAACGGTAGTGCCGCCCATACACCATACCAACCAAAAGGAAGTAGTTCTGTGGCTTGTGCGGTTGCCGGAGCGATATCAAACAGATTATTAGCATCAAACTCACTAACCAATACGCCTGCTGTCATAAGAATTGCTAGTACGGCTAACCCACTGATGACCATCATGACTTTCAGAGCTTCTCCTACCCCTGCCATATGAATACCGATAAAGATGGCATAAAAGATCGCGTAAACAAGAGGACCATCGATACCCATTAGTTCATTCACCGCTGAGCCAATAAAAATGACAATCGCGGCAGGTGCAAGGGCATACTCAATTAAGACGGATAAGCCGGTAAAAAATCCCCCCGTTGGTCCCATGGCTTGTCGAGCAAAACTATAGCCACCTCCTGCAGCGGGAATAGCCGCAGACATCTCCGCCAAAGAAAGGACAAGGGTAAAGTACATCACCGCCATAGCAATTGCAGCAATAAGAAAGCCTCCCCAGCCAGCTTGACCGATACCAAAGTTCCAGCCTGCAAAGTCACCAGAGATAACGTATGAAACGCCTAACCCTGCTAGCAAAATCCACCCAGCAGTGCCCCTTTTAAGTTGTCTTTGCGCCAAATATTCCTGATGTTCTGACATTGTAAATCCCTCTATTTTTGTCTTTTATCCAATTAAAAAATTGCCTGTGTGCTTGTCTTCTAACTGCTCACCACCTTCTTCCTCGATACTCGAACGGTCTTTAAGGTTGACTCCTGAAAGCTCTAGCCGACGAGCTTCCTTCAATAGGTATACCGCTCGCTTACACGCATCTTCATAAGCCAACCCCTGTGGGCGAATATTAGAAATGCAGTTCCTATCAGAGTCTTTTGTTCCTCTTCTCGCCTGCCAAGTCAGGTACATACCCATGCTATCTGGAGAGGTCAGTCCCGGGCGCTCACCAATCAAAACCACCACCATCTTGGCTTGTAAGCACTCGCAAACATCATCTCCTATTGCCACTCGGCCCTGCCTCACAACAGTAATAGGAGCAACATGCCACGGCACTTCGTCTTCCCCTAATAAAGAAAGCAGATGCTCAATGACTGGATTTGCATGATTTTGAATGGCAATTGAAGACAAGCCATCAGCCACTACTATCGCGAGATCAAACGGGGGAGACTCTGAATGAAGAACGGCTTGCAACTGATTCCAACAGACGTCATCAAGCTCACGACCAAGATCCGGCCTTTGCAAATACATGAATCTGTCTGTCGCTTTGCTGTGCGCCTTAATTGGTGCCTGAGAAGTGTGTTGAATGACCGAGTTTGATTGAGCGATGAGCTCAACCAATGAATCCACATCTAAAGCACAATGAACGGCATCCATCGCCTGTGCATGGTCGAGTTGAAATGAAAGCAACTCTTTAGTTGGAACGCTATTTCCACTTCGACCCAGTGCAATACGTGCCGATGTAAAACCTTTAAGCTCGTGCCAAGGGTTTTGAGTTACCAACTTAGAAGCAGAATGTTTTGCCATAGAGACCACCTTACCCATGTGCGGGGCCTCCATTAAGTTGTGCTAGAGCGCCAGCAAATGAGCCGGAGAGTCGTTCATTTAGGCGCACATCTTTTACATCATCAAAAATCTGCATCTGAGTTAGCCACTCCTCAAACTCCGGCGCAGGTTTTAAACCCAACACCTTGCGTGCATAAAGTGCATCATGAAACGAGGTTGTTTGATAATTGAGCATGATGTCATCGGAACCCGGAATCCCCATAATGAACGAGCACTCAGCGACACCGAGCAATGTCAGTAAGTTATCCATATCATTTTGATCGGCATAGGCATGGTTGGTATAGCAGATATCACACCCCATCGGCAGGCCAAGCAATTTGCCACAAAAATGGTCCTCAAGCCCTGCTCGAATAATCTGTTTTCCATCAAAGAGATATTCAGGGCCGATAAAGCCGACCACGGTATTAACCAACAATGGATTAAAATGACGCGCTACGGCATAAGCCCGTGTCTCACAAGTTTGTTGGTCCACACCATGAAAAGCATTGGCAGAGAGAGATGTTCCTTGCCCTGTCTCAAAGTACATGACGTTACTTCCAACGGTGCCTCGGTTCAGCGAAAGCGCCGCTTCGTTTGCTTCTTTAAGGATCGAAAGGTTAATACCAAAGGTGTCGTTCGTACCTTGAGTGCCACCAATAGATTGAAAGACGAGATCCACCGGAGCGCCCATCTCAATCGCTTCAATCGTGTTTGTAACATGGGTTAATACGCAAGATTGGGTCGGGATCTGGTAGTGTTGAATGACCTCTTCCATCAGATTCATCAACTTAATTGCCTGTGGTACATTATCTGTTGCGGGATTAATGCCGATCACAGCATCACCATTGCCATACATCAAACCATCAAAAATACTGGCGGCAATGCCATTGAGAGAATCGGTTGGATGATTGGGCTGTAAACGGGTGGATAAACGACTAGGCAAGCCAATGGTGTTACGAAACGCAGTCACTACCCGACATTTTTTGGCGACTTGGATCAAATCCTGATTACGCATGATCTTACTCACTGCAGCCACCATTTCTGGAGTTAAACCAGGACGCAGCTTTGCAAGCGTGAGACTATCGGCTTCATCACTTAGCAGCCAGTTCCGAAAGTCTCCCACTGTAAGGTGATCAATCGCTTTAAACGCCTCTCTATCATGGCTATCAATGATTAAACGAGTAACTTCATCACTTTCATAAGGGATCACCGCTTCATTTAAAAACGTCTTTAGGGGCAAGTCTGCCAGTGTCATCTGAGCTACAACACGCTCTGCAGCAGAAGTCGCAGATACACCAGCCAAAACATCCCCTGAACGCTCTGGCGTAGCCTTTGCCATCAGATCTGCTAACGACTCAAAGTTAAAAACCAGGTGCCCTTGTTGTCGGCGATAAGCTGCTGTCATAAATTCCCTCTTCATAAACTGGTTCAGTTCTTGCTCAATAACCTTTTGTATATATGAGTAATTAAGCGATTTTTGAACCGAATGAATATCAAGAATCGGCAAACATAAAAAAGCATTAATAAACATAAACTTAAAGACACACTGTACTAATATGGGTCACATGGGTAGGTCATGGAATGATGAGAAAGGATGAAGAATTGATGCGTTATGCACCTAATTTGTGCACATTCAACACATTTGATGCAAATCAGCAGGCAGCCAGCCTCTTTAACTGGCAGCAAGAATATGACCAACTGAGTCAAGGAAGTTTTCTAGGTCAGATCCGTGAACGAAAATTTTCTCACGTGCACCTATTTCGAGAAGACAGCAACAGAAAACTCAAGCAGCAATGTCGTATTAATGAAGGGATTTGGTTAGGGATCAGTGCTAACGATAGACCTTTACACATCAATTACGCACAAGGTAATCCTGATAGTATTTTGATCCGTGAGGCTGGGGCGGATTTTGAGCTACTTACGCCAGAAACCTTTTCTATTTATGGGTTAGTCATAAGCCCTTCACTGGTTGAAATGATTCAGCAACAGCTAGAGATTGAATCATTAAACAGCAAGAGCCACTTTCTTGGTTGCTCTCAACACTACACCCAACAAATAAAAGCTTACTTGAGCTTACTACTCTCCCCGAGTCAATCTCGCTGGTCTTTTCAAACTCATCAATCCATTGTTCAAGATATGTTGGTCGAATTGTTCGCTCAATCGTCTAATCAAAATATGCAAAAAACCAATGCCTCACAGCGTGAGAATACAATGCGTCGAATTAGGCAGTACCTAGATAACTCGCAGTACCGTAAACCCGTCACCGTGTCTGAACTGTGCGATGCGGTTTATGTCAGTCGCCGTACGCTGCAATACACCTTTGAGTCCTGTTGTGACATATCACCAAAACAATTTATACAAAATGTACGTCTCAACCAGGTACGGCGCATTCTGCAAAATCCGAGCGAACAACGGTGCATCAATGAAATCGCCTTTGACTTTGGTTTTTTTCATCTGGGATATTTTTGCCAAAGCTACAAGCAGTTGTTTGGTGAGTCGCCCATGCAAACACGTTCTAATGTCTAAAACCCAAAAAGTGTCGAGGGACAACTTAAAAAAATGTAGTTAGACGATATGAAAGACGAATAGATTAGTTGACTATCCTGCCTCAAGATCACAACGCATGAACTTCACTTCAAGTGCCTGCCGCCATCAAGGTGCAAAGTCCTTCCTGTCATATAGTGACTAGCCAAAACAAACTTAATGCCATCTATCACTTCTTCAAAGCCTGCCTCTGAGGGAATCAGTGCTTTTTTCAGAGCTTTGGTTTTGTACGCCTCGTCATCATGTTCATTGAATTTTATCATGGCAGGAGAGAGAGTATTGACTTTCACCTTGGGAGCCAGCATCGCTGAGAACGACAGCGTCAAGTTGTTGAGTGCGGCTTTACTGGCCGCGTAAGCGATGTGTTTTTTACTGCCTTTTTCCGCAACGTAATCACTGATGTGGATGATGTCCGACGTTTTATCGCCAGACATTAGTTGGTCTTTGAGCATTAAATTAACCAGATAAGGCACGGTGGCGTGAATCGTCATCATCTGGTGCATGATTTGTGATGCATTTTCACTGGGGTTTGTCTTGTTCTCAGGCTTCCAGTCGGAAGCGTTATGTATGATGGCACGAAGTGTCTTATATTCTTGACCAACGTAATGAAGAAAGCCCTCTAGGCTGCTTTGTTGATAAAAGTCTACCTGTTGTAAGTCGGCTCCACTGTCGCGCAGTATTTTCAGCTGGGGATAGTCGCTTCGGTAAGTGCCAACGACTTTGTATCCGTCAGATATAAGTTGCTGCGCCAGAGCGAATCCTAAACGCTTCCCCACTCCAGTTATTAGAATCGTTTCACTCATCGTAAAAACTCAGCTCTAGTTTGAGGGTTAGTTTTGAAACTGCCACCAAGCGCGGTTGTGGTGGTTTCAGAGTTAGCGTCCATAACGCCTCTCGATTTAACGCAGTAGTGAGTTGCTTTAATCGTCACAGCCACATTTTCTGTTTCGACTAGAGTCTGTATCGCGACCAGGATTTGCTGTGTAAGGCGTTCTTGAACCTGCGGACGCTGAGCAAAGAATCGAACAATACGGTTTATTTTAGATAGCCCAAGAATCTTGGATTCTGGGATATAAGCCACTTGTGCTAAACCATCGATGGTGATGAAGTGATGTTCGCACGTCGAAGTTAAATCTATATCCGATACCTTAACCATTTCATCAACTGACATTTTGTTGTCGATAACACTAATTTTGGGGAAGTTATTGTAGTCGAGCCCTGAAAATATCTCGTGAACGTACATCTTTGCAATGCGATGAGGTGTTTCAGCGAGACTGTCATCGGTTAAATCCAGCCCGAGCGTACTGACAACTTCCGTCAAAAGCCCTTTGATGCGGTTGTACTTCTGGTCGGGGTTCATTTCGCTCGATGTCATCGGGGTTTCAAGCCCCTTTTCGAGCAAAGCTTCTCTTACTTTTTCAGCTTCTGTGGTTAGCATTGAGTCGCTCCTTATGAGTTAATCTTCAAGTTCTGCTTCATAGCTCAGGGTGAGCGAGACGGAATCGGCGAAACGTAGAGCATGAGGCTTGTCAATTCTCACCTGAGCGTATCGGACCCATGAATGGTCGATACAAATACCGAGTACGTCGCTGGTTAACTTTTCTAAAAGCAGAAACCGTCCAGATTCAACATGTTCAATAATTTTTTTGCAGATATTTTTGTAGTTAAGTGCGTTCTCCACATCATCAGAGAGGCAAAGGTTGTTCGCGGGATAATGGATCTCCGCATTTATGACGATGTCTTGCTGCTTGGTTTTTTCTTCTTCGTTGAAGCCGATGAAGGTTCTTAATCTGAGATTTGTGATGGTGATAATCGCATTGTGATTCATAACAGTTTCCGATCCTTAGAAGGTAGAGTGAGTTACGTGCCTATTAGAGGAAAAGATCAATAAAGCTCAAGCGTTCTGTTTAAAGCAGTTACAGGGACTAAGTGAAGCTGACCTCGAACGGTATAAGTTCGGTTTTCTGACTCAGCTGATCGAAGTTGTTCCAGAGATGCTGAAAAGAGATATCTAGAGTGGGATGAAGTTCTTGCGCGGCAACATCAACTAACGGTCGAAGCACAAAAGCGTACTCGGTGATTTCACCTCGAGGCAGCTCTACTCCATCAATAATGCCTACTTCGTTACCGTAAAGAAGGATATCGATATCCATCGTACGCGAAGCATATTCTTTAGTTTCTCGCTTGCGGTCATTTTCTAATTCGATTTGATGCAGAACCTTAGCCAGTTCAGCGATAGAAAGGTCACATTCAAACCCAACGACTAGGTTTAGGAAGTTATCTCCTTCAAAACCAACAGGCTCACAATCGTAAAAATTAGAGATGTGTAGAGGTGCAAAGCGGCTATTCAATGCTTTGAGAGATTCTGTGACGTGATATTCGCGGTTAATGTTGCTTCCGATGCTGACATAAACGGTGGCCATAATTTTTTCTCCCTTTTAATCGGCCTCTTACGTTGTAAGTCGCTAGGAAGATCAGCTATGGATCCGTTTGATGTCGGGAGGGTAAATGAAAATCTCCCGACAACTCATATTGAGATCGGTTCTAAGTTGGAAAGAGGGACTTTCGAACTAGGAAGTACCACGGGTAAAAATTCAGCTTATGAAGGCTCTGGACAGAAACCATTTAGATTCTTTGATCTAAACGGTTTCAATCAGATTAGAAAAAGTATCTTGAAACCTTAAACGTTTGTTATACAAACACTGTTAGCAAGCACAGACCAAAAACCAAGAGAACAAACCCAATAAACATTAACGCTATACGATAGCTATAGTGCTTGTTCAAACGTTCGCTTTCTAGGCGCTGTCCGTCTGGAGTTTCCCAAGCAAAACCATTTGGTTGTCGTACAGGAAAATCACCGAAGTACTCCTGAGACAAATACTCGATGTCATTCTTAACTTGGGATAGTCTATTCAATGAGTAAACAGAAAGACCAAGGATGTATGAGTAAACAAGCAAAATTGATTTTAACAAGGTAAATTGTTCTGAATTGACTGAATAGCCAACAAGCACAACGAACGAAACCGAGAAAGCTATAAGCTTCAACCGTGACGGACTGAGTAATTGCATGATCGCTTTAAAGTTTTCTACCGCTTTTCTAGGATGTTCTTGCTTACTCATATTTTGTTGCTGCCTCCGTTTGTATAACGCCAAATTAAGGTGTGAACAACGCAAACACCTGACTTAACCCATTGTGCCATAAACACTAAACTTGCTTGAAGTGAAAGCGCCAAGCGTTGTGAATCACTCTTAAATTTCTTTGTTAGGTTTATTTATTGTCGTGTAGCGTTCAAAAATTGATTTTTCTTCAGTCACCGAAAATTCGATTGAGTCTACGGTTCTTTTAGCCTTAGCGATGACAGTACTATTTTTGTTGTCCCAAAGAAATAAATAGTCTCCAGCCCAACCTACATACTGATGTTCGACATCTAAACCATTAATTTTGAGATCTTGTTCATTAGTTTTGGCTGCCTTCGCATCAATCGCCCCCCAACCAAATGCATAGACAGCTACTGCGACAAGTACATTAACAACGATAACTCGAACATGTTTATAGGGAATGTAATCTTCAAGTTCTCTTGCGTCTCCGACTATAACTGGAACAATTAACATCGATAATGCCGCTACTTTAAACCACCTATAATTTCCAGACTCAAAGACAATTTGATATATGATTGCTGATAGCAATACCCAAAACATTACTCTAAATGCCAACCTAACATACCTAGCTACCGGTAAATGCTGCCCTCCACCTTCAGGTAAGTGCTTCGCTAACGGCATACCTAACATGTTACCAATAGAAAAGCCAACTGTGACCAGAAGAGCGGAGTAAAGTAATGGTGTCATGGCACTCTTCAGAACATCTGAAAGGGCAATGTATTCCAAAACATTAACGTTGAATGAGCTCCAGAATCCAAACAAGTACAGGATTGAGATAAACAAACTATAAGGAGTTAGCAACGCTAAAACTTGTTGTAATTTCATGTAATATTTCGACCTATAAACCTAACATTTTAATATCGTGCAGGCACGAATTCACACTTTCAGCATATCCGAAATTCATTGCTTAACCAACTGAAAAATAAGCACATAATTCAGTATAAATCCGATTTTCAGGTGCAAACCGTGCAAACACACATAGCTTCCAATTCAAGGCACGTTATCACTGAAGAACTTCCATTTAGTTATCGACTATTCAATAGCTTAGAAACACTTAAACAACGTATTCGTGCGTAGCTGTGATTGAAGATCAGTCTCTAGTGGTCTAGTGGGTTAGAAATTTGGGGACAAAGTTAGAACTCTAGGCATGAGGAAAAGTAAGGCAAGTTCCTGAGTTTGAAACAGAGTTCACCCCCTCTCTGGCTCACTTTGGGGCAAAGATAAGTTAGAGCTCCTAGTGATCTCTGACATAAAAAACAAGCGAATCCCCCCAAAAAAAGCATCAAAGTAATTCCAATCACCGCGTAAATATCGGTTTTGCCCATATACTAGCCAAGACAACGCGACGCCCAACGACATCATTAGCGCCATACTCCACGCACAAAAAAGCGCGAGAAACGGATGTCATTCTCGCGCTTTTTTAGAACCGTATATCTTGAAGTTTACGGTTAAATCTTAGCAGTAAACGTACGGCTAATTACATCTTGTTGCTGCTCACGTGTTAACGAGTTGAATCGCACAGCGTAACCCGACACTCGGATGGTTAACTGTGGGTATTTTTCTGGATGTTCGACGGCATCCAACAACATGTCACGGTTAAGCACGTTAACGTTGAGATGCTGCCCACCCTCAACACGAATCGATCCTCCATTTTCCTCATGGTGGAAGTAACCATCCATTAGTGCTGCTAGGTTCACTTTTTGGCTTAGGTCATCTTTACCTAGTGCATTTGGTACGATTGAGAAGGTGTAAGAAATACCATCTTTAGCGAATTCAAACGGCAGTTTGGCAACTGAAGAAAGTGAAGCAACCGCACCTTTCTCGTCACGACCGTGCATTGGGTTTGCGCCCGGGCCAAATGGCATACCTGCGCGGCGACCATCTGGTGTGTTACCGGTTTTTTTACCATATACAACGTTTGAAGTAATCGTAAGGATAGATTGAGTTGGAACCGCTTCACGGTAGGTGTTCATTTTCTGAATTTTTTTCATAAAACGTTCAACCAAATCACAAGCAATATCATCAACACGTGAATCGTTGTTGCCGAATTTTGGATATTCACCTTCAATCTCAAAGTCGACAGCGATGCCATCTTCGTTACGTACTGGTGTTACCTTCGCGTATTTGATAGCCGCTAACGAGTCAGCAACAACCGACAGCCCTGCAATACCACAAGCCATTGTGCGATGAACATCGCGGTCCATTAATGCCATTAACGATGCTTCATAGCTGTAACGGTCATGCGAGTAATGGATCACGTTCAGCGCAGTGACGTATTGCGTTGCAAGCCAATCCATCATGTCATCAAAGCGAGGCATTAAGCGGTCAAAATCGAGAACTTCATCTTCGATACGAGCAACTTGGGGGCCAACCTGCATGTTAGATTTTTCATCAACACCACCGTTAATGGTGTAAAGCAACGCTTTAGCAAGGTTTGCACGAGCACCAAAGAACTGCATATGTTGGCCAACCACCTGCGGGCTTACACAACACGCAATCGCGTAATCATCGTTATCAAAATCCGCACGCATTAGATCATCGTTCTCATACTGAAGTGATGAGGTTTCGATAGACACTTTAGCCGCGTATTGTTTAAACGCGATAGGCAGTTGTTCAGACCATAGAACCGTCATGTTCGGCTCTGGTGCTGGGCCCATCGTGTGCAATGTGTGCAAGTAGCGGAAAGTCGTTTTGCTAACAAGAGTACGACCATCAACGCCCATACCAGCCATTGCTTCTGTTGCCCAAATTGGGTCCCCAGAGAACAATGAATCGTATTCAGGAGTGCGAAGGAAACGAACCATACGAAGCTTCATGATGAAATGGTCAATCAACTCTTGCGCTTGTTTTTCATCAATCAGACCAAGTTTAAGGTCACGTTCGATGTAAACATCTAGGAAGGTTGATGTGCGGCCTAGCGACATCGCAGCACCATTTTGAGACTTAACCGCAGCTAAGTAGCCAAAATAGGTAAACTGGATTGCCTCTTGCGCAGTACGAGCAGGAGAAGACATATCAATGCCGTACTTCAAACCCATTTCTCGCATTTCATCAAGGGCACGAATTTGATCAGTAAGCTCTTCACGTAAACGCAATGTCTTATCTAAATCACCACCCGTTTCAAGCATCTTCTGAGTTGATTTGAACTGCTCATTTTTGTCTGATTTTAGGAAGTCGATACCGTACAAAGCAAGACGACGGTAGTCGCCAATAATGCGTCCACGACCATAAGCATCCGGCAGACCAGTAATAATACCAGAACGGCGACATGCTTTAATTTCGTCGGTATAAAGATCGAACGCTACTTGGTTATGCGTTTTGCGGTACTCAGTGAAGATCTTTTCGATTTGTGGCTCTAATTCACGACCGTACACTTCGCACGACGTTTTCACCATTCGAATACCACCATTGGCGATGATGCCGCGTTTCAGTGGTTTATCGGTTTGTAGACCCACGATTTTTTCGAGGTTTTTTACAATGTAACCGGCATCGTGTGAGGTGATAGTGGAAACGATATCAGTATCAAAATCGACAGGGGCATGAGTGCGGCTTTCTTCTTTAATACCTTCTAGCACCGACTCCCATAGCTGTGTCGTCGACTCCGACACGTCCGCAAGAAAAGACTCATCGCCTTCATAAGGGGTGTAGTTTCGCTGAATAAAATCACGTGCATTAACGGATGTTTGCCAGTCGCCAGCTTGAAATCCCGTCCAAGCTTCCATCATATCGGTTGTCGGAATAGTCATAATGACCCCCTAAGTTATTGATAAAAAGATAATATCTATGATTATTTATAATCATTGGTTTCTGCTGGCTATACTAAACCGACCAATCTATGAGTAAAGTGAGCTGTTTTCATAAAATACATGCACAAAATGCATTTATTGGAATTACTATATTATATTCAATACCTTAAGTTGAAGGCTAACTACTCTAGATTCCAATTAGTTTGTTCCTTCAGAAGTAGGAAATAGACTCTTAGTGACTCACCGACGTTGAAAACAGGTTAATGATCACCACACCAGACAGAATCAAAGCGATGCCAATGATCGCGTAGATGTCTAGCTTTTGCCCGTAGACCAACCAAGATAACGCCGCGACTAACACAATCCCTGCCCCACACCAAATCGCATAGGCGACACCCAGAGACATAGTTTGAACCGTGAGAGACAACAGATAAAAAGCAAAGCCATAACCGACGAGTACTGCGGCGGTAGCAGGAAGGGAAGTAAATTGCTGCGTTTTAGGCAATAAAGAAGTCGCGACAACTTCAAGCACGATGGCAAGTGACAGCATCACTGGAGGCGGAAGAGATAAAAGCATGTATGAGTCCACAACATTAAATACGGCGCTCAGAATATTGTAGTTTTATTTCCAATTCATGTGATTTTCAGTAAGCAATTATTATGACGTACCTTAAAAATTCTTAAGTGTGACTTTCGGTTAACACGAGGAACCTAAATGCTCTATTATTACAAATACGTAATAATCATTTTCTATTTAAGGGGATTATCAAAACATGCACTCACACCTATACTAGCTCCAACAAAACGAGAGAGCGGAAACAATTAAGCTCAACTACGCTTAACGGGTTGAATTTAATTGCACAGTTATCCGCTGTACTGACATATAGGAAACATCCAATGACAATCGAAATTAAACCTGGTCAAACGCATATCAAATCAAAAGCAATGGTTGCATGGGCAGCTGGCGAGCCACTAAAAATGGAAGAAGTTGATGTACAACTTCCTAAAGCTGGTGAGGTTCTAGTTCGCATCGTTGCTACTGGTGTTTGTCACACTGACGCATTCACATTATCAGGTGACGATCCAGAAGGTATCTTCCCTTCAATTCTTGGTCACGAAGGTGGTGGTATCGTTGAGATGATCGGCGAAGGCGTTACAAGTGTTGAGATTGGCGACCACGTTATCCCACTTTACACAGCTGAATGTGGCGAATGTAAGTTCTGTAAATCTGGTAAAACTAACCTATGCCAAGCGGTTCGTGAAACGCAAGGTAAAGGCCTAATGCCAGACGGTACAAGCCGCTTCTCTATCAATGGCGAAACAATTTTCCATTACATGGGTTGCTCTACTTTCTCTGAGTACACAGTACTTCCAGAAATATCTCTAGCGAAAGTAAGCAAAGAAGCACCACTTGAAGAAGTTTGTCTTCTAGGTTGTGGTGTAACTACGGGTATGGGCGCGGTACTTAACACAGCTAAAGTTGAAAAAGGCGACAACGTTGCTGTATTCGGCCTAGGTGGTATCGGTCTTTCTGCAATCATTGGTGCTCGCATGGCTGGTGCTGACCGCATCATCGGTGTTGACATCAACGAGAGCAAATTCGAGCTAGCGAAACAACTTGGCGCGACTGACTGCATCAACCCAATGAACTACGACAAGCCAATCCAAGACGTTATCGTTGAGATGACAGACGGTGGTGTTGAGTACTCTTTCGAATGTATTGGTAACGTAAACGTGATGCGTCAAGCGCTTGAATGTTGTCACAAAGGTTGGGGCGAATCTGTAATCATCGGTGTTGCAGGCGCAGGTCAAGAGATCTCAACTCGTCCATTCCAACTAGTAACAGGTCGTGTATGGCGTGGTTCTGCTTTCGGTGGTGTTAAAGGCCGCTCTGAGCTTCCAGAAATCGTTAACCGCTACATGGCAGGTGAGTTTGGTCTTCAAGAGTTCATCACTCACACAATGGGTCTGCAAGACGTAAACGAAGCATTCGACCTAATGCATAAAGGTGAATCTATCCGTACTGTTCTACACATGGATAAATAATACCAATCGTAGTAAATAACTGGTCATTCTAGCTTGTTAAAACACTCGATAACGGCGTTAGAAATTTTGATTGTAGAATAACTACTTATCGAAAATTTCTGCCTTGTTCTCAAGCCTTTTTCCTGCGCTATTTATGACCATCTACTTACTGTGATTGGTATAACACCTCTTGGTCTCGATACTTAGGTGTCGAGGCCAAAGTTATAAATGAAAAGCAACAAACTGTCTTCACCACCTCCTGCCCGGTGGGTGGTGAAACTTTAAATGATATAGACATGTTATTCCCCAAAACCATCAACCTAACGGAGCACAATAGATGACAATCGAAAACATTAGCCAAGCAAAGGTTGCTGGTGGTTGGCACAAACAATACACCCACTTTTCTGCAACGCTTGACTGCAACATGCGTTTTGCGATTTTCTTGCCACCTAACGCAAGCAAAGAAAACCCAGTTCCTGTTTTGTATTGGTTATCAGGCTTAACCTGTACCGATGAAAACTTCATGCAAAAGGCCGGCGCATTCAAAGCTGCGGCTGAGCAAGGCATCGCTATTGTTGCACCTGATACAAGCCCACGTGGCGAAGGCGTTGCCGACAATGAAAGCTACGATCTCGGCCAAGGTGCAGGCTTCTATGTGAATGCCACTCAAGCACCATGGGACAGCCATTACCACATGTACGATTACGTGGTAACAGAGCTTCCAGCATTGATTGAATCTTTCTTCCCTGTGACTTCAGTGAAGTCGATTTCTGGTCACAGCATGGGCGGACACGGTGCCCTAACGATTGGCATCAAGAACGAAGATAGCTACCGTTCTATCTCTGCATTCAGCCCAATCACCAACCCAATGCAATGCCCTTGGGGACAGAAAGCATTCAACCAATATCTTGGCTTAGATATTGAAGAATGGAAGCAATACGATGCCTCTGAGCTTCTAAAAACCAAAGGCACTAAGCTGCCAATGTTGGTTGACCAAGGCGAAGCCGATAACTTCCTGATTGAGCAGCTTAAACCTGAGCAATTAGTCGAAGCCGCTAAGTTAACCAATGCCGATTTAGAGCTACGTATGCAGCCTGGTTACGACCACAGCTACTACTTCATCTCTAGCTTTATTGATGAACACATTGAGTTCCACGCTGCTTACTTAAACAAGTAGCCAGATGAATTTAGCCCGCACTTTGTAAACGCAAGGTGCGGGCTTTTTTATGCCTACTGATTTTATAACGGTTGCTTTTATAACTGCTTAATACGCTGCTTTAACGCTTCTAAATCTATATCATTGCCAACAATTCGTAATCGAACATACTCTTCAGTCATCGCGTCGCACGTAATAGCAAAATCGACACCCGAACATGTCTTAATACCGATACTCTCAAATAGCTTTGAAAGGTGAGTTCCTCTCTTTTTCAACAACATAATGGGCGTCGATATTGACGTGCCAACCACCTCAATATTGTTCTCAGACAACAAGCCGATCATTTGCTGCTTAAAGTATTCAGTTTTGCTGCGGTTCATTTCTAAGAAGTGTTTTGCATTGGGTAAGGTCGCCGATGCGATTTTTATTGAGGGGTAAGTCGGCGTAAACACACTCACCGCAGCTTCGATTGCAGAAGTCAGGTTTTCACTGCTGGCTAAGTAACCGAGTCGAATCCCAGCGAGCCCTAAACCTTTAGAAAAGGTTCGTAAAACTATTAAGTTGTCCAAGACTAAGGTCTGATCGAGCATAGACTGCTCAGGGGTCAGGTATTCACCATAGGCCTCGTCGACAATCAAAATAGCGCCAGAACGCTCACATACTCTCGCTATCTCGACCAGATAAGCTCTGTCGTAGATTCGACCCGTTGGGTTGTTGGGATTATCGATATACACCAAGGCAGGATTTTGACTGCTTATTTTTGATGCCAACACACCGAACAGATCCGACTCGTTTTGATAATCAAACATGTTGATGGACTGGTACTTCCCGCCCACCAAAGTGAACTCTGATACTGCTTCAACAAACTGAGGGCCAATGCCTATCATGGTGCGATTGTTGTGATCGATAAGTTTATTGAAGATAAGTTCTAGCGCCCCAAGAGAGCCCGTGGTGTACGTAATACGACAATCTTCAATCCCAATAAACTGGCGAGTCAGATAAGTCAGCTCCGAAAGCTCCCTGTGGCAATAGTACTTATCAATACCGTAGATAATATCTTTGATCACATGTTCAGGAATTTCTGGTGCGCCAAATGGATTGGAGCCAAGTGAACAATCGATACGAAATGAGTGATCGACATAAGAATGGTATTCGCCACTTAACCGTGGATTTAAATGCATAAGAAAACGCTCAAAAAATATTCATGCGCTATTCTTATCGTACTGAATTTTATCTATATAGGTCATTTCGCGACAGTTCTTCGCCTTGTTTCGAGAGACTGGTTAAAAACCAAGATTGGTTCAAATAACGAATTCTCTTAAGCCATAATCAAGAGTTAAGCACTCGTGTTTACATTTCGAGTTAACCGAACCGCTTTCTTTGCGCTAGATTAAGCTGAGATAAGATAGGGTAATAACAGAGCTTGCATCTTTACTCTCCCTAGTTACCATAGCCCCATTAACATCCCCCATATTTTGAAGGTTGCTATGAAAGCAATTAAGACTCTTTTCTTCCTGATGGTTTTATTGAGCGGTCTGTTTACCGCTTGGCTGTTTATTCCAATTCCAGCGACCATGGACAAGCAAACGCTCGACGTTCCATTAACGGAACCATTCAAGCTTGTTGCGTATCGCAGCAACCCGAATGATGCGAGCAAGCCGCTGACTTACCACTACTATGTGATTTCAGATGTGGTTGGTGTAGACGACATGGACCCATTCCTGATTACCACGGACCAGTTCGTGAAGCTTGGCGAATTCGACGAGAACACATTCAACCTTACGGTTAACGGCAAGATTGATAGCTACACCAACGATTTGTGGATCAAGAAATCTGATGGCAAGCTTCAACACTGGTACGTGAGTATTAACGCGAACTATATTCGTTAAAATCGAACTGCAATAAACCTCATTTTAAAACTGCGCTTTGGCTTCCAAGCGCAGTTTTTGTTTCTAGCAACACCCTCCACTTATCCCGACCCGTTCGACATAAACTGCATTGCCTACTTTTGATTCACTGCTGCCCTTGCTCTCAAGGTGTTATAAGCTCTTTAGATACGATAAGCTCAGACCATGCTCGACGCCCAATAAATCAAAATAATAAAGGATCACCCGTGGAATTTACGCTCGACAAATTTAACGGCATCATCATTGACCCAGCAACAGCCCCTCACGATGTTGACTCATTCAATGCCGAACTCAGCGAGATCACCGAATTTTCAAAGCAGAATAGCAAAGGCATTATTTGGATTAGCTTACCTATTTCACTCTCGCACCTTATTCCGGTGGCGACTGAGCTTGGCTTTGTGTTTCACAACTGCTTAGAAGACGAGATTACGCTGATCCACAAATCCGAGATTGTAGAGTTTGTGCCTTTCATTCCGACCCACACCTTGGGTGCTGGTGCGTTAATCACTAACGAACACAATCAAGTTCTGATGATCAAAGAGCACGGCATGACGGGTTACAAATTACCGGGCGGTCATATTGAGTTGGGTGAAGGCATTGAAGAATCCGTGGTTCGAGAAACCTTAGAAGAGACTGGCATCGAAGCCACGTTCGTTTCAGTGGTTGGCATGGCGACAAGACACCCGTATCAATTCGGAAAGTCTAACCTCTACTTTGTTTGTCACCTTATCGCTCAAACTCAAGAGATTGCGATTCAAGACACAGATGAAATTGCAGAAGCTAAATGGATTGATGTTGAAGAGTACATTAACAACCCCGACAGCTACCCGTTCAACCGCCAGTTAGTCGGCTCTTTGATAGGCAAACAAGGATTAGAACTTACCCAACTAGAAGGCAACTATGGCCCGAACCATAAGCCAGAGATCTTCTTTTCGAAAAACTAAAGCGATTCAAACATAAAAACGCCAAGCTCATAAGAACTTGGCGTTTTGCTTTTCATTTTACTTGTATTGTTTAAGCCATCTCGTTGCTAGTGACTTCCTAATAGACTGTTCTAGAACCTATCTATTTTAGAAAAATCCTAGTGGGTTAGTATCGTAGCTGATCAACAGGTTCTTAGTATTTTGGTAGTGATCGAGCATCATCTTATGTGTCTCACGGCCGATGCCGGATTTCTTATAACCACCAAACGCACGCGCTCCATTTCAGCATCGTGTGATTTGCACCATGGCGAGCAACAAATCGAACACGCTTGGCAGCAAGCCAACAAGGTAATCGATAAAGGGATCAGTTTGTTGATCTTAGGAGAAACAGGAGTTGGCAAAGGCGAGTTTGTTAAAGCGCTGCACAAGCAAAGCCAGCGTAAGTCTTCGCCCTTGGTAGCGGTAAATTGTGGCGCGCTGCCTAAAGACCTTATCGAATCTGAACTGTTTGGTTACGCGCCGGGCGCCTTTACGGGAGCAAGCCACAAGGGCTTCCAAGGTAAGATCCGTCAAGCAGATAAAGGGATTCTATTTCTAGATGAGATCGCCGACATGCCTTTAGAAGCTCAGTGCCGACTACTGCATGTTCTGCAAGACAAATCCGTGGTGCCAGTTGGTTCTAATCAAAGCTATCAAGTCGATTGTCAGATCATCGCTGCAACTCACAAAAACCTCGAGCAGTTAGTCGCAACAGGTGAGTTTAGGCAAGACCTGTATTACAGACTCAATGGCTTAGCCTTCACCTTGCCAAGCCTACAACACCGACAAGACAAGCACGCTTTAATCGAGCACATTCATCGTAAATACGCCGAAGACGAACAGACAATCTGCCCGCACTTGATGAGCTTACTGTGCGCCTATTCTTGGCCGGGTAATATCCGCGAATTAGACAACTTACTTAAGGTTGCTGCTCTATTAGCAAGTGATGAACCCCAACTCACACTCGAGCATGTGCCCAGCCACCTTGCTCAACATCTCACGTCATTAGCACACGATAATCAGCATCAACTCACGCCTCCTAATACCACCAAAGGTACAGCTAATAACGATTTAAGAAGTACCGTTGAAGAAACCTTGCTGCAAACCTATCAAGCCAACCAAGGCAACATAAGTAAGACTTCGAGAATACTCGGTATCAGCCGCAATACCATTTATCGAAAATTGAAAAGCTTGGGAATCCTCCAATAGGAAGATGAACCTAAGCTACTCAGAACCCAGCTCCACAAGTTGATTGAGCACTTCTTTATCCAATACCGGGTGATGCTTACTCGCTAGGATCAGCACAATATCGACCGAAGGCAACGGCGGCATATCATCAAGAATTTTCAAATCTGAAGTCACGCTTAGCTTACCCATCGCACCAATCGCTAATCCTGCTTTCACGATTGCACGCTGCGCTGAAGCGGTATTGCTACACGCCAATAACTGATAAGGCGTGCCCTGCTTGGTTAAGCCATTCACTGCCGCTGCGTGGTACTTACAATCGGTCTGAAACAAGGCTAGTGGGACTGGTTTAGACTCATCGAATGCATAGTCAGGGCTGCTTATCCAAACACCCACATCATGTGTAAGCCAGTAACCCTCTTCACTATCAGGCGCTCTGGTGACAATCGCCGCATCTAAACGGCCATCATCTAACCACTCTCTGAGGTTAATACTTGGTAGGCTAAATATTTGAATGGAACAGGTAGGTTCTGCTTGCTGTAACAGGCGAATCACTTTCGGCAGAATGGTGTCGTTGTAGTCTTCAGGGCAGCCGAGTCGCAGAGGTTGTTTGTCTTCATAACGCTTTACTTGCTTGAGGGCGGTGTTGTGGAGGGCGACCAACTGTTCGGCATGAGAACGCAGCGCTAAGCCAGCTTCAGTCAGTATTAAATTACGTCCTTCTTTCTGGAAAAGAGTGACGTTGAGTTCTTCTTCCAACTTACGCATCTGAGCACTGAATGCCGATTGGGTACGATTTATCTGTTTCGCTGCACGAGTGAAACTACTGGTTTCCACAAACGCGAGAAAGCCTCGCAAAGCATCAATATCCATATTGAAATCACCACCCATCGTTTTTATTAATGTATTGCATCAAAATTATCCGTTAGTGCTCCGCAATACAATCCCCTAAGCTCAAATGCATACCCCTAAATACATACCCACTAAACGCAAGGAAGCAACTATGCAGCTTTATATTGGAAACCAGAACTACTCAACTTGGTCATTGCGCGCATGGCTAATATTCGACAACTACAACCTGAATGCAGAAATCATCAAGCTCAAGCTATTCACGTCTGACTTTTACGACACACTAGCTTCAGTGACACCAACAGCCAAAGTTCCAACTCTGGTTGATGGTGACGTTGCGGTGTGGGATTCACTGGCGATTCTCGAATACGTTAACGATGCCTATTTGGACGGTGCAGCGTGGCCTAGCTCAGTGAAAGAACGCGCCCATGCCCGAGCAATTTCCGCCGAGATGCACTCTGGGTTCTTTGCCGTCAGAAATGAAATGCCGATGAACTGCCGCGCACAACGAAAGCTCACACTGAGTGAAGACGCACTGAAAGACATCGCTCGTATTGATGCAATATGGTCTGCACAAATGGAACAATACCCAGAGGGATGGTTATTTGGTGAATGGTCGATTGCCGATGCGATGTTTGCACCCGTCGCATTGCGCGTAGAAACCTATGGAATACAACTTTCCGAAAAGGCATCGCAGTATCAACAACGTGTGCTGAACAGTCCATCAATACAAAAATGGCTGGCAGAGGCAAGCTTAGAAACCGATGTGGTTGAAGAAGATGAGGCGGGCAAGCCAGTATAAAATACAAGACACCCTTCCAAAGCTCACTAGTCTGTGAGCTTTTATCTAAACCTTATTAATTTGGTCGATTGTGATCGCCTAATCACAATGTGCAGATGTGATTGTTTATATTCAAAGAAATTCAAATAGTTAAGATAAACATCATGTTACGAGCAACGATCGCATTACTCAGTATTACTAGCTTCGCCGTATCTGCCAACGCCCCTCTTCCTTCTGGAGAAGAGTGGCTCAACCATGCGACTGAAGGGCTTGCACCTTATTCGTTAATGCCTAGCGCTCAAGGAGAACCGGTAGGAAACTTCCCTACTTTCCGCTGTGATGACGGTACCTTGCTCGATGTTTCTGATGTGTGCCATGAACTAAACAAAGGCTGGATCACGCCACACTTTGGCAAAGAGTTTACGCGGATGAAGTCACGTCAAACTTATGCCTATGGCGTGCTCTACCACCTTAGTGGCGATAAGCAGGCTTTAGCGCTTGCCAAGCAAGGAGCCTACTACATCATTGATCAGCTAGAAGATAAGCAAAACGGCGGCTTTATCGGCTACACAAAAGAGGGAAAAGTAGGCCAGAATTGGCAGCAGCGTACTTCTCAAGATCAAGCGTATGCATTAGTTGGCCTTGCCATGTATTACTACCTGACTCAAGACAAAAAGGTAGAAGAAGCACTCATCGAACAACAAGCTTTTATCTTTGATAAATATCGACTTAGCGACAACAGCGGTCTTGCTTGGGTACTTGCGGATGGTGAAGATGGCAAAGCCACACAGCGTGAACTGGTCGCGCAACTTGATCAGATTAACGGTTATATGCTGTTAGTCGCTCCCCTGCTAAAAGAGCCCACCAAGACAAGATGGCTTGATGATCTAAGTTGGCTGACACAAACCATGGTCGAGCACTACCACTCTGAAGATGAACAACGCTTCTACGGGGCCATTCACAGCAAAGCCGCCAAGATGCCGAATGCTAATCACAACGATTTTGGGCACACCATCAAAGCGTATTGGATGACCTATCTAACCGGTCACGCATTAGAAAATACAGAATGGTCGCAATTTGGATTCGATGGCATGAAACACACTCTCGCTCTGGCGCAATATCAGAAAGAGTTCGCCAACGTATCCCAATATTATGGCGAGGAACTTCAGAAAGCGTGGAAAGGACAAGAGATAACTGGCTGGCAAAGCAGACCAAACACAAATTGGGCTTCATCATGGGAATGGGCGGAGCTTGATCAAGCAGCAATGACGGTTTCACTTGTCGATGATTCAATGAAAGACGTCCTGCAATACACCCTACCCACTTTTCATGATGTATGGGTCGACCATAAATACGGCGGTGTCGGGCTTGAGCCAAAACGCACCAAAGCTTTCCATTGGGGCAACGGTTATCACCAGTTTGAACATGCGCTGATTGGCTATCTATACGCACAGCAAGTTGACGCGAAGCCAGCAGTATTGCATTACGCAAGGCCGACCAACAGCGAGATGCCAATGGAACCGTATTACTATCAAGGGGATGTGGTTAAGTTAGAGAACCTAGATGATGGGACACAAAAGGTCAGTTTCAATAACATTCGACCTTAGCGTGGGTATTGGATCTGAATAAGCGGATTGACCACCAAGCCTGAAATCAATTTTCAGGCTTTTTAATGACTACTTTCTCTTCCCTTGCTCCACCAGCTTTTCATTCCATGCCGTATTGCCGTCACGCTTAGTCACGTCATACTCTGAACAGAACTGAGAGATGGTCATGTTGTTGTCACCAGTCGCCAATTTCAACGCCAACTGAACTTGTTGAAGCTTGCTTTGCAGTCGCAAGATTTGACCAGCATTTGGGCTTTTCTCTTTGGCGTATTTTAAAGCCGCATGCTTACGTTCTGCCGCGCCCGCTCGGCGATCTGCTTCTGATAACAGATACTTGAGTTGAGCAACACTCTTGCCTTTCTTGAAGGCAGGATCAAGCAACTCAACGCATTCATCAAACGATGGATCGATAACGTATGGGTCAACTTTATGAGCTTGTTGGCGCATCCATTCGAGTGCGAGTTTTTCATCTGACATAATTACATCTTTACCAAAGAAACAGCCCTATATGGTATCGCTCAATAGCAAACCGCTGCAATAACAAATTGAGTGACTTTACGCCTTTTTACACTGTGCCGATTGACTAATTTAACAATCACAGCTCCAATAGTTGGCTTTAACGCATCACAAACAGCTCTTCGTGGTAGTGCTTTTCAATATCAAATTGATAGGTGTCTAATTCTTTTTTCAGTGATGTAGAGAACAACTCCGGCCCGCAGAAATACATCTCGTACTCGTTGAGGTCGCCACATTGATTGACAATTCTTCCGGCGTTTAGCCGCGGTGAGTGCAAGGTATCTATCACGGTCAACTTCACACCAACCGCGTGTGCTAGGTGCCACAACTCATCGATTAATTGCTTATCAACACCGCGAGTACAATAAAACAGTTGAATACGAGGATGATCTCGTTCTGTTTTGAGCGCTTCAAGTGTTGCAAAAAACGACGCTATCCCGACACCACCAGCAATCCAAATTTGTGGCTTGCTTAGGTCAAAATAAAGTCGACCATAGGGTCCTTCAACCGTAACCGCATCGCCCGCTTTCACTCGTTCATATAGGCCATTAGTAAAATCACCCAGCTCTTTGATCAAAAAGCGCAGCTCTGGATCATCACTGCCAGAAACAATGGTAAACGGATGCGGGTCTTCATTACCGAAACGCAAGTACGCAAACTGCCCAGCTTTGTGACCTTGCCAAGATACCTCCGGTTTTAACACCAGCTCCATCACTTCAGCTTGTGGAAAATAGCGAGTCGAGATAATCGTCGCTGAGTGACGATTACGACGCCCAACCAAGCCCAACAAACTGTAAATCGCTGCGATAGACCCAGCCAAAGCAAATGCCACAGTTAGATAATAAATAGGTTCTCCCCAATACGCTCGTTTAAGCAGGATTACTGAGTGGAAAGCGATAAACAGGTACGCAACCGACATCAGACGGTGCGACAATTTAAACGGTTTGTACTTCACTGCCGCCCATAGTGACGCCACCAGTAAAATGAGCAACAAGTAGAAGCCCCACTCGCCAATACTCTGAGCAATACCGCGTAATTCATTGACCCATAACTCCCATCCAGTCAAAACAGCTTGCGGCCCTGAACCATCGTGTCGAACAGGCTTATCTAACACACCAGACACCACCAATGACTTAGGTATTTGGTACCACAACCAGTGTGTCACACCCAGTGCAACACCACCGATACCGAGCCATTTATGGACTCGATATGCTTTATCCATACCTTTCAGCCAATTCTCAACCATAGGCAAACGCATCGCCAAGATCATTGTGATGGACATTAACACCAGAGACAAAATACCTGAGTACTGAATCATGGCTGAGCGCCATTCAAAGACATCGCTTGAAGCGAATAATTGCGGTTCCATCGCAAACCAAAAGGCTGACATTGTGGCAATCATTGCCCAAATGATATTGCGGACTGTTTTCATTTGTTAACACTCATAAAGACGACATCATTACTTTAGCTCCTGTGATGTAAAGGGACGTCAACGTACGTAAATCTATGCAAAGGATCTCGTTCATTGTGCTGTAGCAGAGATAAAAGAGACAAACTGCCCACGGCCAATAAGCGCTCTTTGATCGATAAAAGCGGATTCTTCGTACATATAAGTCCGTTAGTGAGCATGCTCGAAGATAACAATAAATGAGAAGAAGAGAAGATATGAAGGACATGACCCTTTCTAAACAAGATATCCAAACAATGGACCCGCGCCACCGCATTCGTTTGGTTAACTCCCTATCTGGATTTAAAAGCGCCAACCTAATTGGTACTTGTGATAAACAGGGGCTTGAAAACCTTGCGATAGTGAGCTCTGTCATTCACCTAGGGTCTGATCCCGCGCTGCTTGGTTTTATTGTTCGCCCAGATAAAAGCCGACGTCATACGCTAGAAAACATCCTAGAAACTAAGTACTTCACCGTTAACAGCATTGGTGCTGACTTTGTTAAAAAGGCCCATCAAACCTCGGCTCGCTACCCTAAACCAGTCTCAGAATTCAACGCGGTCGGCTTAACGGCCTATTATGACGACACATTCCCCGCTCCCTTCGTCTTGGAGAGCAGTTTAAAGATAGGGTTAGCGTTCAAAGAACAGATAACAATCGAAAGCAATCAAACGCAAATGTTGATCGGTGAAGTTATAACGATTCACGCACCCAAACGCGCCGTGATGCCGGATGGCTACCTTGATTTAGAAGCGTTGGATTTGGTCACGGTATCAGGGCTTGATAGCTACCACGTAACTCAAAGACTGCACCGATTAAGCTATGCAAAACCACAACAGCCACTCTTTCCACTCACTCGTGAAGGTAACCCAACTTCATGGGAAGCTTTCGAACTCAATCTAAACTAATTTTGTTCGGCAATTTGCTATCAAAAGTGCTAACGTCCTTTAATTCCAAGAGATGCATCTCACACAGGCGCATCTCACTGAGCACACTATTCATTCTTACGTCTGTTTCCAAGGACCCTTTTGAAGTTAACTCACTTTAAATACAAAACGCGCGAAGGCCCAGACTACCGACATGGCGATCAGGTGTCATTCATGGACATCAAACAAACCTTCGGTATGGGCAGCATTCGTGTGGGTGCTTGGGTGACGAAAGAAGAAAAAGAGTTGGCCGCAAATCTGATATTCGATTCGCTAGCCGACTTGGCTTACATCTTGGCTTTGCCACCAGAAGCGATTGGCCTTCGCGGCACATTAGGCTTAGCGTTCGGCAGTGGCGGCAGAAAAGGCGTACAAGCACACTATGCCCCGAACCAACGAGAATTAGCCCTCGCGAAGAATGCCGGAGCTGGCGCGCTCGCTCACGAGTTTTGGCATGCATTTGACCACTATATCGCTGAGAAAGCGTTTGAAATCGGCGATACCTCTGGCCCTCGCAAGCAGATCCTGTTCGCCAGCGACTGTTGGTTGCACGATAGAACGGTGCGACCTCATCCATTAAACGAAAGTTTGATGTCTCTGTTTGATGCCACACTGCTTAGCGACAATAACTTGGACAAACACGATTATGTGGCTCGCAGTGTGATTGCCGACAAAGCGATGTCTGCCCGTTACTTCTCACTACCCACAGAGATGATGGCGCGCGCTTTTGAATCCGTGATTGAATCGTGTTCCGATATCAAGAACGCTTATCTAGTGGATGGCACAACCAAGCCTGATATGTACCCCGTGTATCCTGATATGGCGCACCGAGAACAGATATACCAAGCCCTGCAAGGTTACTTCGCACCATTAGGCCGATCTTTGAGTAAATAGCATTTTGAGTCAGTAACTCTCTGCATATTTACAATGAATGACATGTACCATAAGTTGATCATGTGTAAGCTCTGATATAACATGTACAACAAGCGGAACATGTAGAATAGTTAATTCATGAATGATTAACTATTCTGTGTATATAGAAAGATTAAACATATCCAAAAACAACAGGGTAAATAAGTGATGAATATTGTTTCTTTTACTGAGGCCAGAAATAGCCTTAAGTCTGTGCTCGATAGAGTGGTAGACGATTCTGATGTTACGGTAATAACCAGACGAGATTCAGAAGATGCAGTGGTCATGTCTCTTGATCATTTTAATTCAATGCAAGAAACCTTGTACCTTATGAGCTCGCCTAAAAACGCTGAAAGATTGGCTGAATCTATTGCTCAACTCGAAGCCGGAAATACAACCGTTCGAGAATTGAATAATGACGAATGATCGAAAGATTGTATTTACAGATAATGCTTGGGAAGATTACCTATACTGGCAAACCCAAGACAAGAAAACGCTCAAGAAACTAAATAAGTTGATTGAAGCCGCCAAAAGAACGCCCTTTGAAGGGATTGGAAAGCCGGAGCCACTAGTCGGCAACCTGTCTAGCTTTTGGTCAAGACGAATCGATGACAAGAATCGATTAGTGTATAAAGCAGATGACGATAACTTTTATATAATTGCTTGTCGTCACCACTATTAAAAGCAGTAAGCAGCACATAGAAAGGGCAGTAATGATCAGTTGGCCATCTTTGGTAAAACTCGACGGTGATGATGAGCTTATTTACGTCGCGTCAGAACAAGATTTCCAGGTGGAATGCTCAGACATGATCTTGGGTGAAGATGATTACCTCATTGATTCAGAGGGTAACAGCTACGCACTTCAATCGATATCAAATCAACTGTCTCTAGCGAAACGGCCTGAGCAATATTCAGTAGAAAGCGTGACCAAGCTGATTCGAAACCACGAGTTTCAAAAAGCCGAAGTGTGCCTGATGAAGATCCACTTCCTAACGATTGAAGAAGCAATTCAGTCGCTGGCTTTTGAGCCGCGTTAATAGCTCTCCTGAAAGCTAATAAACGAAACCTGTTAAAACAAAACAGCGCCAATTTAGGCGCTGTTTTTGTTTGTTGTCTTAGCTATCTCAAAGAAAGCTAATACATTAAGCGATAAAAATCTGTGCCAGTGCGTAGCCTAAACAACATGCGCCCACGACACCGATCAAACCAACCGACATGAATGAATGGTTGAAGTACCACTTACCAATCTTGGTAGTGCCAGACACATCGAAGTTAACTGTTGCGATGTCTGATGGGTAGTTCGGGATGAAGAAGTAGCCGTAAACTGCTGGCATCAAACCGATAAGCAGTGCTGGATCTAATCCTAAGCCAAGGCCAACAGGTAGCATCATACGTGCAGTCGCCGCTTGAGAGTTCACCACAACCGATACGATGAATAGCGCTAGAGCAAACGTCCATGGGTAGTTAGTCACCATTTCCACGATGCCAGATTTAAATTGAGGCATTGCATATTGGAAGTAGGTATCTGACATCCAAGCGATACCGAAGATAGCAATCGCCGCCACCATACCCGATTTGAATACCACGCCGTTTGGCACATCACGCGGATCAGTTTTAGTTGCCAGCAAAATGATACCGCCGAAACAGAGCATCATCATCTGGATGATCACTGACATCTTGATTGGCTTGTCGCCGTCTACGATCGTTCTGATCTCAGGCACCATCGCCACGATAACAATCACGACAATTGAAAGTAGGAAAATCAATACCGCATTACGAGCCGAAGTTGGCAACACTTCATCCAAAGACGTCGCTGTGGTGCTTTCGATACGCTTTTTCCACTCTGGATCCTTTAGACGAGCTTGATATTCAGGATCGTCGTTCAGTTCTTTGCCGCGTTTCAAGCTGTACAAAGAAAGTAAAAACGTACCAAACAGCGTTGCAGGAACCGTCACCATCAAAATAGAAAGCAGAGTAATAGAGTGTTGGATATCAGAAAGTTGCGCGAGGTAATAGACCACAGCAGCAGAAATTGGTGATGCAGTGATAGCCAGTTGAGACGCAACAGACGCAGCCGCCATCGGGCGCTCAGGACGAATACCATTCTTCAACGCAACATCGCCGATGATTGGCATAATTGAGTAAACCGCGTGGCCAGTACCCAATAGGAAAGTCATCGAGTAAGTCACGAACGGTGCTATCAAGGTAACGCGTTTCGGGTTCTTTCTCAGTACCCTTTCCGCCACTTGCAGCATGTATTTCAAACCACCTGCCGCTTCGAGAATCGAAGCACAAGTAACAACGGCGAGGATGATCAGCATCACGGTGACAGGTGGAGACGTTGGTGGCATCTTGAAGACAAACACCTCGATAACCAAACCAATACCAGAAACAACACCTAAGCCAATACCGCCATACCGAGATCCGATATAAAGGACGACTAATAAAAATAGAAACTCAAAATACAACATAAGCAACCCTGCTAAAAATGTGGACTAATGTTATTTTCTCCCTAAGCTCAGCCATTTACTTATTGCTTGGTCACACTATGATTGCAGGCTCCCGGTAATTGTTTTTTATAAGATTATGGTCACGTAAACAGACCTGTAAGTTTATGAAATGTAATAATAAGCCAGACGCACAAGCTAGATTTGTTATGTGGAATAATCATAATTGTTTCTGTTAGATCTGGATGGCCTATAAAACACAAGGCTCATAACTGAACGATATTATTTCAACCACAACCAATCACATTTAAAGTCATGCAGAAGCATATTGCCGAGCCGATTGGATATATTCTTACTGAACGTTGACTCGCCTATCACTAGACACTATGTCAAAATACCCGCCCTCACGATGACAACACATTAAGAACCACGGATATGAATTTTCAAGCTGCTATTTTTGATATGGATGGGCTGCTGCTCGACACCGAGCGACTTTGTATGCAGGTTTTTGAAGAAGCATGTCACGCGCAAGGTGTTCCGTTTTTGCAAGATGTCTACCTAGGCATCATTGGTTGTAACGCAAAAACCATCGAACAGATTTTTCGAAATGGTTACGGTGAAGGGTTAGATTACCCAGCGCTGAATAATGAATGGCGCACGCGCTACAGTGCAATTGTTAAAAACCAAGCAATCCCAGTAAAAGACGGCGTGATTGAGCTTCTTGAGTGGCTGAAATCAAACGACATTCCAATCGCGGTGGCGACCTCCACTCAGCTTGATATCGCAAAGAAGAAGCTTGAGCTGGCTGGCCTAGATTCGTACTTCACTTCATTAAGCACAGGCTGCGAAGTGACTCACGGCAAGCCTCACCCAGAGATTTACTTGCTGGCGGCTGAACGCCTAGGTGTTGCGCCTGAAACCTGCCTAGCGTTCGAAGATTCGAACAACGGAATTCGCGCTTCTATGGCAGCGAACATGATCAGCTTCCAAATTCCAGATTTGGTTGAGCCTTGCGAAGAAGTAAAAGCGCTTGGCCACACGATCAGCCCATCGCTGCATCATGTATTGGCGCAGCTGCAACAAGCCGCAGCTTAAAAGCCAATACAACAAATAAAGACCAATATTAAGCCGACTCACAGAGTCGGTTTTTTTGTTGATATACTTTTTATAAAAGATAAAAACTCGCGCTTGAAACTGTTACAGTCGATGTGAATAAATGCTAGATAATAAGCAACATCATTAACGGAGACAGAGACGCGTGAAGGAAAAGTTTGAAGACCAACTGCTTGAGTTTGCACAGCAAGAAATGACACAAGATGCAGCACACGACATCAGCCATATTAAGCGTGTCGTCAAAACCGCAAAAGCTTTGTGCGATCAAGAACAAGCTAAGCTTGAAGTCGTGTTACCTGCTGCTTATCTTCATGATTGCTTCACCTTTCCTAAGAACCACCCAGACAGGGCCCAAAGCTCAACAATGGCAGCAGATAAGGCGATCTCTTTCCTCAAATCTATCGAATACCCTGCGTCCTATCTTGATGAGATCCATCATGCGATTGTCACGCATAGTTACAGCGCTAACATCACACCAGAAACCTTGGAAGCTCAAATCGTCCAAGATGCTGATCGCCTAGATTCTCTCGGTGCAATTGGTATTGCTCGTTGCCTATACGTTGGTCAAAGCTTCGATGCCGAACTCTATAACCACGAAGACCCGTTCGCCAAGCAGCGTGATTTGGATGACAAGCATTACAGTGTCGACCATTTCTACGTGAAACTGTTCAAGCTCGCTGAAACCATGAATACAGAATCCGCCAAATTAGAAGCCAACAAGCGAACCGACTACATGCGCGGTTTTCTTGTTCAATTGGCGACAGAAGCTTAAGCTCCTTTTCATATAGAAATTAGTCCCCATATCATAAAGAATCGCTTTAGTTTGGAACCTTCAATGACCCAAGAAAAATTCGACACCATTTATCAACGTGCGGCTCACCGTAAAGGCGGAGCGGCCGAACTCGAAAAGATTGTCCGTGCGCCCCTTTCACAAGCCGAGTTATCACAAATCACTGATGACCGTTGGCTGGCCGCTTTTACCGAAAAGGTCTTCCAGTGTGGTATTTCGTGGAATGTGGTGAGAAAGAAGTGGCCACAATTTGAAGAAGTATTCTTTGAGTTCGATATTGAAAAGATGCTGATGCTGCCGAATGAGATGTGGGAACAGAAAGCGCAAGACCCGCGCATTATTCGCCACCTCACCAAGGTAATGACCATCCCTGCCAACGCCATGATGATCCACAATGCCAAGCGTGAAGCGGATTCCTTCTCGCAAATGGTTGCCGACTGGCCATCAGAACGTATCACCGAGCTGTGGGATTACCTGAAAAAACACGGCAAGCGATTAGGTGGTAATACTGGAGCCTACACTCTGCGCCAAATGGGTAAAGATACCTTCATCTTGTCATCAGATGTTGAAGCACACCTACGCAGCACAGACGTGGTTGATAGCGGTCGTAACACCAAGCGAGCACAACTGGCAGCGAGTAAAGCCTTCAACGAATGGCAGCAACAGTCAGGTCGTAGCCTGAGCGAAATCAGTCAGATCGTGGCATACAGTTGCGGCGATAATCGAGTATAGCTTTAAACAGAACGCGCATTTAGCTTTAATTACATACACACTTAGCTTCGACCAGATGCGCACTAAGCTTTAAACCAAAACTCACTTTTTAAAAAGTACATAGTTCAATATTGCACCGATTTGTACGAAGCTGAATGTTATAAGTCGCTAACAAATAAGCGTACATCGCACTTTCAGCCAGTGGCATTGTATAGATAAGTGTATACAATGTAAGGTAACACTCACGAATCATGCTCAACCCACCCTACTCGACTAAACAAGGGCCCTTATCTCTATGACAGCTCTCAAAAACTCTGTCTCCAAAGGTATAAATACAAAAGTATCAGGCCAGACTCAAGACGATGTTGTTTACTGCCATATCTTCGACGCGATACTAGAACAAAGGCTGCCACCAGCCACCAAATTAAGCGAAGAAGCCCTCGCAGAAATCTTTGGCGTTAGCCGTACTATTATCCGTCGTGCCTTACTACGACTCTCTTTGGAGCAAGTTGTGGTGATCCGCCCTAACCGAGGAGCTGTGATTGCGGCTCCAACAGTAGACGAAGCCAAACAGATATTTAAAGCACGTGAAGTAATGGAAATTGCTATCACCGAGCTAGCCGTTAAAAACGCGACCAAAGCTCAAATCGAAGAGTGCAGAAAATTGGTCGCGAAAGAGAACAGTGCTTTCGACCAAGGCGATTACGGCTCTGGCCTACGTTTGTCTGGTGAGTTCCACATCAAATTGGCTGAAATGGCAGAGAACGCGCCACTGCTGGCTTTCCAACGCAGCTTGGTATCGCAAACTTCACTGCTGATCGCTCAGTACGAAACGGGCAACCACTCGAACTGTTCTCTAGACGAACACTCAGGCTTACTGGATGCGATAGAGTCAGGCAATGAACAACAAGCCGTAGAGTTGATGCAAGAACACCTAAGCCATATTCGTTCGAAGCTCAACCTAGACAGCAGCACAGCTTCTAGTGATCTGCATGTCGTGTTCTCAGATCTGCTTAAGAGCAAATCATAGTTCTGCTAACTAGATAGCCCAACCTTTTGTTAACAACTTTTCGTTAACAAACAAGAGAGAAGTAAGCCTCAGCGTTTACTTCTCTTTTTTATGCCCTCTCACCTAAAAATAAAGACGACGATCGGCTCACATCCATCTAAAACACTGTCTATTCTAGCCTCAACAACGATCTTAGCCTCTACAGAATCACTCCCAACAGTGCCATAAATCTTGTCTTTATCTTGTATACATAGCTATCCATTCATTCACACCATAAAACTGTTCAATCTCAATCCAAACCCTTATAAAACAGACGACTATGACCAAAATTAAATTGTATACAATTCACGACAAGCCATCTTTGTTGCATTTTTGTAAATAAATAGTTGACCGCAGGGTCAGGATGGATAATTATTGACCTAGAAGTCAAAAAGAATACACATGGAAATATGTCGATTTACAAGGAGGTCTCTTGATTACTTTTTTGCTCAATCAGGAAATAAGACGCGAAGATAATCTGTCGCCAAATATGACAGTGCTCAACTACCTTCGTACCAAGATAAATAAGACGGGTACAAAAGAAGGTTGTGGGTCGGGTGACTGTGGTGCATGTACGGTAGTTCTGGGTGAAGTGGTTGATGGACAACTGCAATACCGCTCGGTGAACTCTTGCCTTACGTTCGTTTCAGCGCTGCATGGCAAGCAACTGATCACAGTAGAAGATCTGCAAAATCGAGATCGCTCATTGCACCCAGTGCAAAAAGCGGTGGTTGATTTTCACGGTTCACAGTGTGGTTACTGCACGCCGGGCTTCATCATGTCGATGTTTGCGCTAGGCAAAAACAAACCCGATGCGAGCAAAGAAGACGTCATGGAATCACTGGCGGGTAACCTATGTCGTTGTACAGGCTACCGACCAATTGTTGATGCTGCGATGTCACTTTCAACAGACCAACCTTTGATCGACCAATTTGCTGAGCTTGAACGCAACACCATCAAGAAGCTAGAAAGTATTCAAGACACCGAAGCCAACTTACGCCTTGGTCACCTCACCGCTTTTTCCCCGAAAAGCACCGATGAACTGGCCAAGCTTTTTCAAGCGCATCCGAACGCTAAGCTGGTTGCTGGCGGTACGGATTTAGCACTGGAAGTGACGCAATTCCATCGCGAGATTGAAACACTGATCAGCGTGAACCTTGTTGAAGACATGAAGGTATGTGAAGAGACCGACACCGATTTAATCATTGGTGCCAACCTGCCTATCAGTGATTCTTACTCACTACTGAAAAAGCACTACCCAGATTTTGGTGAACTGTTGCATCGCTTTGCTTCACTGCAAGTACGCAACCAAGGCACCATCGGCGGCAATGTAGCCAATGCTTCACCTATCGGTGACACCCCTCCTCTGCTGATTGCCCTGAACGCGAAGATCAAACTTCGTTGCGGTGACGAGTCTCGCACAATGCCGATTGAAGATTACTTCATCAGCTACAAAGTGACAGCGCAGAAAGAGAGTGAGTTCATTGAACAGATCATCATTCCTAAAACAAGCAACGACAGCTTTCGAGCTTACAAACTGTCTAAACGTTTAGACGATGACATCTCTGCGGTGTGTGGTGCGTTTGATATTCAAATCGAAGATGGCAAGGTTTCTTACGCTCGTATCGCCTTCGGTGGTATGGCTGCAACACCTAAGCGCGCGGCGCGTTGTGAAAATACGTTATTAGGTAAACCGTGGACAGACGCTAATATTAAGTTAGCGATGCAGGAACTGTATAACGACTTTGAGCCGCTATCTGATTTCCGTGCCAGCCAAGAATACCGTTCATTGTCGGCGGCCAATATGTTGCGCCGTTACTTCATTGAACGACAGAACAAAAACAACCAAATCGAAACAAGGGTAACGTCTTATGTCTAAATCAAATTCCTCTGGTCACAAGAGCAATGCGATGACCCACGAAGAGATGGTTACCATTGCAAAACAAGACCTAAAAACTGGCGTAGGTAAAAGCGTTAAACACGACAGTGCAGCCAAGCAAGTCACAGGCGAAGCGGTGTACATTGATGATCGCCTAGAGTTCCCGAATCAGCTGCACGTATACGCACGCCTGAGCACGCAAGCGCACGCCAACATCACCAAAATAGACCTATCTCCGTGTTACGAATTCGAAGGCGTGGCGATTGCCATTCAAGCCAAAGACGTACCAGGTGAATTGGACATTGGTGCAATCCTACCGGGCGACCCACTGCTTGCCGATGGCAAAGTAGAATACTACGGCCAACCTGTGATTGCTGTGGCAGCTAACGATCTAGAAACCGCACGCAAAGCCGCGCACGCAGCCGTTATTGAATACGAAGAGCTACCAGCCATTCTTGATGTGAAAGAAGCGCTGGCAAAAGAGCACTTCGTAACAGAAAGCCACACTCAACAACGTGGTGACTCGAAAGCAGCACTGGCAAAAGCAAAACACGTGATCTCTGGTGACCTAGAGATCGGTGGCCAAGAGCACTTCTATCTAGAGACTCAAATCAGTAGCGTAATGCCAACCGAAGACGGCGGCATGATCGTTTACACCTCGACTCAAAACCCGACCGAAGTTCAAAAACTGGTTGCGGAAGTGATTGGCGTGCCGATGCACAAAGTCGTGATTGATATGCGTCGCATGGGCGGTGGTTTCGGTGGTAAAGAGACCCAAGCGGCCTCTCCAGCGTGTATGGCTGCGGTTATTGCCCACCTTACAGGCCGACCAACCAAAATGCGTTTGCTGCGCAATGAAGACATGCAGCAAACCGGTAAACGCCACCCGTTCTACAATCAATATACGGTCGGTTTTGACGACAATGGTGTGATTCAAGGTGCCGACATTACCGTTGCAGGTAACTGTGGTTACTCACCAGACTTATCAAGTTCTATCGTCGATCGTGCGATGTTCCACTCAGACAACGCCTACTACCTAGGTGATGCAACTGTGGTTGGTCATCGATGCAAAACCAATACCGCATCGAACACCGCTTACCGTGGCTTTGGTGGCCCGCAAGGCATGATGACCATCGAGCACATCATGGACGAGATTGCGCGTTACCTGAAAAAAGATCCTTTGGAAGTACGTAAAGCGAACTACTACGGCGAAGAAGGCCGTAATGTGACCCATTACTACCAAACCGTTGAAGACAACTTTTTACCTGAGATAACCGAACAGCTTGAACGCAGCAGTGACTATCACGCACGTCGTAAAGAAATCGCTGAGTTCAACAGGCAGAGCCCTATCTTGAAGAAAGGCCTTGCGATCACACCAGTGAAATTCGGCATCTCGTTTACTGCGACTTTCTTGAACCAAGCAGGTGCGCTCATCCATATCTACACCGATGGCAGTATTCATTTGAATCACGGTGGTACGGAAATGGGGCAAGGCTTGAACATCAAAGTGGCACAAATCGTTGCACAGGAGTTCCAAGTCGATGTCGAACGTATCCAGATCACCGCTACAAACACAGACAAAGTTCCGAACACATCACCAACCGCAGCCTCATCGGGCGCCGACCTCAACGGTAAGGCCGCGCAAAACGCCGCAATAACCATTAAGCAGCGCCTGATCGACTTCGCTTCTTCGCACTTCAAAGTGTGGCCTGAAGAAGTGGTGTTTAAAAACGGCATGGTGCAGATCCGCGATGAGATCATGACCTTCAACTCATTTGTTGAACTGGCTTGGTTCAACCAAATCTCGCTATCAAGCACTGGCTTCTATCGCACTCCGAAGATCTATTACGATCACGAGAAGGCGCGTGGTCGTCCGTTCTACTACTACGCCTATGGTGCTTCTTGTTCAGAAGTCATCATCGATACCCTGACTGGCGAGAACAAGATTCTGCGTGTCGATATTCTGCATGACGTAGGCGCTTCATTGAACCCGGCGATTGATATCGGCCAAGTCGAAGGTGGCTTTGTACAAGGTGTCGGTTGGTTAACAACGGAAGAGTTGGTGTGGAACCAGCAAGGCCGCTTAATGACCAACGGCCCTGCAAGCTACAAAATCCCTGCGATTGCTGATGTGCCAATTGATTTCAGAACGCACCTTTTGGAAAACCGCAGCAACCCAGAAGACACAGTATTCAACTCGAAAGCCGTGGGTGAGCCACCTTTCATGTTGGGTATGTCGGTATGGAGTGCATTGAAAGATGCGATTAGCTACGTGGCCGTTGATGGAGCGATTCCTAAGCTCAACACACCAGCAACGCCAGAGCGTATTTTGATGGCGATTCAGGAAGTCTCTGAAACAGCCCCGACTTCGGTCGATGCTCAATCAGAAACGGCTTAGAGCTGACAGATATGGCATAGGGCGTAATAAACAGCTTAGGAAGCACAGAAGGGATTTAGGAGGACATATGTTTAAGGATAATTGGATTCACGAACTGGCAAAGCTGGAAGAGAGCTACGAACCATGTGTCATGGTGACAGTGCTTGAAGACAGAGGCTCAGTGCCACGTGATGCGGGCACCAAGATGCTTGTCACTCGTGACCGAATCATCGCTACGATTGGTGGTGGTCACCTTGAACATGTGGCCACTAAAATGGCTCGAGAGATGCTGATTGCCAGTGAAAAGTCGCTCAAAGTGGAACGTTTTAACCTAGGCGCTCGTTTGGGCCAGTGTTGTGGCGGAATGGCAACATTAAGCTTTGAACCGATTGGCACTCAGCAGAATCACCTTGTGCTGTTTGGCGCTGGGCACGTTGCCAAAGCGCTGCTGCACATTGTCGCGACTCTGCCCTTCCGTGTGACCTGGATTGATGAACGTGAAGAAGTGTTCCCTGAAACGCTGCCACACGGTGTTAAAAAGCTTGTCTCAGACGACCCAGTCGGTGAAGTGAAACACATGCAACCAAACAGTTATTACCTTGTGATGACCCACAACCACCAGCTCGATTTTGACCTAACCAAAGCCATTATTGACCGTGAAGACAGCCGTTACTTTGGCATGATCGGCTCGCTTACCAAGCGTAAGAAGTTCGACTTCCGCTTAGAGCAGCGCGGCTACAGCCAAGAACAAATCGAAACCATGCTTTGCCCGATTGGCATTAGCGCCGTGAATGGCAAACATCCTGCCGAAATTGCGGTATCGGTTGCGGGTGAACTGATCGCACACTATCAAGGCCAAGCGCTTGAACAAAAGCGCCCAACCAAACAATATCGAAATCAGGGTTTGACCGATCAACACAGTCAACCAAGCGACGTAGGCGAACCACCATTGGAAGAGAAGATCGCCTAACACAAGTCGCAAAGCTTCAGTGGCCATAACGTCGCTGAAGTCATTAAAAGGAAGTAAACATGACAACGCAACGCAAAGCTTATCGCGCCAGTATTTTACACAGCGTCGCCGACCCAAAAGACGTCGGCATCGATGAGTCTTACGACTATTTTGAAGACGGTGTTTTAGTGGTTGAGAACGGCCATGTCGTCGATTTAGGGCATGCCAATGAAGTATTGGCTCGCCAACCAAAAACACTCGAAGTCAAAGAATACAAAGACAAGCTGATCACCTCTGGCTTTATTGATACGCACATCCACTACCCTCAAACAGGGATGATCGCGTCTTACGGTGAGCAACTTCTTGATTGGTTAGAGAACTACACCTTCCCAGAAGAAAAGCGCTTCAAAAACCCAGTCTACGCACACAAAGTGGCGAAGCTATTCCTAGACGAACTAGCAAGCAACGGCACAACCACGGCACTCGTGTTCGGCACGGTACACAAAGAGTCGGTTAACGTTTTCTTTGAAGAAGCTGAGAAGCGCAACCTACGTATGATTGCGGGTAAGGTTTTGATGGATCGCAATGCGCCTGATTACCTCACCGACACGCCAGAATCTGGCTACGCCGACTCCAAAGAACTGATTGAGAAATGGCACAACCGCAGCCGTTTGCTTTATGCCGTGACACCTCGTTTCGCGCCAACCAGTACACCAGAACAATTGGCTACCGTTGGTAAATTGCTAGAAGAGTACCCAGATGTGTATATGCACACGCACCTTTCTGAAAACGAGAAAGAGATTGAATGGGTAAAAGAACTGTTCCCAGAGCGCGACAGCTATTTGGATGTGTATGACCACTATGGCCTACTGCACAAACGTTCGGTTTTCGCCCATGGCATTCACTTGTCTGATTGCGAATGTAAGCGCCTAGCCGACACGGAATCTGCCATTGCTTTCTGCCCGACCTCTAACCTGTTCTTAGGCTCAGGTTTATTCCGATTACCAGAAATGGAAGAGCACGGCATTCGTGTTGGTATGGGGACTGATGTCGGCGCAGGCACTAGCTTCTCAATCCTACAAACCATGAGTGAAGCCTATAAGATCATGCAGCTTCAACATAAGAAATTGCACCCAGCTAAGTCGCTATTCTTAGCCACATTAGGTGGTGCACGTTCACTGCATTTAGAAGACAAGATTGGCAACTTGGAAGTAGGAAAAGAAGCCGATTTCGTGGTGTTGGACTTACACGCCACACAATTGATGCGCTTTAGAATGGAACAAGCGACCAAGCTTGAAGAGAAGCTATTTGTATTGATGAGCCTGGGTGACGACAGAACCGTCAGCGAGACTTACATCTACGGCGAGAAAGCCTACGATGTGAATTTCAAAGATTATCAAAAGCTCGTTAGCTAGACTGAAAACCGAGTAACAATCGCTAGACAGCGACAGCCGTCGTTAATTAAAAATCCGTCCAGATTTATCTAGCCTTGAAAGACCAGTTGCTGATGCCACTGGTCTTTTTTGTGCTTCATTCAAAGAAATATAAATTAACCGTTCACAAACAACGATCTTCGGTGACGCCAAGTCATTATATTGATAGGTTAATGTTTATACATATCGACTTCATACTTCACTTTAGCGTCTCTCTAAAACATTCGTTTCTCAGCTAAATGGAAGCACTCAATCTAGAAAGGAATTCTATGTTCGAACAGGTCGTCAGCATTCTGTTTCCCGTTTTTGCTTTAGCCAGTGCTGGCTTTGCGGTCGGTCGTTGGCTCAAGCCCGATTTCAAACCGATCAATCGCATCAACATGGATGTTTGTATTCCTGCTTTGGTTTTTGCATCGCTGACCACCATGCCTCTCGACACCGAACAACTGCCACTCATCACCGCTTCTTTGGTTGCGGTGTTGGTGCCAGCACTATTGATGATTCCAATCTGTAAGATCTTTAAGCTCAACTTCAAAGCTTGGGCTCCGCCACACATGTTCCGTAACAGTGGCAACCTCGCGATCCCTCTCTTCACCTATACCTTTGGTGAGAGTGCATTAGCCCCTGCAGTACTGCTGTTTGTGGTATCGGCGTGTGTCCATATCAGTGTTGGTTTAGCGCTCCTAAGCGAAGGTAATCCGATCAAACAGATCCTCAAGATGCCGATATTCTTAGCCGCAGCATTAGCGATGACGCTCAACCTGTCTGGCATTGCAGTATGGAATCCAATCTACGAAGCAACATCGCTACTCGGCCAAGCTGCTGTCCCAATTATGCTGTTGTCGTTGGGTTCGCAAATGGTGAACTTGAAGCTAAGCGGACTCAAAGTTGGCTTGCTGTGTACGGCTCAATCGCTGTTTACTGGTGCCATCGCCTTCGCCATCATCTACTTCTTTATCCCGCTGCCAACGCTGCACCTACAAATGATGGTGCTGTTCACCATGCTGCCACCTGCCGTGATGAACTACCTGTTCGCTGAACGGTTCAATGTCGAGCCGCCTAAAGTCGCATCTATGGTGTTGTTCGGCAACTTCCTAAGTGTGGTTACCTTGCCTATTTTACTGTCGTTCGCGCTGTCTATGTCGAGTTAATTGTTTACGCACTTATCCAGTTTAAGCTCTGCCGTCACTTTAGTAAGGCGCAGAGCAATAGCGAAACAGACTAAGTAAGGACTCACATACCAGAAGAGGCTTTCTAATGGCTGCTTCACCTGCGCTTCTCTGGTTTTAATGTATTGGTTTTTCTGCTTCTCATACTGGCTCAACATACCATCCACCCACACGGCATCGCTTTCAACCAGCGACACGCTCGGCGCAGGAACCGTAAAATCCGATGCGTTGGGTAACAAGGTGAAATCGACATCTTTGAACGTGATTGCCGTATTCAAATACCACAAACACGCTTCGTGGTGCTGAGCGTGACTATCTAAAGATGGCTGACCGGTGCAGGTATCACTTCGCAGCTTATCCAAAGAAAACTGCTGAACCGACTCTAAAATCGCCACCGCTCTGGTTTGTTCTGTTTCAACCCAATCACCCGCTACTTTCGCACGAATCTCAGACACTGCGCCCAGCATCCCGATACCCGCCAAGAACGGCCATAAATAATCCATAAGCTTCCATTTGCGTCGGCTCAAGTTGAACCCACACCAAATCGGAAGATGAAAAAGGAGCGTTAGCCCAAGCGATAGCAAAACGAAATTCAAAGAGCTAGAGAGCATGAGTTCGCTATCAAAGAAGTTCTTCATAATGAGAGACTTGCCTGTATAACAAAGAGAAATTTGATACTAGGTTCGATATTTGAAAAGAGTGTAAGAGGAAAGTAAAAACAGCATTAAGAATTGGCGTTAGTGCTGTTTATTTGAGCGTATAGCTACCGATGGCAAGGCTCAACCACTCATTACTCAGCGAATGCTCAGTTGTTCACGATAGACAAGATGCTAAAGGTTCTCACGCGCCAGACTTGAGATAAATACCGACTTCTCTTAGCTGTGCTTTAATGTCTAGCATTTGGACGTGAGACAATATTAATTGGATCAAATTAAATACTGCCACCGCAAACATCAAACCCGCGACGTAGCCAGACCATGCTTGGTGAGTAACTTGATACAGAGTATTGAACGAAAGAACGAAGAAGATGAGACTGGAAAAACCAATAGCATATTCATTACAGTTGTAGACGTATGAATTCGTCGCGTAGTCGTATTTAATTTTTACCTTTCCACCAGCTCTGCCTAGCTTAAGGTTAAGGACATTTCCGCTCACTTCATATTCCAACCCGTTAATCGAAGCAATATTCTGAACTTTCTCAAGCATGTCTTTTTTGTCCGTATTATTTTGAATACTATCCATGGCCACACTCTATTCCGTCGCCTAAAAACTATTGAACACACCAATTGCTAACAGAAACAATACGATGCTAATCGCCCCGACATAAGAAATTCTGGTTCGCTCTTTTTCAATTGGAATCAATGGGGGAAAGCGCCCTAATGTGAATACTTTACAGACTATCCAGCCAGCTCCGTAACCAATGAACTCAATCAATATCGACTGAAACAGATACCTAAAGAATGAGCTCAATGCCCTAAAATACGCGACTATCAAGTCTTCCATTTTTTGTCCTAACTAAAGTCAATTTGGACTATAAGTGCCATGGGTAGAGATTCATATCAAGAACCTTATACAGGACTGCGTACGCAATGAATCAGTTTAAACGTAAGTACTTACTATCGACATGCAATGACTCACAGAGCTTCCTTGCTAAACGATATAGCTAAAAGACTGTAAGCCACCTATGCGAGATACCAAGCTTAAGTAAGTTCTCTTCAGCTGTTTTTATCTCGCTAGCTACCCATAATCGTATTTAATAACGCTTCAAAATCTACGCTTGATACGCCCTCAATAACTTCATTAAGCCAAGTTGTGACAGTCGCAATATTGGCTATTGAAGATAATTTCCTGGAAATAGAAGACTTCTCTATTTCTTGTGTACGTAGTTCTTTATCTGGAATGCTAGCGAATTGATTTAGTTCATTCGCAAACCCTAGCCTTTCTTGAGGTTTTGATTCAGACAACGCTTGAAGAAATTTTTCATCGGTTGAGCCAGCAACAATCCCCATGCCATTGTTAAGGAAAGTAGTTGTATCCATTTCAACTTCTACACCTTCTCCTAAAAGCATACCGATACCATTTTCTTCAAAATGGCAATCGCTCATCTTAATCGCTGTTTTCGGGTGTTGAGTTGAAGTTGGTTTCTTTCTAAATGGAATAACGTTACTCATTAATGGTTTCCTATATGCCTAGGTCAAGTTTAGGTGGATGCACACTTGATATTTCAATACAGCTTTAACTTTAATAAGAATAATCAAGTAAAATTGTTAGCATAGGTAACATTAAGATTTGATTACACCAAAATACTTAATAAAACCCAATTCTTCGAACTCTAAACCACATATGCACCTAGAGTCACCAACTGAATGATAATTCTGCATTTCCTTTGTCCAAAAACAAAAAGCCCCGGTTATAGGAACCGGGGAAACAGGGTGGGATGAGTTTGGCGCGTGCCCGAAACCAAACTCTCCCCAAGCCTCACCTAAGACTCATGCTCTTAGGTAAAGGATTCACATCATTATTGAAGCGTAGCGCCTTGCTCTACCCAAGTGCCGATCAGTGCGCGTTCTTCGTCAGTCATTTGAGTCATGTTGCCGAGCGGCATCACCTTAGTTGTTACGGTTTGAGCAACAATCCTTGGGACGTTGGCTTTGATCTCTTCTGGCGTATCAAACATCACACCACCTGGCGCAGCAGCAAAAGCGGCGTGGCTCGGGGTTGATGAGTGACACACAGAACAGCGCTCTTGAATGACTTTGTTGATGGTTTCAAAGCTGACGCCTGCGCTAGCAGTTTGCATTGCGTGGTCTGCTGGTGCGGCCTGAGAACTAGTCGTTGAAGCGGTGTCGTTTGCAGCAAGTTCTTCTGTCGCTGATTCAGTCGCGCTGACTTGCACTTCTTGAACCACTGGTGCTTGCACAACCGGAGTCATCTGTTTTTTCGCGTAAGGTGAGGTAACAAACGCAAGCGTGATCATACCCAATGCTGCTACTGGTATTGTCCATGCAAACTTCTGACTGCCATGACGGGTGTTGAAGTAGTGACGCACCAAGATACTGAAGATCGCTAAACCAGCAAGGATCAACCAGTTGTATTCCGAGCCGTAAGTGCTTGGGAAGTGGTTACTGATCATGATGAACAGCACTGGAAGTGTCATGTAGTTGTTGTGACGAGAACGCAGTAGGCCTTTCGCTGGCAGTGCCGGATCCGGTTCACGCTTCTCTTCAATCGCTTTCACCAAGTTGCGTTGTGCAGGCATGATAACGCGGAATACGTTACCCACCATGATGGTACCAATGATTGCACCTACGTGGATGTAAGCACCACGACCACTGAACACTTGGGTTAGGCCATAGGTCGCAGCAACGAGCAATACAAACAACACAACGCCAAGTAGTACGGGTGTTTTACCTAATGGTGAATCACACAGTAAGTCGTAGATAAACCAGCCGGCAACGAATGAACCAATACCAATCGCGATTGCCGTTGTTGAATCAAGGCCAGAGCCCGGTGCAATCAGGTAAATTTCAGCGTTGAGGTAGTAAACCACACCCAGTAAACACACACCGGTGATCCACGTGAAGTAAGCTTCCCATTTGAACCAGTGCAGGTGCTCTGGCATCTCTGGTGGCGCAAGTTTGTACTTCTCTAGGTGATAAATACCACCGCCGTGAATTGCCCATAAGTCGCCTGAAAGGCCCGTTTTAGGGTTAACTCGGTTAAGGTTATTCTCTAACCAAACAAAGTAAAATGATGCGCCTATCCACGCAACACCAACAATCATGTGAGCCCAGCGTATTGCTAAGTTCAACCACTCTGTAATATGCGGATCCATAATAAACTCCTGTATCACAACGCTTTAGCTAAGCGTTGCTCTTCCTTATTGTCGTCCGTTGGCAGATCGTCCAAATGCAATGCCACTCGGTCGCTGTCGAAATAAACTTCGTCACAGTTATGCCCTTCGCCGCCTCTATCGACGATCAAAAACTGGTCTTGATCGGTGAGGGCGAGAACTGGGTGATGCCACACCCCTTTGTGATAGTTCACTCCTTGACGGCCGTTGCTCAAGAAAGCTCGGCTATTGGCTAACGTCGGGTTATCGCCTTTCGGTGCAACAACAATTAAATAGGGTTGACCAAGTAATGGAACGAATGCCTGAGAGCCAAGCGGATGACGCTCTAACATTTTGATGGTCAGTGGGTAGCTCAACGGTGTGGCTTGGAAGATGCTGATGATCGCTTCTCCGTCTTGGTCTTGCACATCAGTTGTCGCTAGCTTGTGGTAGCGACGTGTTGACCCACTGTTGATCATGAAGAAATCACTATTATCGGACTCGATAACATCGCCAAACTCTGCAAAAGCCTGCTTGGTTAACGGTTCGATGGATAAACGACGTATTCCATTACTCATACTCATTTCCTATTTCGCTTTCGTACCAAACAGACGCAAACGGCTGATACCACCATCTGGGAATATGTTTGCACGTACGTGGGTAATCGCACCAAGGTCGTTTACCTCAGAAATGAATTCGTGAATTTCGTGCGCTTGCAGCTTTTGTGCTGGCAACAGTTCACGCCAGAATAGGCTTTGTGTTTCTACTTGGTCGTCGGTACCGCCCTTCACATAAGCCGCTTGAATCGAGCAGCTATCTGGGTAGTTACCTTTGAAGTGGGCTGTATCAACAACGATGCGTTCGATGTTACCTGGGTGGCCTAGTGCCACGATAACCCAGTCGTTACCCGGTGTACGACGACGTGCTGTTTCCCAGCCATCACCCATGTTTTCACCACGGCCTGGGCCTAAGATGTTGGCTTTGTTGCCATAGTGCTCATCGCTACATGCGAGTGCTCGGCCACCGTGTTCAACGGCTGCTAAGTCAACTTGTTGCTGAGAATCTATTGCGTCCCAATCGACACTTGGTCGGCCATAAACACGTAAGCGCGCGACACCACCGTCTGGATAGATGTTCAAACGTAGGTGCGTAAATACTTGGTCACTTTCGATGGCTTCAAGATGATGATGATCACCTTGTAGTGCCATTGAAGGCAGAATTTCTTGCCACTCTGTTGAGTCAGTTGGCTCACCTTGTGGTGAATAACACGCGTCAATTGATGCCGAAGGTGGGAAGTTACCTGTGAAGAATGAGGTATCAATATCAACGCCAGCAATGGTGCCAGCTAGGCCAAGGCGAACGACACAGTAGTCGTAACCTTCACCACGTTTACGTCTGCTTTCCCAACCGTCCATCCACTTGCCGTTATCGTCGTATAAGTCGTCTTTCCACTCTGCCGCTGCGTGGCTGAGTAGACGGCTTTTATCCGCGAAAAAATCGTCTGTTGCGAAGGTGGCTTCTGCACCGAGTTTTTCGTCTGCAAGGTTTATGTATTGTTCAAATGTTTGGGTCATGTCCGTGTAATCCTATCCAATTAATCAAGTAATAATAAAATGAGAACTCAGTGGCTTATGCTTTATTCAATAAGGCTTTGATAAATCAAGTTCTTAGCGCACTAAGACTGGGCTGAGATAGCTGTTAACTCCGTTAACTTACATATCCCAGAGACGAAACATCGCGATCTTGTTGATCTCTTGAATCGCCGTAGCAAACTCAGTTTCACTATCATTTCCTAATCGCATCTCGAACGACTCAAGAATTTGGTAACGATTGGCTCCCTTCACCGCCATGATAAAAGGGAAATTGAAGCGACTTTTGTAGCTGTTGTTGTAAGAAGTGAATTTTTCAAATTCTTCGGCGTTGCACTGGTCGATGCCCGCCCCCGCTTGTTCTTTGGTCGACGACTCGGTGAGTTCGCCGTTTACTGCTGCTCGACCGGCTAAATCCGGGTGAGCGTTGATCAAAGCCAACTGTTTGCCTTGGTCTGCACCTAACAAGGTCGATGCCATTTTCAGATGAAGATTCTCGATATGGTCGTCTTCGGCATTCAAACCTTGGTCATACACCACTTCTGCAACCCATGGGCTGTGTTCGTAGACATCAGCGAAGTGAGCGACAAAGGTATCGCGGTTCATGGTTGTTGGTTGGCAAGATCGAAATTCAGTCACGTTAAGCCTCCTTGCTGTTCGTTCTAATTTTGTTGTTCGTTGTATGGGTGATGTTGGTGCCAGTGGTTGGCGATATCGATTCGACGACATAGCCACACGCTGTCATGCTGTTTTACGTAATCTAAGAAACGTCTTAATGCAGCAATACGACCGGGACGACCAATCAGACGACAATGCAACCCAACCGACATCATTTTCGGTGCGGTTTCGCCTTCCATATAAAGGGTGTCAAACGTGTCTTTCAGATATTGGAAGAACTGCTCACCCGAGTTAAAGCCTTGCGCCGTTGAAAAACGCATGTCGTTCACATCAAGTGTGTAAGGGATCACCAATTGCGGATGACCAGTCTCGGTGTGCCAATAAGGCAGGTCATCATCATAGGCATCTGAGTCGTAAAGAAAGCCGCCTTCTTCTGCGACTAAGCGACGCGTATTTGGACCTGTTCGACCTGTGTACCAACCTTGTGGGCGTTGACCCGTCACTTGTTGGATGATCTCGATCGCTTTGGTCATGTGGTCGCGCTCTTCAGATTCATCAATGTATTGATAGTCTATCCAGCGGTAACCGTGGCTACAGATTTCGTGGCCCGCTTCGACCATAGCTTTGGCTACTTCTGGGTGACGCTCAATCGCCATTGCGACAGCAAAGACGGTTAATGGAATTTCATATTCATCGAACAAGCGAAGAACACGCCATACACCCGCACGGCTACCATACTCATAGATGGATTCCATGCTGATGTGACGTTCGCCTTTGATCGGCTGTGCTGACGGGATCTCTGAGAGAAAGGCTTCAGACTCGTCGTCTCCATGTAACAAACAACGCTCACCGCCCTCTTCATAGTTCAATACAAAAGAAACCGCGACGCGCGCATTACCTGGCCATTGAGGGTTGGGAGGGTTAGCTCCGTAACCGATCAAATTTCTTGAATAATCCTTATTCATCCAAGTACTCCTAACATAAGTGGTTGGCTTAGCCGCTCTTTAAGTAAGTCACCAAATGATTCAACCAAATGGATTCTCGATAAACAGAGCAACCTTACCCCTGTACATTTATTGTATACAATTATTTATCTCAATGTAAAGATTTTGTTATTAAAGTCAAATTTACGTGCCATTATCACTTAAAAACAATAACTTAATAAAGCCAAAACTCACCAAAAAACGATAATCAAGATCTATAAAATCATAAAAAACGACACAATGGTTAACATTTTTCCAACAATTTGCTTTACTAATTGTGTACAGTTCGTACATAGTTAGTGATAACAAAGTGACCAGTTGCATTCTTTGCAAGGTCGAAACAGACAGATAAACCACGGAACAGAGGAGCGCCAAAAGCGCTATTAAAGGACTATGGGAAGACTAACAACACACGTATTAGATACGACTCACGGCTTACCGGGTGCAGAGATCAAGGTAGAGCTTTATAAGGTCAATGAAGACTCAACAGAAAAGTTGGCGACGGTAATCACTAACTCCGATGGCCGAACCGATGCGCCGATTCTGGCTGGGAATGATTTCCGACCGGGGAAATATCAATTGGTGTTTTACGTAGCCGATTACTACAGAAGTAAAGGCGTGGAATTGGATGGCGTGCCTTTCCTAGACGATGTTGTTATTCGCTTTGGTCTAGATGATCCAGAAGCGCATTATCACGTTCCTCTTCTCGTCTCGCCTTACAGTTTCTCAACCTATCGGGGCAGTTAGTCCCGTGTCCTAGAACTTCGAACTAGGCCCAACCATCGAATAATAAACAGATTCGTGCGTGCATCTAAAAAGATGCGCGCTCAGTAGGGTCTGTTGACCTTTCGAGCTGATTTTTGCAGCGCTTTGTGGAAAATTTCTACAAGGCAGAGGCTTTGATGTGTAGCTAGCCTACATGAGAAGCCGATAACGCAGTAGAAATGAACCACAAAGGCTGCCCGAAGGGTTCGGCTAGAATCGTTTTATGCTTTGTTAAGAAGTATTTACTTAGAGTGACTAGGCTACATACTCCTTGCCGCGCCTAAAACGATTCTATCTCGAACAAAATTTAACCGCGAAAGGTCAACAGACCCTCAACACGCTCATATAAAAATACTAATAACGTTATTAGTTAGAGAGTTGATGACTAATCAACTGATAGCTAAAGAAATAGCGGCTAGGAAAAACCTTAAAACTTAATATTGAAATCTCGCTGTATTCAATAAATGGATCACAACATAAAAGGACTTGCTGACATGAGTGAGAGTAAAACAGAAATACTCAACCAAGATGCGAACAACGGAATTTTAGAGAAGTTTTTTAAAATTAAGGCCCACGGAAGTAGCGTAAAAAATGAGTTAGTCGGTGGTGTCACTACCTTCGCAACCATGGCTTACATCATCTTCGTTAACCCACAAATCATGGCCGCTTCAGGCATGGATTCAGGCGCGGTATTCGTCGCGACCTGTATTGGTGCTGCGATCGGTTGTTTGTTAATGGGGCTATTTGCGAATTGGCCTGTCGGACTTGCGCCGGGCATGGGCTTGAACGCCTTCTTCTCGTTCACAGTAGTAAGCGAAATGGGCTACAGCTGGGAAGTCGCGCTAGGTGCGGTGTTTATCTCCGGTATCTTGTTCGTCGGGATGAGCTTTTACAAAGTCCGCCAATGGATCATCGAGAGTATTCCAGAGAGCTTGCGCTATTCAATGACTGCAGGTGTTGGTTTGTTCTTAGGTCTGATTGGCTTAAAAACAGCGGGTATCGTCGTCGAAAACCCAGCAACTTTGGTTTCATTGGGTGACTTCACGAAACCAGAAGCTCTGCTTGCTGCGATTGCATTCTTGATCATTGCGGTTCTGAGTGAGCGTAAAGTGTTTGGCGCGGTGCTTATCGGTATTTTGAGTGTAACGCTAGTCGGCATGATGCTTGGCCTAGTTCACTACGATGGCTTCTTCGCTGCACCACCAAGCTTAGCGCCTACCTTTATGGCAATGGATATCGCCGGTGCACTAAACGTATCGATGATCAGCGTTATCTTGGCTTTCCTTTTTGTAAACATGTTTGATACAGCTGGTACCTTGATGGGCGTAGCTGAGCGTGCAAACCTGACCAACCCTGAAACGGGCAAGATTGAAGGCCTAAGCAAAGCACTGAAAGCCGACAGTATTTCAAGCGTGGCAGGTGCGTGTGTAGGCTGTCCGCCAGTAACCAGTTATGTAGAGAGTGCAGCCGGTGTTGCAGCAGGCGCACGTACAGGTCTTTCAGCAGTCGTGGTTGGTGTGTTGTTCTTAGCGGCAATTTTCCTATCACCGCTTGCAGGCATGATCCCCGCTTACGCAACGTCTGGTGCTCTTATTTACGTCGCATTCGTGATGATGAGCAGCATGCAGCACGTCGATTGGAAAGACTTCACTAACGGTGCTCCAGCCGCGATTACCGCACTAATGATGCCACTGACCTTCTCTATCGCGAACGGTATCGCATTGGGTTTCATTACCTACACAGTGCTTAAGTTGGCGACAGGTAAAACCAAAGATGTGTCTATCTCGATGTACTTCCTAGCGGCTATCTTCATCGCCAAGCTAGTGTTCATCGGTTAACCCTAAAGCTCCTGAGCAGTCATTTCTTGATTGCTCACAACGTTGCTTGGCTGGTTCGCAAGCCAAGCAACAACATGATTTTTAAGAAAGCTAATTGCATTGATGACGAGAGAGCAGAAACCCTACCGATTCAGTGCACTTTTTTATGACCCTACGCAGTTTGTAGAAGTCATTATTTGACCGCCAATCGCCTGTAAACGGAAACGCAGGCAGAGGAATATCAAATGAAACTTCTGTACACCCTTAATGAAAGACCGCCCCATGGGCTAACCCTTCTACTTGCTTTACAACACATGCTCGCCTCGATTGGTGGCATCGTCGCTGTCCCGCTTATTGTCGGTGCTTCTATTGGCCTACCTAACACAGAGATCGTTTCACTGATCAATGCGGCGCTATTGGCTTCTGGTATTGTGACTGTCGCGCAATGTCTCGGTTTTGGCCCTGTTGGTATTCGACTGCCTGTTGTAATGGGCTCAAGCTTTGCCTTTTTAGGTGTGGCTATTTCCATCGGTAACGAAGGTGGTGTCGCCGCTATCATGGGCTCAGCACTTATCGGCTCATTCGTGGTAATTGGTGCCAGCTTCTACATGGACAAGGTTCGCAAGCTGTTCCCGACCGTGGTAAGTGGTGTGGTGGTTACCCTAATCGGCTTAACCATTTTACCGGTTGCCATGAACTGGGTTGGCGATTCTCCTGCCAACACGGAACAATTCGCCACGCTACCAAAACTGTTTCTCGCACTGGTCTCTTTGGGGATAGTGATTGGCGTATCGGTTTACTGTAAAGGCGCGGTTGCGGCCTCCGCTATCGTGATTGGTTTAGCGGGCGGTTACATTGTGGCGCTGTCACTCGGCATGGTCGATCTTGAGCAGATCAGCTCTGCTGCTTGGGTCGGTGGCCCAGAACCATTTAAGTATGGCTTTACGTTTTCTGCTAGTGCCATCATCAGCATGAGCTTGGTGTACATCGTGGTTATCGCTGAAGCAACCGGTGACTTCATGGCGCTTGGCAACAACTGCCAAACCCAAGTCAGCGGTAAAGATCTAAAACGTGGACTGCTAGGCGATGGTCTTGGTAGTACCTTGTCTTCGATTTTAACAGCGATGCCACTGGCGTCATTCAGCCAAAACGTCGGTATTGTGGGTATCACAGGTGTAGCAAGTCGCTATGTAGTAGCTGCAACCGGTGGCTTGCTGATTTTAGGCGGTTTATTCCCGAAATTAGCCGCTATTGCCGTCACGATTCCGAAACCTGTTTTGGGTGGTGTGGGCTTTGTGATGTTCGGGATGATTGCTTACGCGGGTATCCGCATGTTGATCAAGGCCGCAGACACCAAGCGAAATGCCTTAGTAATCTGTGTAGGTTTAGCGTCTGGCTTAGCCGTCACCTTCGAACCAAGATTGCTTCAACATTTGCCACACGATTTGGCCAATTTCCTTCACTCTGGCATTACGACTGGCACCATCATGACGGTTGTTCTTAACCTTGTATTGCCTAAATCTTCACGCGCAGAAGAACAAGAAGCGTTAGCCGAAAGCCAAGCGCAAGTTGAGCTAGAAATGAAAGAACAGGCTGAAGAAGAACGACACTCAAACGAGCAATTAGAAATTCAACAAGCAACAACAGAAACTGAAGTTCAAACGGCATCAGATAACCCTGAGCCAAAAACGAACTAGATAAATCGCTAACGAGCGTAAAACCGATTTCCGTAGAATCACGGGCGTAACGATAACAGTGAATGTCTCATCGCCCTTGATTTGAATTTATCTTTCAACAACAAATACCAAATAAAGACCCTCTTCCCTGAAAAGGCTGAGATGGCTAAGGACTACTATGAATGGAAACCATCTGGATTAAGAATCCTCTCGCAATCTACACTGGCTCGCAGGCTGATGCAGAAGGAGGAATCGTCATAAAAGGTAATAAAATCATTGAACTGGTTGGCAAACACAAAGAGCCGACCTTACCCGTAGATTACAGCGTCGACGCCTCTCGTCATGTTGTGACTCCTGGGCTTATCAATGCGCACCACCACTTCTATCAAACCCTAACGCGTGCCTACCCCGGCGCACTCAATAAAGAACTCTTCCATTGGCTACAAAGCCTCTATCCAGTTTGGGCCAACCTCGATTCGGAGATGATGAGCCTTGCCACAGAGTTAGCTCTGGTTGAATTAATGATGTCGGGCTGTACCACAGCGTCAGACCATCATTACTTGCTGCCAAACGGGCTAGAGCACGCCATCGATTTACAAGTTGAGGCCGCAGAGAAACTAGGTGTAAGAGCGATATTTACGCGCGGCTCCATGAGCCTTGGGGAAGATGAAGGTGGGCTACCTCCACGACACACCATTCAAACCGAACAAACCATTATCGATGACAGCCAACGCTTGATCCGCGATTACCACCAGCGTGATGAAGGGGCGATGATTCAAATCGCACTCGCACCTTGTTCGCCGTTCTCAGTCACCACCGATCTAATGAAAGAGACCGCTAAGATCAGTGAGCGTGAGAACGTGATGATGCACACTCACCTATGCGAAACGCTCGATGAAGAGGACTTCTGTATCGAGAAGTTCGGTCTACGCCCTGTCGATTACCTAGAAGATGTGGGCTGGCTGAATGAACGCACTTGGCTTGCACACGGCATTCACTTCAATCCAGAAGAGATCAAGCGCTTGGGTAAAGCAGGCATTGGCATCAGCCACTGCCCTACTTCCAACATGATGCTGGCTTCTGGTATTTGTAAGAACAACGACCTTGAAGCCGCTGGCGTGAAAGTCGGGCTAGGCGTGGATGGTTCGGCCTCCAATGACGGCTCCAATATGATTGCCGAAGTGCGCATGGCGATGTACTTACAGCGCCTGCAGTATGGCTCTGCTAACGTTTCACACTTTGATGCACTGCGCTGGGCGACATCAGGCTCTGCACGAGCAATGGGCAGAACGGATATCGGTACGCTAGAAGTCGGTAAACAAGCCGACATCGCGATGTTCAAGCTCGACGATATTCGTTTCTCTGGTAGCCACGATCCACTGGCTGCACTACTACTTTGTGGAGCTCAACAAGCGGATAAAGTGATGGTAGCCGGAAAATGGCGAGTTAACGATGGAGCAGTAATTGGAGTAGACATGGAGCAACTGATGCACCGCCACCATGCTGCTGCAATGAAGCTAGGTAAACTGGCGATGAATAATTAAATACTCTCTAACTAGAAAAGCGAAAAAAGGCCGACGTGATGTCGGCCTTGTTCATTCAGTTCGATTTTTAGAAACCGATTTACATCTTAATCCATCAAGCTCTTCGACTTAATCGCCTTCTTAGAAAGCTCTTTGGCAAAGGCTTTGATATCTGTTTCAAACTCATCGACGCTTTGGCGGATTTCATCCAGTTGAACGGTTTGCATTACACGGTTTTCCATTACGATTTGGCCGTTCACAATCGTCGTGTCGATGTTGCTTGGGTTCGCTTGGTAAACCAAGGTCGCGTAAGGGTCGTAATTTGGCATCATGTTCGCTGATGTTGTCTCTACAATCACGATGTCTGCCTTCTTACCCGCTTCAAGAGAACCGATTTGATCTTCCATGTGTAGGGCTTTCGCGCCACCTAATGTCGCCATCTCGATGACTTGTTCAGGAATCATGATGGTGCGGTCAGAATGCTTTAAACGTTGCATATTTGCCGCGTAACTTAGGGTGCGCATGATATCGACTTGATTTGAGCTCATTGGGCCGTCGGTTCCTAAGCCAATGCGCATGTCGGCACGATACATCTCCCACGCAGGTGCGATTCCGGTTGCGCCTTTAGCATTCGCCATTGGGTTGTATGAGATACCCGCGTCAGCTTGCTTGAGAAGCTTTTGGTCATTTTCTGAAAGGTGGATGCCGTGAGCAATCACTACACGCTCATCAAGCACACCGATTTCATCCATGTATTCGACCGGTGACGTGGCTTTGGTTTCGTCTTTGATGCGCTTTTCTTCATTCGGGAATTCAGCAACGTGAATCAGCACTGGCACATCGTATTGAGCAGACAGCTTGTTGATTTCTTGCAGCTTATCTTTACTCACGGTGTACACCGCGTGTGGTGCATAAGCAGGTGTGATTAACTCATCGTTTTTGTACTGCTCGATAAAACCTTTGGCATATTCAATTCCGCCATAAGGTTCTTTAGCATCGACCACTGGAAACTTAATCACGGTTTCACCGAGCACAGCACGCAAACCCACTTCTTTGGTCGCTTTTGCCATTTCGTCCATGTGGTAATACATATCGGCGTAAGTGGTTACACCGCTTTGTGCCAATTCGATAGAGCCAAGCTTAGTTGCGTTGTAAATCAGTTCACGGCTTAGCTTTTCGGCTTCTAGAGGGAAGAAGTAAGCGAATAAGCGGTTCGAGATGCCCTCTTCTCCTAAGCCGCGGAACGCGATCATAGGTAAATGGTTGTGCGCGTTAACCATGCCAGGCATAACGATTCCATCTTGAGCATCAATCACCTTTTCAGCACGGTACTGAGCAATCAAATCCTCATTGCCCACTGCGATGATCTGGTCGTTTTTCACCACTACCACGCCATCTTCAATCACATCCATTTCTGAATTGATGGTGAGAACCTGCCCGTTGGTGATGATCAAGTCGGCGTTGTATGTTTGCGTCGTGACTGTTGAACCGCAACCTGCAAGCAGAACTGCGCTGATGGTGCATGCCAAGCTTTTAAGCGTCATTGCTAAACCTTAATGTTATGCGTGTAATATTGTTAGCGACTTCATCTATAAGTTTCCAGCTTTTCGCTTTTCAGAAGAGTAAGTGCCGCCAATTTTCGCGATACTATAACCTGTCATTTAAATAAAATGGCATACCTAATCGAACCAAATTCAAGATAAATGAGTTATTGCACAACGGGTCACAAAAGTAGCTTTGCACATATGCTCACTCACATGCACAAACAAAAAAGGCCTGCAATCGCAGACCCAAAAAACATTCAAATAACGTTAGCTTTTCACACCACACCCTTTAATCAATAGCTGTATGATGAACTCAGCGGCATCTTCATAGTCCTTATCATCGAGCTTATCTTTCTGCATCACGCTGCAAATCTGCCATCCAAAATCAGCGTAGGTTTGAGTAGCCGCCCAGATGGTAAACATCAGGTGGTGTGCAGGGACGTCATCCATTAAGCCTTGTGCTGACCACGTTGAGAACTTATCGAGGATCATCTGGGATTGCTTATACAGCTCATCGCCAATCTCTTTCGGCAATACTTTAGCGCCAGACATCACTTCATTGGCAAATACCTTAGAGGCATGTGGATGATCGCGAGAAATGATCAGCTTGGTTTGAATATATTGAGACAAGGCTTCAACAGGATCGCTGAGCTCTTCAATCGGACGAGACGCTTCTAGTAAGGGCTGAGTGACGGTTTCAAGCACAGCGTTGTAGAGCTTATCTTTAGAGCTGAAATAATAGAATACGTTAGGTTTGGGAATGTCGGCCGCTTTTGCGATGTCAGCCATTTTTGTTGCGGCATAACCATGAGTGGCGAATTGTTCACACGCGACTTCGATGATTAAATCTTGATTCTTTTGTCTGATCCTAGACATATTGCATCCTTTACAGCTCGTTACTAAAATCATAGTAATCAACGTGCTTCATTAGTCCAGAAGATAATCTCAGAACTCAAGGTCACCGCATTGATAACAATAAAATGGCCGCTCTATTTGTTAAGAAGCGACCATTCCATACCGTGTTTTTGAACTGTTCAAGTTAAAGAATCAATATCGCTCTGAAGTCATTCACATTGGTCAGCGTCGGCCCCGTGGTAAGAAGCACATCGACTTGCTTGAAGAAGTCGTAGCTGTTGTTAGCATCGAGATAGTCTTGCGCTTTAAGCGACAAGCTCGAACCTTGTTGCCATGTTTGTGGGGTAATCCACGCGCCCGCATTGTCTTCCACGCCATCAATCCCGTCGGTATCAGCAGCCAATGCGAATATATTGTCTTGGCCTTTAAGCTCGTTATACAAGCTCAACAGAAATTCACAGTTACGCCCACCGCGACCATTGCCTCTAACGGTTACTGTGGTTTCGCCACCGGAAAGTATCACGCAAGGCGTCTCAAATGGGTGCTTATGATTAGCCACTTGCTTAGCCAGCGCTGCGTGAACTTTCGCGACATCTCGCGCTTCTCCCTCTATGCAATCACTCAACACATAAGCGGGAATACCTAAACCTTCGGCCTCTGCCGCGGCTGCTTCCAATGCCGACATCGGCGTGGCAATAATATGGTGCTCTGCGTTTTTCCAACAAGCGTCATCCGGCTTCACGGTTTCTGACTCTGGATTATTTAACCATTCAAATGCCGAGTGTGGTGTATCTATCTGGTAACGTTCTAAAATTGCCATCGCATCAAAACGTGTCGTGGTGTCGGGTACGGTTGGGCCTGATGCAATCACACTGATGTCATCGCCAGGTACATCTGAAATCGCTAAAGAGACTACTCTTGCTGGATACGCAGCTTTCGCTAGTTGCCCACCTTTGATAGACGATAAGTGTTTACGCACACAGTTCATCTCATCAATGGCGGCGCCTGATTTAAGCAACGCTTTATTGATTTGTTGCTTCTCTGCCAAGCTGATGTCGCCACCGGGCAGACTCAGTAATGCGGAGCCACCTCCTGACAAAAGACATATCACGGTGTCGTCTTCACTGAGGTTACTCACCAACTCCAACATCCGGTGACTGACTTCAAGACCCATCGCATCCGGAACGGGGTGCGCCGCTTCGATCACCTCGATGTACTCACAAGACGCGAGGTGCTCATAGCGAGTCACAACCAAGCCTTCTAAATCACGTAGTGCAAGGTCTTGTTGTTTCTTTGCCTGCCAAACCGCTTCCAGCTCGGCGGCCATCGACGCGGCTGCTTTTCCTGCCCCGATAACGACAGTACGCCCGGCTTGATTAGCAAAGCGATAGAAAATGTCTTGAGGAAGAAAAGGTTCGATGTGATTTTTAGGTAGCGCCTGATTAACAGCACTTGAGAAAAGGGTTTGTAGAAACTGCTTAGCATCAATGTCCATCAGCCACTCCTTAGTTGACGGAGAAAAAAAGAACCCCGATACAAGGCTAGAGGGTGCCTGCTAAGATCAAGTTAGAAAGGAACAACTTCAACCTCTGCCTCGTATCAGGAACGCGTATAAAAGGAGACGAAACTACGCGATTTATAAACAAACTGTTGGGCTACGAATCGATTGCAGCCCTAATTAACGGATAATCGGTAGATTGACTAACCACTAAACGGATAAACCGTTAACTAGATTAACGAATCGAGTGGTCAGAACGTTTCTCAATCGCTTGGATAAGCGCAGAGTGGTCCCAACCTTCACCGCCCATTTCGGCACACTCGCCAAACAACTCTTGAGCGTTAGCCGTATTAGGTAGTGCAACCCCTAGCTCTTGTGCGCCCGTTAGCGCTAAGTTGAGGTCTTTTTGGTGAAGTGAGATTCTAAAGCCCGGGTCGAATGTGCCTTCAACCATACGCTCACCGTGCACTTCCAATATCTTAGAGTTAGCAAAGCCACCTAATAGCGCTTGACGAACTCGTGCTGGATCAGCACCAGCTTTTGAAGCAAAGACTAACGCCTCAGACACGGCTTCGATATTCAGAGCAACGATGATTTGGTTTGCGACCTTACAGGTTTGACCTGCACCGTTATCACCCACCAGCGTGATGTTCTTACCCATGATTTCAAATAGCGGACGTGCTTTGTCAAAGGCGTCTTGCTCACCGCCCACCATGATAGTCAGCGCTGCATTAATAGCGCCTACTTCGCCACCTGATACCGGTGCATCAAGGTATGAAGCACCACCTTCATTGATTCGCGCTGCAATTGCTTTGGTCGCGATTGGCGAGATCGAACTCATGTCGATAACCAGTTTCCCCGTTGCGCCACCCGCCGTTAGGCCTTTCTCGACGCCGTTGTCACCAAACAGGACATCTTCAACTTGTGGTGTATTCGGCACCATTAAGATAACGATATCTGCTGCTTCAGCCGCTTCCGCTGGTGAATGACAGACCGTTGCGCCCGCTGCCACAAGGTCGGCAGGTGCTGCATTAAAGTGATCCGACAGAATCAAATCGTGACCTGCTTTTTGAAGGTTACTCGCCATAGGTTTACCCATGATGCCAGTTCCGATAAATGCAATTTTAGACATGTTGTTCTCCTTAACGTTTGAGGGTTACCAGACTCAATTAACGGTACTGGTGCAGCCAACCAAGGCCTTCTGTCGTTGTTGTTTTTGGCTTGTATTCGCAGCCAACCCAGCCTTGATAGCCAAGCTCATCAAGATAATTGAGCACGAATGGGTAGTTGATTTCGCCAGTACCCGGTTCGTGTCGGCCTGGATTATCCGCCAGTTGCACGTGTGCGATTTGGCCAATATTTTGTTGCATGGTCGGCGTAAGATCGCCTTCCATAATTTGCATGTGATAAATATCGTATTGGATAGAAAGGTTATCGCTCCCTACCTCTTTGATGATCGCTTTAGCTTGCTCTGTGGTGTTTAAGAAGAAGCCCGGAATATCGCGTGTATTGATCGCTTCTATCACTAAGCTGATGCCTTCTGCTGCTAGCGCGTTCGCCGCGTAATGCAGGTTAATCACAAACGCCGATTGCGCGTCTTGTTGGGTCACACCTTGCGGAACAATCCCCGCCAAGCAATTCACTTGAGTACAACCGAGCGCTTTTGCGTAAGCGATGGCTTTAGGTACACCCGCTTGAAATTCTTCAACTCGTGCTGGGTCGACCGCGATACCACGATCGCCAGCATCCCAATCACCCGCAGGCAGGTTGAATAGCACTTGCTCTAAGTTGTTAGCATCGAGCTTTGCTTTGATTGCCTGAGCATCAAAGGCGTAAGGGAAAAGGTATTCCACACCTTGAAAGCCCGCTTCTGCGGCAGCTTCAAAGCGGTCCATAAAATCAACTTCCGTGAATAACATTGACAAGTTTGCTGCAAATTTTGCCATGACTCTGTCCTTATTCTTTATTTTTGAAAATCTGGTTATTTGTAGTAGAGCCTCGCTCTATTGGAGGCTTTTCCGTAGAGCTAAGCCTCAGCTCTACGGATACACATGACTTAATGATTACTTGTACGCCAGCGCCGTTGGGGCATCGCCGCGGCTTTCGGCAAGTGGCTCAAATTCATTAATAGCATTGATCTCAACGCCCATCGCAATGTTGGTTACTCGCTCAAGAATTAGCTCAACAACAACCGGTACTTTATGCTTATTCATCAACTCTTTGGCTTGTTCAAACGCAGCGGTAATTTGCTCTGGTTCACGAACTCGAATCGCCTTACAGCCTAAACCTTCAACAACCGCGACATGGTCAACACCGTAGCCTTCAAGCTCTGGCGCGTTCTGGTTATCAAACGCCAGTTGTACACAATAATCGATATCAAATTGGCGCTGCGCTTGGCGAATCAAACCTAAGTACGAGTTGTTCACTAACACATGAATGTATGGCAAGTTGAACTGCGCACCTACCGCCAGTTCTTCGATCATAAATTGGAAATCGTAATCTCCAGAGATAGCAACGATATCGCGATCTGGATCAGCAGCTCGTACGCCTAATGCGGCTGGCGTTGTCCAACCCAATGGGCCAGCTTGACCACAGTTGATCCAGTTACGCGGCTTATAAACATGCAGGAACTGAGCCGCAGCGATTTGCGACAAACCAATGGTGCTCACATAGCAAGTATCACGACCAAACGCCTTGTTCATCTCTTCATAAACACGCATCGGTTTCATTGGTGCTTCATCGAAATTGGTTTTACGCAGCATGGTCGATTTGCGTTCCTGACACTCGCTTGCCCAAGCATTTCGGTTCGGCAATTTGCCAGCGTCACGCCACTCTTGCGCCACTTCAACCATTAGCTCTAGCGCTGCTTTCGCATCAGAGACAATGCCTAAATCTGGGCAGAACACGCGACCGATCTGGGTCGGTTCAATATCAACGTGAACAAACTTTCGGCCTTCGGTGTAAACATCGACAGAGCCGGTATGACGGTTTGCCCATCGGTTACCGACACCAAACACAAAGTCAGAGTTGAGCATGGTTTCGTTGCCGTAACGGTGAGACGTTTGTAGCCCTACCATGCCTGCCATTAATTCATGATCATCTGGGATCGAGCCCCAACCCATCAAGGTTGGAATCACAGGAACTCCAGTGATCTCGGCAAACTGTTGCAACAATTCAGACGCACCAGCATTAATCACGCCACCGCCCGATACAATCAGCGGTTTCTCCGATTGAGACATCATGGTTAATGCTTTCTCAACCTGCGCGCGAGTTGCTTGCGGTTTGTAAGGTTCTAGCGGTTCATAGGTATCGATATCAAACTCAATCTCAGCCAGCTGAACATCAATCGGTAGATCTATCAGGATTGGCCCCGGGCGACCCGAACGCATCAAATGAAAGGCTTTTTGAAATGCGCGTGGCACTTGTGCAGGTTCCTGCACCGTGGTTGCCCATTTAGTGACTGGTTTAGCGATAGATTCAATGTCGACCGCTTGGAAATCTTCTTTATGAAGACGAGCACGGGGCGCTTGGCCTGTGATACATAGAATTGGAATCGAATCAGCAGACGCAGAATAAAGACCCGTGATCATGTCCGTTCCCGCAGGACCAGAAGTACCAATACACACACCTATATTGCCTTGATTAGTACGCGTGTACCCTTCAGCCATATGGGATGCACCCTCTACGTGACGAGCTAAGACGTGGTCGATTCCTCCGAGCTTTTTCATAGCCGCATACATAGGGTTTATTGCTGCGCCGGGAACACCAAATGCGATGTCTACACCTTCACGTTTAAGCACTTCTACCGCTGCTTCAATCGCTTTCATAATTGCCATTCGAACCTCCAGTTCAGATTGTATACAATTAAACTAACTTTTGTGTACTATGAACCATCCTCGCTATTTATCAACCCCAGAATGAAACAATTTCGTTACATCAACCCATCACATTAAGTACGCACTCATCCTGAAAAGCTTACAATTCATTGCTTTACATAAAATATCTTTACGTGAAAATAAATTACAAAAAGATCAAATGATAAATAAATGTTAAATACCGTTTGCTTGTTTACAATTTCTACAATATAAATATCCTTAAAAAGAGCATTTTGTATACAAAGTGGCATCGTATTGTTTAAAGGAGACAACAATGATGAATGACATAAAAGAGAGAGAAGAAGTACAATGTATGCAGGTACTTGGGAAGATGGACAACTCCGAGTACAAAGAGATCTTGTCTAAAGATGCATTAAAATTCTTAGAAGCTCTCGTCAATAAGTTTGGAGATCGCCGTCATGCCCTGCTAAGTGACCGCGACGTAAAACAAGCTCAATATGACGAGGGTGAGTTACCCAATTTCAGAAAGGACACCATTTCCATTCGCCAGAATAAAGAGTGGAAAGTGGCGACACCGCCACCAGAGCTACTCGATCGCCGAGTAGAGATCACCGGGCCTATCGAAAGAAAGATGGTGATCAACGCGCTAAACTCAGGCGCGAAAGTCTTCATGTGCTGCTTTGAAGATGCGTCTTCCCCGACTTGGGCCAATATGGTCGAAGGGCAAATCAACCTAAGAGACGCCAACCTTGGCACCATTAGCCATTTCGATGAGAAGAAGCAGAAGCGTTACCAATTAAACGACGATCCTGCACTGCTGATCGCTCGCCCACGAGGGATCCACCTTCCTGAGCAATCCATCCAATTCAACAATCAGCCTATCGGCGGTTGCTTGATGGACTTCGCTTTGTACTTTTTCCATAACTATCAATCACGAGCACAACAAGGTTTAGGGGTTTACTACTACATTCCAAAACTTGAGAGCATGGAAGAAGCACAGTGGTGGGACGATATTTTCAGCTTCACCGAAAACTATTTCCATGTACCAAAAGGCACCATTCGCGCGACAGTATTGATCGAAACACTACCAGCCGTATTCCAAATGGAAGAGATCTTGTACGCCATGCGTGATCACATCGTTGCGATGAACTGTGGCCGTTGGGATTACATCTTCAGCTATATCAAAACGCTGAAGAACCATAAAGACCGCATCCTGCCAGATCGTCACGGAATCGGCATGGATCAAGAATTCCTTAACGCCTACAGCCAACTGTTGGTACGCACTTGTCACGCTCGCGGCGCACTGGCAATGGGTGGGATGTCAGCCTTTATCCCAGCAAAAGACCCGCAAGAAATGGCGCGTGTAACCGCCAAGGTTATCGAAGACAAACAGAGAGAGTCTCAAAACGGACACGATGGCACATGGGTCGCGCACCCTGCACTGGTTGATTTGGCAATGTCGATCTTTGATAAGCACTTAGATGGCAAAGTAAATCAAATGGATTTCCAAAGCCCAGAGCATGTGATCAATGCAGACTCGTTGCTAAAACCTTGTGAGGGCAGTCGCGACGAAGCAGGAGTACGTAAAAATATACGCATCGCGCTGTATTACATCGAAGCATGGATTCAAGGCTACGGTTGTGTGCCTATCTACGGACTTATGGAAGATGCCGCCACCGCAGAGATCTCAAGAGCCAATATCTGGCAGTGGATCCACCACGGTGTCACGCTTGATGACGGCCAAACCTTTACCAAATCACTATTCCACTCTTGGCTTTACCAAGAGCTAGACACAATAAAACATGAAGTCGGAGACTCGCGCTATGCAGCAGGTCGATTTGAAGAGACAGCCGATCTTTTCTATCAACTTTCTACAGCCAAAGAGTTCGCTGCCTTCCTAACTTTACCCAGCTATGGGCTATTACAAGAGTCCAGTTAGGACTCTTGTACCGAGCTGAATCAGTCAATGATATTCACAACAAGAGTAATGATTGGCAGGCTTAGCTTGGTACAAGGCCCCTTGAAAAACTAGGAGATAACATGGGAAGTTTGACTCTACAACAAGCGTTAACCATCATCGATGGAACCTTAAAAGCAGGAAACAAAATCCACACAGAACCTTTGACGGTCGCCGTCTTAGACAGCGGTGGCAAGCTGATTTCTCTGCAACGTCAAGACGGCTCTAGCATGATGCGACCAGACATCGCGATCGCTAAAGCGTGGGGGGCACTCGCACTGGGTTGTTCCTCTAGAAAACTCGCCCAAGATGCTGACAACCGACCAGCATTTATCTCCGCCGTAAACGTGCTCGCGCACGGAAACATGGTGCCAGTTCCTGGGGGGCTACTGATTCGAGACAAGGATAAAACGGTATTGGGTGCTATCGGCGTGAGCGGTGACATTTCAGACATTGATGAAAGCTGCGCCATTAATGGTATTGGCTGCGCAGAACTGTTCAGTGATGAGATGCTGCAAGCTTAACTCGCTAACTCTCTGTACTTGAAATTCTTAGACAGGAACAAAAAAACCGAAGCGATTAGGCTTCGGTTTTTTATTGAATCTAAAGGAAGATCAGAAAAACTACTCGTACGCGCTCAACCATGTTTTCAGCAGCTGGTTAGTATTTTTCTTCTGGCTCGCAGACAGAGATTTCACAAGCTTCTTCTGCGTTTCAACATGCTCAGTCATCATTTGGTCAATAAGAATAAGACCATCTTTTGTTAACTGAACACTCACGCTGCGTCTGTCTTCTTTACTGTGCTCACGACTGATCAGCCCTTTGGCTTCTAGCTTATCAAGGCGATTGGTCATCGCGCCAGATGTCAGCATCATGGATCCAATCAGTTCAGATGGCGTCAGTCGGTAAGGCTTCCCAGAACGTCGCAACGTCGCCAGCACATCAAACTCACCCAGCTTCATGTCGTATTTTTTATGAAGCTCGGCAACTTGCGTCTCCATATACTTGGCAATACGCATAATCCGGCCCATCATTGCCATAGGCTCAGTTTCTAGCTCAGGCTTTTCCTTTGCCCATTGCTCTACTACGCGGTCGATAGCATCCATTTGCAATCTCGCTCCGTTATTAGTCTGATTACTTCAAACTAGTTTAACATAAAGATACTTTACAACCACTAGTTCTCAGTATACAGTTCACACAATAGTTATCTTAACGTAAAGATATTTCAGATGAACATATTATTAGCAATGATCCCCGCATTCTTTTGGGGAACAACCTATGCAGTGACGCAATTTACGCTACAGGAGTGGCCACCATTATTATTGGGTGCTTTGCGTGCGTTACCTGCTGGTTTGTTATTGCTAGCGGTAAAACCAACACTGCCTAAAAAAGGTGAGTGGCAGATCATTTTCACATTGGGCCTTATCAATATTGCGACCTTCTTTGGCTTGATCTTCGTAATGGCGTTAACGCTACCTTCGGCAATCTCTGGAGTGGGCATGATCTCCGTGCCGGTGTTCGCGATGATCTTCCACTGGGTAGTGAAAAAGCAACGCCCACATTTGATTCAAGCACTGTCTGGTATTGGCTTGATCACCTTAGCGTGGATATTGTTTAATCCAAGTCAGATCGCATTAAACCCGATCGGTTTAGGTGCCATGTTCGCGGCAATCATGTGTATCGTCATCGGCAGCAGCATTACCAAATCACTGGGTAATCGCATGCATTGGTGGAAGGTATTAACGTGGCAACTGATTTTGGGTGGTACGATTTTATCTGTCGCATCTGGCGTTCATGCCTTCATCGACCCACAGCCTTATATTAATGCTGTCACTCATTTCGATACTCGCAACGCTATGGGACTCGTGTGGGTGATTGGCCTAAACACAGCGCTGGGTTACGGTATGTATGTGTGGTTACTGCAACGTATGTCAGTGGTTGATTTCACCTTCGGTGGTATCGCCAACCCAGTAGCTGGCATCGTGACCGGTATGGTGTTAATGGGTGAATCATTTACTCCAGTCCAATATTCACTAATGACCGGCATGATAGTGATGTCGCTGCTACCGCAACTTATTCTGGCAGTAAGACAGTCCAAACAAGTTAAGCCTGTTACGCAGTAGATATCGCCTCTTAAACGTATTGATCAAAAACGCGCCTAATTGTAGGCGCGTTTTTGTTGCTACGCAGAAAGCAAGAACCTAACAGCTATACTCACCGAGTTGATCATTTCTTGAACCAAATTAAACCTCACAAAGAATAATGACTTTACTTAAACTATCTAAAGTGAATTTATTTTCTATAAAATAATTATATTAGAGATTTAATTTCCACATAAAACGTAAATTAGAGATAAAAAGACAAAACTTTTCTCCGACTACCTTTTTATACTGTGCCACGTCATTAAGGCGCTACAAGCCTATGATTTAAAATAATTATTAATGAGTAGTCACCATGAATTCGAAGTCGCTAACTATCTTGCTTTTTGTCTCTGTTTGCTTAATTTGGGGAACCACTTGGTTCGCTATGGAAGTAGCATTGCATTCTATCCCACCTATTTTTGCTACTGCGTTGCGCTTTTTACTTGCAGCACCTCTGCTTGCGGTATTGGCGAAAGTCTTCAACCAACCACTGCTGTTCCCTAAAGGTAAGCGCCAATGGCTGCTTATTGTTGCGCTGATGTATTTCGCGATTCCGTTTACGTTGATGATCTATGGCGAGCAATACATCTCTTCAGGTTTAGCGTCGATCATCTTCGCCAACATGCCTGTCGCTGTGATGCTGATGTCTGGCTTATTCTTAGGTCTACGACTGGCGAAGCACCAGATATTCGGTTTGATCGCTGCTGTTGTGAGCCTATGTTTAATCCTTGGCAACGAAATGCAGATGGGTGGCGATGACTACCTAATTGGCACGGTTTGCTTAGGCCTTGCTGTTGCGATTCACGCAGTTATGTATGTGCTGGTTCAAAAGCACTGCAAAGGTATTGAAGTACTGACCTACAACGCCGTACCGAGCCTGATTGCTGCTTTATTCTTATTCGCTGTTTCAGCTGTAGGTGAAAACGTGAATGTTGAATCCTTCACTGGGGATTCAATCTCAGCCGTGGTTTACCTAGGCTTTGTCGCGAGTGTTGGCGGCATTGTGGCTTACTTCAAATTAGGACAGGTTTCGACCCCTTTCCAAGCGTCTATCTGCTTTTTGATTTTCCCGGTAGTAGCGCTGCTAATATCTTGTTACGTCAACGGTGAAGTTCTGTCTGAACAATCATTGTTTATGATGATCCCCCTGCTTTGCGGCATTTTACTCACCAAGGCACCAAAGGGAATTTTCAAGCTGCGTACCGAATTAAAAACCGTAAGAAACTGATCCGCGTGAAACCTATTTTGCGGATTAGATATACATATCCCACATAAACAAAAAGCTCCAATATCACTATTGGAGCTTTTTGCTTATTTCATAATATCGAGACCAACATTAGCGCCAGCTAAACATTCGCACTTCGTTGCCCTCTTCAGGTTTCTTCGGAATGTTTAAAGATAGCGCTAGAGAAACCACGGCCATCACTGCACCAATATAGAAAACCGTTGCAGGAGAAGACAACCAAATCACACCAAACACCACTGGAATAACGACCGCTGCAATATGATTGATGGTGAAAGAGACACCAGCGGTTGATGCCATGTCAGCCGGATCTGCAATTTTCTGAAAGTAAGTTTTGATCGCTAGTGCCAATGCAAAGAACAAATGATCGACCACGTAAAGTGCTGCCGCCCACTCTGCGTTTTGCACTAAACCATAACCGACAAATACACCAATCAAACCGACATACTCGAAAATCAGCGCCTTACGCTCACCCACCACACCAATAAATCGACCAATACGTTTTGCGAACAAGAAGTTAAATAGGTAGTTGATTAAGAACAATAGCGTTATGTCAGCTGCCGAGTAACCGAATTTCTCTACCATCAGAAAGCCTGCAAATACGGTGAAGATTTGTCTTCTTGCACCACTCATAAACGTTAGTGCGTAGTAGAGCCAGTAACGCTTTCTCAATACCAGTTTCTTATTTTGTTGGGTCTTAGTCTGAAATTCAGGGAAACCAAAGGTCATCACCAAAACTAAAACAAAACCAATTCCGCCAGTGATGCCATACACCCAAGCAAAGTCGAGTTTGAGTTGCTCTAACATCACCCAAATGGAGCCATAAGTGATTAAAGATGCCAACGCGCCAACGGAGATCATCTTACCTAACATCTCTGGTGCTTCTTCTTTACTCAACCATTGTAGTGACAAAGACTGCTTCAGCGTTTCAAAATAGTGGAAGCCCGTCGACATCAAAATCGTAGTCAGCAACAGACCAGTGAGTGAAGGGAACAGACCCGTAATCGCGGTGCCTACAGTGAGCATCGCTAGCGATATCAACATAAAGCGTTGTTCACGTATGAAGGCCAGCACAAACACTACGGTAAACGCTAAGAAACCAGGTATTTCACGAACACTTTGCAGTAAACCAATATCCGCACCATCAAAGTTCGCTTTTTCAATCACGAAGTTATTAAGCAGTGCCATCCAGCTCGAAAACGCGATAGGGACAACAATCGAAATCAGTAATAAGAAGTTTTGCGGCGTTTTCCAGCTCGCGGTTCTATCGAACATTGACGGACTCCTGTTCGTCTAATTGAGTGAGCACTCGTAAGGTTAACTGCTCAGTATAAGGGTTGATCTTCCAGTGCTCTGGGCTCCAACCTTTTACGAAGCGTTGGAAATCGGACCATGCCACGTAAAACATTGGTCGCCATGCGGCTTCGACTTCATCAAATGAAAGCTGTGGTTGATAGTGCGCTAATGCTTCTTTCAAGTGCTGGAAGTAAGCACCTAGTACTTCTGATTCAAGCTCTGCGCAATCTTGTGGCCTAATCGCGCTGCTCATGAACAAGGCGACATCTTTCATCGCACAGCCGTGACCCACATATTGGAAATCGACCGCAGCCGCGCGTTCGCTTTTCGAATCAAAGCAAAAATTGGCGAGCTTAGCATCACCATGGACTAAGGTTTGATATGGACATTCTTTTAATAAACGGTCGATGTGCTTGGCTTGGTTCTTCAATGGTAAATCAGCCAAGGCATTGAGTTCATCAGGGCGTGTATCTAGATGCCAATAAGTACCGACTTGCCACAATGATGACAACTGCTCTTGATTGATATTGATGTGCTTTGCGTGAAAGTTAGCAAGCCATTTAAGGCAAGCATTACGTTGTTTTTGCTCTTCTCTTGTGTAACTAGATGCCTGATAGTCAGAAGCAGCAAGCACATCAAACTGAGAGATCAACGGGAAGCCAATATCCGCTAAGTCTTGCATCACTATCAGCCACTCATTCTCTTCTAGTTCACATTGCAGCCCAACAGGTACAGGGCAGCGCTCGTCCCATTGTTGGGTGAATGACTGATACCAAGCTGTTTCCACTTGGTAAGAGTGTACCTTTCGTTGGTGAGAGAGTTTGGTATTCCAACCCTTTGGGTGTTCAGCTTTATCTGGCAACGCGACATGTTTAACAATCACACTCTTGAGTTCCGCACTGCTTTCTTGAGAAAAGACTAAGCGAACTAACTCGCCGTATCCACCCCATAGGCGTTGAATCACTTGGACATCAAACCCTTCATGACAACCCAGCGAGGTCGCTATTTTTTGATAAAGCTCATTTTGATAAAGCTCTGGCTGATTTTGACTTGAACCCGCTTCAGGTTGAGCTCGATTATTCGACGATATTGATTGAGACATATTACTCGTTGTTATGCTTTATCGGATAGAAGGTGTGACCACTGTGGCTGCCTATTCATGTAGTGAACCACATAGCTACAAACCGGCACAATTTTGAAGCCCGCTTGTTCAATTTCAGGCAATACCGACTCCATCATCACCTTCCCAAAGCCCTTGCCTTGCAGTTCATCAGGAATGCGTGTCGACGTGATATGTAGTACATCTCCGTCCTTTTGATACTTAACGACCGCGAACTGGTTGGGCTCTAACTCTACCGTGATCTGGTTCACTTCTTGATCCCATTTTACTGCCTGCATTCTCAACTCCTGCAAATAATGGATACGACAAACAATTAAAGTTTGAAGTATGAATTCCTTGTAATAGACTAACGCAAGTGCATATAAATAAAACTAAGTACTTACAATCAAAGAAAATATTATTATAGCGTGTGGTTATAAATAAAATTCAAACCAATTAAAAGCACTCTATAAATTGCGTTAGTACACCTACTAAATCTAGCACGTAATAACCCCTTATTAGCAAGTTACCAATATAACTAACAGACGCATGTTGGCGCATGGAGAACATATAATGAACGCACCCCTGAAGAAGCCTTTGGAGCATAATCAGGCACTTCAAGACCCTCGTAATCGCACCGTTTCCACTATCAATAGCACTGATGCACTGGCCATGATTGAGCACGGCAGTGAGCTGACATTAAATGTCTCGACTCCCGTTGGCACGAAGTTTCTCGCCACCACCAGGTTTATCGGAACGCACAGTGATAACTGTATTGTGGTTGAGGTTCCCGAGGTATCCAATGAAGATCTGAACTTTTTCTTTCAAGAAGGTTTTTGGATGACCGCTCGTGCGTATTCTCTACGAGGTGAAGGCGCGCTTATCCACTTTAGAAGCCAAATTCACCATAAGATTGGTGAACCCTTCCCTATTCTTGTACTTTCAACACCAAGCACGATGCAAGTGACTCAGCTGCGTAAAGAAACACGCTATGAAGTGAATCTGGCTTCAAGAATCATCTTCAACGACCAGCGAGCAAACTGTGAGATAAGAGACTTATCGAAAAGTGGTTGTCGTTTCGTTACCTCACCAACCTCTCGTGCGATTCAGATTGCCGATCGCGTGTCTATTGAGATAACCCCTGAGAACTACAATGGCCCACTGATTCCGCCATTGCGAGGCATCGTCTGTAATTTACAGAAATCGACGCACTACGCTCGATACGGTGTCGAATTTGATGATATTGGCAGAGCTAACGCCAAACACTTATTGGCAAAACTGAAGTTCGATGGCACCAAGCTCTGCTTGCGAAACGGTTAACACCATTTAACACGCAACTTTCACCGAATACAGCAAGCTGACCAAATACAAATAGCTCACTGGTAAACCAAATCGTAACCAACAAAAAAGCCATCGACTCTAGAATCGATGGCTTTTGCGTTTTAGCTGTTTATCTGTTTGTTTATCTATCTATTTAGCTTAGCTATTAAACTGTGTATCTAGATATTCAAACTATTTGCGCAGTGCGTTCAGTTTAGCTTGGGCGATACCAAATATAGTATCAATTGGATAACTACCCTCATCACTCGCCTCACCTGCGGCTTTGCCTGTGAACAGTTCAATCGCTTCTGTTACATGGTCAATCGCCCAGATATTAAACTCGCCCTTTTCAACCGCTTTCACAATATCGCTACGCAGCATCAGGTTGTGAACATTTGAACGCGGGATGATCACCCCTTGTTCGTTTGAACGCCCTTTGATTTCACACACATCAAAGAAACCTTCAATTTTCTCGTTCACACCACCAATAGGCTGAGACTCACCAAACTGGTTCATCGAGCCTGTAATCGCGATGTCTTGACGGTTTGGCTGCTTAGAAAACGCTGACACCACCGCACAGAACTCAGCCATACTCGCACTGTCACCATCGACGCCACCATACGATTGTTCGAAGGTGATGTTAGTGGTGAGAGGGACTTTGGCTGTCTTGCCAAATACGGAAGAAAGGTAAGCCGACAAGATCATCACGCCTTTTGAGTGAATGCTGCCACCTAAGTCTACGTTTCTTTCGATATCAATCACTTCACCATCGCCGTAAGCCGTGGTGGCAGTAATTCGGTTTGGCGCACCGAACATGTGATCGGTGGTGCTTAATACAGACAGAGCATTCACTTGCCCAACCGCCTGACCATCAACATGGATCAGTGTTGTGCCGTTGGTAAACGTCTCCATCACACTGTCTTGCAGTCGTCCGACACGCATCTGTTGGTTAGATAACGCTTGGTCGACGTGTGTTGCTCGAATCAGGTTCGACTTTGAACCTCTCGCCACGTAGTTTGACTCACGAAGCAGATTAGCAATGTGTGCCGAGTGCAGCGACAACTTACCTTGGTCACCCGCCTGACGAGAGCTGTGCTCAATGATGCGAGCGATCGCTTTACGGTCACAATGCAGCATGTTGTTGTCGTGCACGATACTCGAAATAAAGCGCGCGTAGTGCATTTCAGAATCGGGAGTACGCTTCATCTCATCTTCAAAATCGGCCGTCACACGGAACAATTCACCAAACTCTGCATCGTAGTGTTGCAGCAGTTGGTAAGTTCGGTAGTCGCCAAACAGGATGATCTTGACGTCCAATGGAATCGGCTCTGGATCAAGCGATACCGCGCCCGTTAAGGTCACCTCTTTCTCTAATGAAGTGAAGCTCAATTGACGTGAACGCAGCGCTCGTTTCAAGCCTTCCCAAACGTACGGCTGCTCAAGTACCTTCACCGCATCCATCAGCAATACGCCACCGTTAGCTCTGTGTAAGCTACCTGCACGAATCAATGAGAAGTCTGTAAAGACAGTGCCCTTGAACGTTGCCGTTTCTACATAGCCAAACAGAGAGTGATAATTTGGATTCTCTTCCACCACGATCGGCAGAGTCTCCTCCTTTTGGCTCACAATCACGTTAACCTTGTAGCGACGCGGCATTTTCTTATCCAAAGAAGCGGTTGCAACTTCGGCTTGCTCAGTGCTCTCTTCTAAGAAGATGTCAGCGTTGTCGACAATGTCTTTACGCAGTGCCGTTAGGTACTTTTTAATGTCTGGATATTGGCTGTAATCCTTCTTCAATTGCTTGATGAAGTGCGTGATCACGTCTCGCGCCGTATCATCATTCAGTTTTTGAATTTTCTCAGTGTACGTTTCTTCAAGTTCCGTCAACTCACGAGAAATGGTTCGCAGACCGACTTCCAATCCATCAATGGTTTTATCGAACTGGTCTTGCTCTTCTGGCGAAAGCAGATCGAAGCTCTCTTCGGTATGAAGATCATCCCCATTCATGGCCACAAACTGGTAATCACCCTGAGTGGTGATCGTCAGGTTAATGCCCTTGTCTTTCGCTTCTTGGCTAATGCTTTCTAACGCGGCTTGTTGCTTAGCTGCTAATTGGTTTTTAAGCCTATCAGCACGGCTAAAGTACATCTCGTTATCAAACGCTAGAGGCATACCTTTCAGCAATTTACGCATTAGCTTTTCAATATCTTGCTTTAAGCTGCTGCCAACGCCACGAGGTAATTTCAGTACCTTAGGTGTACGAATATCTTCAAAGTTCGCGATATAACACCAATCAAAAAGCTCCTGCACTTCTTGAGGGTGACGGTTCAGATAGCGCAAGATCATGGTGCGTTTACCCAGACCATTTCGCCCTATCGCATAAATGTTGTAACCCTTTTCCTTGATTGACATCGCGAACTCAACGGCTTTTTGTGCCCGTTCCTGCCCGACGATTTCGTCAATTGGAGCCAGTTCTTTGGTCGACTTACATGGTAGCTTATCTAAATCCGCTACCTGATACAGCTGTTCTGTATTGAGTCTTTGCATCGCCATCGCCGCCTCCTTAGTCCTTCATTACTTGGGTGTAGATAAAATCAGTGTAGATGTAATTTCCTACAAATTTAGTGACTTACGCTACACAGCTGTTCAACTGAACAAATAACACACAATTTAGGCCATTTTTAGGAATAGCTCGTCATTTAATTCACCAACTTAACATGTGAATGATTTTAATTTGCAATTGATAATAAATATCATTAACATTTTCTGATATTATAAATTGAGGATGTGGATATGGAAATTGAACGATGCTGGATGCACTACCTAAAAGCTGAACAGTTAATGGAACAAGGTCACTGGCCTGAAGCACAGCGCCTATATGGTGATGTTCTAACCTCACTTCCTCATCACATCCAAGATGCAGCATACCAAAGCGATATCAAGCCTTGCCAATTTGCCTGCTTGCTTGCCGGGTTAAGAGACGCGAGCGTCGCTCAATCAGAGATACTCAACCGATTAGGTCAGCACCAACAAGCCTTCGATACCTTGAATCAATCTTACGCTCTGATGCAATTTATCTCTCTGGAGAACACTGAGCTGATTCAACGTACCTTTGGATTATTGGAAAAGCAGAGCGAAGGTTTGCTCAATCACCTGATCGCTTTTTGCAGCGCTCAGCGCAGTTCGCATTGGATGCTCGAACTAGAACAAATTCAACGTGCTCATCACCATTTTGGGCAACTTAAAACAACGTCAGAAGTTCAATCTTCACCTAATGTCTTAAATTGATAAGGATATATCATGTCGGACCGGGCTCTTCTTAAAGTCAATAACCTCTCCGTTAGCTTCAAAACCAACGATGGAATCGTTGATGCGGTGAAAAAGGTTAACTTTACCCTTAAATCCAGCGAAACCTTGGCCATTGTTGGTGAATCAGGTTCTGGTAAATCTGTCTCTTCCAACGCACTGATGCGTCTACTTCCAGACAACGCCATTATTGATCCGCAGTCTCAAATTGAGTTTGAAGGCGAGTCTGTTCTCGAAAAATCAGAGCGTGAAATGCAGTCGATTCGTGGCGACAGAATCGGCATGATCTTTCAAGAGCCGATGACATCTTTGAACCCATACCTGCGCGTCGGCATTCAAGTGGCAGAAGCTATTATGTGGCATCGCAATGTATCGAAATCAAAAGCAAAACAGCGTGTGCTAGAGCTCTTCAATCTTGTGCATTTACCAATGCCAGAACAGGCTTACAACAAGTATCCGCATGAGTTTTCAGGCGGTCAGTTGCAGCGCATCATGATTGCGATGGCTTTAATCAACGAGCCCGATATTTTGATTGCCGACGAACCCACCACCGCATTGGATGTGACCGTACAAGCGGAAGTGCTTTCTCTTATCAAAGAAATCCAAAACAAAATGGGCATGGCAATTTTGTTCATCACCCATGACCTTGGCGTAGTAAAACATTTTGCCGACCGTGTTCTGGTGATGTGCAAAGGTGAGCTAGTTGAAGAAGGGATGACTCAAGCCTTATTCGAGAATCCAAGACACGATTACACACGCATGCTGATTAACTCGATTCCGAAAGGCGCTAAGGTTCCTGTTGAGGCGACAGCCCCAGAACTATTGTGTGCTGACGACATCCGAGTTCAGCTCTTGGTGAAATCACACTTTATCAAGAGTAAAAGCCAGTACTTCGAAGCCGTAAAAGGCATTTCGTTGAATCTTAAGCAAGGCGAAACGCTAGGCATTGTTGGTGAATCTGGTTCAGGTAAATCAACCCTTGGACGTGCATTAATCGGCTTGCTGCCGAGTACCGGACGTATTGTTTACAAAGACCAAGACGTTAGCTTATTAAATGATAAAGAGCGTCACAAGCTCAAGAAAGATGTCCAAATGGTGTTCCAAGATCCTTATGGTTCTTTATCACCACGTATGACAGTTGGGGAAATCATCACCGAAGGCTTGACGGTGCATCAACCTCATCTATCCAAGCAAGAACGTTTAGAAAGAGCGCGCAAAGCATTGATTGAAGTTCGCTTAGAGCCGAATTCAATAAACCGTTATCCGCATGAGTTCTCTGGCGGGCAAAGACAACGTATCGCGATTGCTCGCGCACTGATTCTAGAGCCCTCTTTCATTTTGCTGGATGAACCGACTTCAGCACTCGATCGCTCAGTACAACTGACCGTGATTGACCTGCTGAAAGACATTCAAGCCAAGCACAATATTGGCTTTCTGTTCATCAGCCACGACCTCTCGGTAGTGAAAGCACTGTCGGATCGTGTACTGGTGATGCAGAAGGGTGAAGTGATGGAAGAAGGGTCTGCAGAAGAGATTTTCAATGCGCCGAAAAACAACTACACCAAGAAATTAATCGCTGCGTCATTCGACTTAGAAGATAAATCGAAAAAAAATGCCGCATAAAGGGAACTAATCAACATTAACAGCGTCTTATAATTACATTCTGAATAATCTCCTAATGGATTGAAATCTAGAATGGATATAGCAAAACTGGTTTGGCCGCCAAAAGAGAAATGTCGCATGGATGCGACATTTTTCGTTTCTGGCGTATATGAAAAATCAACTCAGTGATTCGAACCAGTGATTATGAAGGTTTGCTAAAATTAACGGACTTTAAACAGAGTTCGCTGGTAGTCGTCATAGTCGAAGAGCGGCTTAGTTCAACTCGTTTTTGGACAAAAGTGTTTTAGTAACATTGTTAACCTAGCAATCAATAAGTTAGCTAAAAAGCCACAAAGATGACTAAGTTCATCAATTGAATTCCTCTACTCTGGAGCACCTATCATTGTGTTGTTAAGTTGACGTTCTATTTTTCTGCACCTACGACGTCTTTTTACTTAACTCATCATCTACCGGGTTATAGAGTTCACCGGCCAACACTTTCTCACGTTCAGTCTTTTTTTATTCTTTGCTTTTATGAAAGCGCTCGAAGTCATAATATTAATGATTTTACTTTTTGGTCAAAAACGAGCTATTGACATTTTTTGCAATAGCTCGCTTGATTTTAAGCGGGGTATTTAAGGCTTTCCCCTCGACTCGCTATAATGTCCTTATACCAATGGAAAGAAGCTTTTTTCTTTCTGTCTAGGTTGTTTTGATGGTCTACATAAATGAAGCCATATTGCTTTTTATAGCCATTCAGCCAACTGAGTAAGTCAATTGCAGACCATGCATAATAACCTTGAATGTTCACACCTTCATCAATGGCTTTTTTTACAGCCACTAAATGGTCATTAATGAAGTTAATTCGAGGAATGTCGCATATCTCTCCCTCAATGATTGGGTCTTCATCACCGAGGCCATTTTCAGTGATGTACATAGTGACATCACCATAATAGTCTTTGAGTAGTCTCAAACCATCAACAAAGCCTTCCGGTGAAATCTCCCAACCCCACTTGGTGTAACGCTTATCTTTCATTGATACGCTGCGGTATTCACCATCAAAGCTTGGGTTGCCAGGAGCACCTGTGGCATTTTCTCGTGAATGCTCAACGTGTTCTGCTTGGCCTAGAATTCTTTCTACTCGTACGGGTTGATAGTAGTTCAAACCAATAAAATCGTTGAGTGGAGCAGCTTGGGTTAATGCGAGTCTTTCTTCCTCAAGTATTTCAGGCATCCAGCCACGCTCTTCAAGAATCTTCAAAACATAGTCAGGGTAGTGACCTTTCAAGATAGGGTCATAGTACCAGTTGATGCCGAATTGATTTGCGTGACGCTCTGCCCATTTGTTGTCGATGCTATCGTCCACTGAAAAAGCAGGAGAGAATACGTGGCTTAAGCCGATATCACCATATTGATTTAGCTCTTTGTATGCGAGTACTGCTTTCGCATGTGCTGAAAATACATTATGAGTGGCTTGAAAGTAGAGCTTAGGCTCATCCTTAATACCTGGTGGATGGGCGCCAGCAAGGTAACCATGACCACAGAAAACAACGGTTTCATTGAAGGTTATGAAGTGTTTAACACGGTCCCCAAATGCTTCAAAACAAACTTTGGCATAGTTAACAAACGCATCAATGGTTGCTTTATTCGTCCAGCCGCCTTGTTTCTCTAGCTCCAATGGTAAATCCCAATGGTATAAAGTCACAAATGGTACAATGCCGTAATGTAAGCATTCATCAATAATGTTGTTGTAGAAATCGATGCCTTTTTGATTCACCTCACCAGTACCGTTAGGAATAATTCGAGGCCAAGCGATAGAAAAACGGTATGACTCTAGCCCCATTTCTGCCATGAGTCTAATGTCTTCTTTATAACGGTGGTAGTGATCTACAGCTAATTCACCCGTTGTATTTTCAAAGGTTTTGCCTGAGATTTTAACGAATTCATCCCAGTTACTCGGGCCCTTACCGTCTTTATCGATTGCGCCTTCTATTTGATAAGCGGCAGTGGCTGCGCCAAACAGAAAACTGTTGGAGAATTTCATAGTCTTTTCCTAGTTTAATTGAATGCTTGGAGCGTAGGCTCCAAGCATTCAGACTGGTTATGCAGTGTGTTTAGAGATAAGAGCGTTGTACCAATGGAAGCTTGCCTTTTTAGAACGTTTCATCTCTTTTAGGTCAAACTCTTCACGGTCAACATGAATAAAACCATAACGTTTAGCACAACCTTGGTGAGTACTGACTAGGTCAATTGCAGACCAAGGACTGTAACCGAAGACCTCAACACCATCAGTGATAGCAAGCTGAACTTGGTCAATATGTTGCTGTAGATATTCGATGCGGTAGCTATCATCAATTGAACCGTCAGCTTCGACGGTATCAAAAGCACCTAGACCGTTCTCAGTCACAATAAGAGGTAGAGCATAACGCTCGTAAATTTCACGCATTGTGGTACGGAAACCAACAGGGTCAATCTCCCAACCAAACTCGTTTTTCACTAGGTTCGGGTTCTCAGTACCACGGTAAGCACCGACTTCACCAATCGTGATTTGTTGGTCGCCAGTTGAGTTGATGTCGCTCTCATCACCAGTACTTTCAGCAACGGTTTGCGAGTTGTAGTAGTTAAAGGCGATAAAGTCAGGCTTAGCTTGAGCCATAATGTCCATATCGCCGTCTGCAATCTCTGGTGTTGCATCACGTTCTTTTAAGAATCGCATCGCTGTTGGGTTGTAGCGACCATAAACTGCCATATCTAGGTATAGCCAGTTACGAATTGCCGAGAACGTGTTCGCTGCAAGAACATCTTCTGGTTTTGAAGATGCAGGGTAAATCGTTGAAACATTTGGCGCAGGACCAATTTTAGCTTGAGGAAGCATATCGTGACAAAGTACCATTGCTTTGGCTTGTGCTAGCAACATGTGGTGGTTTTGTTGGTATAGATCTTTCACCGGGTTCTCACCGCTAACACTCTTGGTACCAATGGCATCACCGTGCAAGATCATCATATTTTGTTCATTAATTGTTAGCCAGTACTTAACACGGTCACCGTACAGCTCGAATAGTGTTTTAGAGTACAGTGCAAACGCATCAACAGTGTCACGATTTGACCACCCGCCTTTTTGTTGTAAAGCGTATGGTAAATCAAAGTGATAAATCGTTAGGATAGGCTCAATATTGTGCTTGATCAGTTCGTCGATTAAGTTGCTGTAAAACTCCACGCCTTTCTGGTTAATTTCACCGTCACCATTAGGGAAGATACGCGTCCAAGCCACAGAGAAGCGGTATGCTTTCAAGCCTAGCTCTGCAAATAGTGCTACGTCTTCTTTGTAGTGGTGGTAGTGGTCACTGGTAACTTTAAAATCTGTTGTACCCTCGACAATTGGAGCCATATCGATAACTGATGGTCCTTTACCGTCTTCGTTCCAAGCGCCTTCAACTTGGTAAGCTGAGGTTGACGCGCCCCAAAAGAAATCGGTAGGGAAAGGAGTTAGATTCTTAGGTTTCATGTTTATCTCTTTATTTTAATCTGTTGTTATTTTATTGAATTTTACGGTGTAGGTTGATTAGCTCTTCAATCAACTCACGAGCAAGCATTGCAGTCATAATGTGGTCTTGAGCGTGAACCATGATTAGGTTCACTGGCACTTTTCCTTCACCTTCATCCATTCCAATGAGCTCAGTTTGAACCTTGTGAGCACGCTTTGATGCCTCAGTAGATTGTGTTAGTAATGAGTCAACTTCTGCCCATTCACCTTTCTTTGCATTCTGTAGCGCTTGCATTGCTAGGCTTTTTGACTCGCCAGCATTGATGATCAATTCCATTACGGTTGATTCTAGTTCCATGTGGATATCCTCAATATTTTTGATGAATAGAGTGGTAGTACCCACTCTATTGAGTTGGATGAATGTTACGCGAAGCTTTGTTCACTAGATTTGTTATCTTGAGGCTGCTCTTCTGCAAGCAACTGTTTTTCGTAAATTTTGAAGAATGGGTAGTAAACAACCAGATTTACACCAATTAGAATGAACACCAATACAGCATTGTTTAGCTGCCATCCAGCTCCCCAAGCTGCACCTATTGGTGCTGGTGCCGTCCAAGGAACCAGTGAAACCATTTTGCCAATCCAGTCCATACTCGTCGCGAAGTAAGCGATGATAGCGTTGATCATTGGAGCGCCGACAAATGGAATGAACATAATAGGGTTCATAACGATTGGTGAACCAAAGATTACAGGTTCATTGATGTTGAACATTGCAGGAACTACACCAAGACGACCGATTGTTTTAAGGTGAGCAGATTTACTTCTCAGGTAAAGTAGAACTAATGAGAATGTTGCACCAGAGCCGCCTAATACAATAAAGAACGACCAGAATGGTTCAATAAACACTTGAGGCAGTTCCATTCCTGCAGCAAGAGCTTCTTGGTTTACACCTAGGTTGTAAAGCCAGAAGGGTGCCATGATGCCAGAAACGATTGCTGAACCATGAATACCAGCAAACCATAGAGTATGTGCAACAAGTACAGCAAGTAAAATCGCCGGCAATGTGTCAGATGCTGATACCAATGGCTGGAATAGAGCCATAATTGCACCTGGAATTAGCATATCGAAATTGTTTTGAATTAGAAGGTTTAGTGGATAAATTGTAACTATCACGATCATTGTTGGGATCAGCAGGTTAAATGACTGACGAATTTTATCAGGCACCTGCTCCGGCATTTTAATGCCAATATTATGAACTTTTAAGAAACGAGTCAGTTCAGTAACAAAGATCGCAACAATGATTGCAGTAAAGATACCAGTGCCACCAAGGTACGTTGCAGACAGAGCACCATCTTTCATCGGTGCTGCTATCAAAAGAAATGACATCAATGAAAGCATTGCCGTTGGTAGGGCATCTAACTTGTAGCTATTTGCTAGGTTATACGCGATACAAGCAGAGATATAACATGACATAATCCCCATACTCATATTAAAAGGGGTCATGATTTCATCAAAATAGGTGGATGACATTGAAATCCACCATTGACCTAAGGCAAACGCGGTATCTTCCGAAAAAGGAGGAAAAGCAAACACAAGCAAGAAAGAACCCACGATCATGAAGGGCATTGCGCCAATGAAGCCGTCACGAATTGCACACACGTGCTTTTGAGTTGCCAGTCGGCCTGCTATCGGTGTTAAGGTGTTTTCTAGAAAATCGAATAATGCTTTCATCGTGATATCCCTCTTATTGATTTAGCATTGTGATTGCATCGTTAAGGATTTTTTCGCCTTTCATCATGCCGTAATCCATTTGATTCATTACAGAAATTGGTTTGTTAGCAGCATCAGCAATCTCTTTGAAATCATTGAGTTTGTATTTAATTTGTGGACCTAGTAAAACGCAATCGAAGTTTGGAAGGTTCGACTCGAATTCATCTAATCCCACAGCTTCAATATGCGCTTCAATCCCTTTCGCTGCCGCAGATTGCTTCATTTTGTTTACGACCATGCTAGTAGACATACCAGCAGCACAGCACAATAAAATGTTGATCATGATTTAGTTCCTTTTCTTATTAATTTATCACTTAATCTAGTAAGCGTTGTAGAGTACGAGAAAAATGTAACCGGTTACAGAAACCGGTTACAGAAACCGGTTTCACTTGTGTGAGAAATGTCATAAAATATCGTTACTCAATGCTACAATTGATGACGGGCATCACATTAGGTAAGAAATCGGGTTCGAATTTAGGGGTTACTATGTTCTAGTAGACAGTAAGATAACTTTATTTTTTGATAATTGGTCCATATAAACAATAACTTATAATAATATCCAAACGTAACGTGGGTAAGTGATGAAAGGAATAGAATGAGTACCATTGTTGATGTCAGCAAACTTGCTGGAGTCTCCAAAGCAACAGTCTCGCGTGTGATCAACGGCACAGGTCAGGTTAAACAATCGACAAAAGATAGTGTCTTCGCCGCGATGGAACAGTTGGGTTACCGTCCAAACCGGACCGCTCAAGCTTTAGCGACAAATAAAACTGATACAGTGGCATTGGTACTGTCTAACTATGACAGTACTAGGTGGGGTGTACTATTACAGCAAATCTCAATTCAACTTCAATCAGAAGGCAAAACACTAACAGTAATCGATGGTAAGAATGACCCTCAACATGAATATGAAGTAATTAGACAACTAGAAGGGCAATTTGATGCCATTTTGCTTTATAGCCGAACCCTATCTGATGAGCATATACAAACGTTAGAATCACAACTGTCCGTGCCTTTTGTTGTGTTAAACCGTGCCTCTATGGCAGGGAATTACCATTCAGTATCCATTGATCAATCTAGTCTTATCGTGACCGCAATGGAACATTTGATTTCATGCGGTCATAAGAGCATCGCATGCATAACTGGTCCAATAGACAACCCAACAGGAAAAGCTCGTATCGAAGGTTATAAGCGAGCTTTAGAATCATCTAGATTGCCTTATAATCCATCTTTAGTGTTATCCGGTGATTACCATATAAGAAGTGGATATGATCTGTGTACCAACCTCTTGAAGTTAAATGTGAAGTTTACGGCGATTCTCGCATTTAACGATAATATGGCTTTAGGAGCGATTAAAGCTTTGTCAGAAGAAGGGGTTCACGTTCCAAGTCAAGTATCTGTTATTGGTATAGATAATGATCCTTTTGGTGAGTTTTCAACCCCAGAATTAACGACCATAGACTTACCGATTGAACTCATGGCACAGAATGCTGTTAAGTTAGCGTTAAAGCTACGTGATGAAGCTGTTCCATATGAACCGAAAATCTTAAATGGAAATTTAATAAGTCGAAATTCAGTGACCCCATTCCATGCGAATAAGTCTTGGTTAAGTTTCTAAAACCCTGAGGTGTGTGATTCATACAAAGCTCTCCTCGGAAAACAGCCCCAAAACGAACCATTAAAGATGGCTGACTCGTCAGTCCTTTTTCCATTGTTGTAACAAACTTTGGGGCAAAAGTGTTTTAGCTTACCTGCCCCGTATTGAACAATATGAACGCGCAAATATAAGCGGTGAGATCGATAGCTTTACTCAGCGGTATTCCTGCACCATGGTTCGCATTGACATCAGTACGAATCATCACAGGCGCACCACCTTGATGCTTGTCTTGAAATTAACGATACAAAGATTTGGTCGACTCTCTCACAATTAAATCAATCTGAGGCAACCTTGCTTCATGTCGCTCGCCAGATAACAAGTTCAAGATCGACTGAGCACACACTTCACCAATCTCTTCAATTGGCTGCCTTAATGTTGTTAACGCGGGTGTGAAATACTTCGACGTTGGTAAGTCATCAAACCCAATCACTGACACATCTTCTGGCACTTTATAACCGTGATCGTGTAGCGCCTTAATCGCCCCGTAAGCGGTTTGGTCGTTAGCAGTAAACAAGGCGGAGAAGTGAACCCTAGATTCTAACTCTTGAATTCGTTTTTCTAATGCTTCGATATCAGTATCAGCAGCAAAAGAAGAGAGTGAAGCAAGCGAGGCCGCCACTGCGACTGTTATTGGCAAAAGCTTAAATTTTTGCATTGTAATTCCCTATTATTTTTTTGAGTTTTCATCGAACAGGGAAATATTAAGCAATGAAAGCGTTGAAAAGTTGGTTGCTGTTCACACTGATAAATCAGCCTAAATGCCATGAAACTTTTAGAATATCCATGACGAAAACTACTGATTTAAGATCAACAGGTTACGGTTGATATTGCGTGAGATATCAGCTTGAAATCGCTTTCATTTCATCAGTATTGGTGGCGGCTATCACGGAAAACAGTGTGTGAAAGTGAAGGAAATATGACGCAGTTTTGATTGGTTTTCATATATATGAAAAGCCTCAAAATCTAAGGTAGATTTTGAGGCTTCTTGGTCTGAGTAAAATACCCAGTTATCTAGAATCAAGCATTCGTTAAAGTGAATCTAGAGACGCAACCCCCATATTGAACAGAGTAAATGCGTAGATATCGGCGGTGAGATCGATCGCTTTGCTGAGCGGCATTCCGGCGCCATGGCCCGCATTAACATCAATACGAATCATCACGGGCGCACTACCTTCATGCTTATCTTGCAGCTCTGAGATGAACTTATAAGAGTGAGCAGGCACTACGCGGTCATCGTGATCAGCGGTCGTCACCAATGTTGCTGGATAATCCGTGCCACGCACCACATTATGAACCGGAGAATAGCCAAGCAGATATTCGAACATCTCTCTGTTCTGCGCGGATGTGCCATAGTCGTACGCCCACCCTTCGCCAGACGTGAATGTGTGGTAACGCAACATGTCCAACACCCCAACAGCAGGCAGAGCCACTTGGAACAGCTCAGGCTTTTGTGTCATACAAGCTCCTACCAGCAAGCCTCCGTTAGAACCGCCGCGAATCGCCAACTTATCGCTACTGGTGTAGTTTTCTTCAATTAAGAACTCGGCAGCAGCAATGAAGTCGTCAAAGACATTCTGCTTTTTCTGCTGAGTTCCCGCTTTGTGCCACGCCTTACCATACTCACCACCGCCACGCAGGTTCGGCACCGCATATACGCCACCCAGTTCTAGCCAACTGCCAACCGTGCCCGAGAAAGAAGGCGTTAGGCTAACGTTAAAGCCACCATAGGCGTACAACATGGTTGGATTATTGCCATCTAACACTAATCCCTTCTTATAAGAGATAAGCATCGGAACCTTGGTGCCATCTTTCGAGGTATAGAAGACTTGATTAGACTCAAATTGATCCGACTCAAACGGAGACTCAGAGCGTTGGTAGATTTCAGAGCTTCCAGATTCAACATCAAAAGAGAAAATCGTTGGCGGCGTTACATAGTTGGTAAAGGTGTAATGAAGCTGGGTTTGCTCGTTTTTTCCACCTAAGCCGCTGGCCGTTCCGAGACCAGGTAAGTGGATTTCACGAACCAGATTGCCTTGGTAATCCCGCTGCTCAATCTTAGACACCACATCGACCATGTAGTGGGCAAACAAGTAACCACCACCCGTGCTGATATCTAACGGCTGTGGCTTTTCAGGAATGATATCGAGCCACTGTTGACTGCGAGTATCAAAGCTCACCACCTTGCCATTAGGCGCATCGAGATTGGTGTATAAAATAAAGACTTCATCTTGGTTATCGATGAGGTACGTATCGCTATCCACATGATAAATCAGCGTGTTCAGCGATTGTTCTGGTGAATTTAAATCTATATAGAACAGCCTGTTACCCGATGTCGACTCTCGCCCTAGAATGATCAAGTAACGGTCATCTTCGGTGGTGTAACCCGACACATAGCGGTGCTGCTCGGCGTTATTCTCACCAAAAACCACTTTGTCGCTAGCTTGCTCTGTACCCAACTCATGGAAGTAAAGTTTGTGCTGTTTGGTACGTGCAGAAAGCTGGCTACCGTCTGGCTTATCGTAGCTAGAGTAATAAAAGCCACGATTACCCAACCAAGAGATGCCAGTAAATTTCGCGTCAGTGATTTCGACTTCGAGCTGCTGTTTGGTCTCGGTATCGATAACAAAAATCTTGCGCCAGTCGCTACCACCCTCTGAAATACTGTACGCCACTAGGCTGTAATCTTTAGAAAACGACACCGAACCCAGTGATGTAGTGCCATCTTCCGAGAAAGTGTTCGGATCTAGGAAAACTTCTTCTTGTTGCCCTTCTTTCTGACGATAGAGAATACTGTGATTCTGCAGGCCATCGTTCTTATAGAAATAGGTGTACTCACCTCGAACAAACGGCTGCGAGCTCTTTTTGTAGTCTTGCGCTTTCGCTAATCGCTCTCGCAGTTCAGCGCGATACGGAATTTGAGCAAGGTAATCGAACGTGACCTCATTTTGGCTCGCCACCCACTGCGCGGTTTCGTCGCTTCTGTCGTCTTCTAACCAGCGATAAGGGTCTTCAACTATCTGACCAAAATAGTCATCGCTGACGATCTGTTTGTTGGTGACTGGATATTGATACTCTTTTAAATAGCTCATCGTGATCCTTATTAAAAATAATGTGAAATCGTCAGGTAACGCGTTCTGATGTGTTCAATCAATAACTTAATCTTGTTCGGTGGCTGGCGCGTAAAGGGGTACACCGCATAAATACCGAGCTTCTTGCCGACTAAGTCAGGGAAGATGTCCACCAGCTGGCCGTTACGAATGTCGTGATAAACCAGACAACGCGGCACATACGCGACCCCATGACCGCCCAACGCTGCCTTTCTTAATGCCGTCGCATTATCAGTAGAAAAAGAGCCCGAGACGCGCACTATGTATTTATCGTTATCAGTAAAGCCATCTTTGCTATGCAGAAATTGCCACTCACTGGCACCCGTTGTTTGATAAGCGTATTGCAGACAATTGTGCTCAACCAAATCCTTGGGCTGCATCGGCTTACCATTCTTGGCGATATAAGACGGAGAAGCACATACCACCCATTGAGAGTCCAAGATATGACGGGCAATTAAGCTGGAGTCTTCCAAGTAGCCGGTTCTAATCACTAAATCGAGACCATCATCAACCAGATCCACAAAGCGATTGTTAAGAGACATATCGACCGTTAAACCTGGGTGCATATTACAAAACTCGGCAACAGCGTCTGCCAGAATCAAATCTCCGGAGATAGTAGGCACTGACATTTTGATATGACCACTAACATTTTCACCAAAGCCTGAAACTGCGTCCATAGCCTCTTGAGCCGCCTGCTTCACATTTTTGGCTCCGTGTAACATTGCCTTACCCGCCTCGGTAAGCGTCAATTTACGCGTGGTTCGATATAATAGCTGCACGCCAATCTCTTCTTCCAAACGCGCAATTCTCTTACTAACTACCGAATTTGTAAGGTTATTTTGCTCTGCCACCTTACTAAAACTGCCCAGCTCTACTACCTGTGAAAACAGGATCAAATCGTCTGCTCGCATTTGATTATGCCAATTTTGGAATTAATTATTTTCATTATTTCCCTATATCAATAAAAAATAAAGGGGTAAATTCACGCCAAATTAACAAAACAATTACAAAAGAGTCATTCCAATTACAAGATTCGCACCTAAATGGTTCCCGCTTAGAGGCCAATAGCGAATCAAAAATGACAACCCATAACGTGTTATCTACTTCAAACATGAACGTTTGAAAACAGTACGAGGAAGTACCCATGAGTGAAACTCTACTAGCTCTATTGGCCTTTTCACCAATAGTTGTTGCAGCGATTCTGCTGGTCGGCCTGAACTGGCCTGCGAAAAAAGCGATGCCAGTGGCATTTGCATTAACCGTTGCTATTGCCCTATTTGCTTGGGATATGTCTGGCACTCGCGTGTTGGCCTCTGTATTCCAAGGTTTCGGCATTACCGTGTCGGTTCTCTGGATTGTGTTCGGCGCCATCTTCTTATTAAACACTTTGAAACACACCGGAGCTATCACCACCATCCGCAACGGATTTACTGACATATCAGCAGACCGTCGTGTACAAGCGATCATCATTGCTTGGTGTTTTGGTTCATTCATTGAGGGCGCATCTGGCTTCGGCACACCCGCTGCAATCGCCGCTCCCTTACTCGTTGCAATCGGCTTCCCAGCATTAGCTGCGGTACTGATGGGCATGATGATTCAATCTACGCCGGTATCGTTTGGCGCGGTTGGTACACCTATCATTGTTGGCGTAAACAAAGGTTTGGATACGCACAACATCGGTGAAAGCCTGATTGCCAATGGTTCAACATGGGATGCTTACCTACAACAGATCACATCAAGTGTTGCGATCATCCACGCCTGCGTTGGTGTGATGATGCCTGTATTGATGGCAATGATGCTGACTCGCTTCTTCGGTAAGAACAAAAGCTGGACTGAAGGTTTAGATATCCTGCCGTTCGCACTGTTCGCAGGTGCTGCTTTCACTATTCCTTACGCACTAACAGGTGTTTTCCTAGGCGCTGAGTTCCCATCTCTAATTGGTGGTCTAGTCGGCCTAGCAATTGTGGTTACTGCAGCAAAACGTGGCTTCCTCGTTCCAAAATCAAAATGGGATTTCGAAAGCGAAGAGAAGTGGCCAGCAGAATGGCTAGGTTCTCTGAAAATCGACCTTGACGACAACAATCAAGGCCATAAGAAGATGAGCATGGCGATGGCATGGGCACCATACGTGCTGCTAGCGGTGACCTTGGTTGCGAGCCGCGTGAACCCTGAATTCAAAGGCCTACTGAAGAGCGTTAGCCTATCGTTCAGCAACATCCTTGGTGAAACCGGTGTGAGCACTGCGATTCAGCCTCTGTATCTACCGGGCGGTATCTTGGTCTTCGTCGCGCTGGTTGCTGTTCTCATGCAATCTCGCAGCGCAACGCCACTGGCTAAAGCCTTCGGTGAATCGAGCAAGACTCTGATTGGCGCAGGCTTTGTGTTGGTGTTCACCATCCCAATGGTTCGTATCTTCATTAACTCTGGCGTGAACGGTGCCGATTTAGCAAGTATGCCCGTAACCACGGCAAACTTCGCAGCTGACCTCGTTGGTAGCGCATTCCCAGCATTGAGTGCAACGGTTGGTGCGTTAGGTGCCTTCATTGCAGGTTCGAACACAGTTTCAAACATGATGTTCAGCCAGTTCCAATTCGAAGTAGCGCAGACTCTGACTATCTCTAGTGCGGTGGTTGTTGCTCTACAAGCCGTTGGTGCAGCAGCAGGTAACATGATTGCGATTCACAACGTGGTAGCGGCATCAGCAACTGTTGGCTTGCTAGGACGCGAAGGTGCAACCCTACGTAAGACAATCATTCCAACGTTCTACTACTTGGTGATGACAGGCATCATCGGCCTAGTGGTTATCTACGGATTCAAAATGACCGACGCACTTATGTAAACCATAAGTCGTTCAAAAGCACTTGGCGTTAATACTCAATTCCCCGACAGCGACACCGTCTAATAAGACAGTTGATGAGTTCCGGGATGGATACTAGAGCACATCAACACCCATGGGTATTAACGCCATTTTCCCGAATTAAAGCAGCCCAAACCAAGCTCTCAAAGAAGAGCAACATCCCAAGAATTTAGGACTGAAATTATGATCATATCCGCATCGACTGATTACCGCGCCGCAGCAAAAGCGAAATTACCACCGTTTCTTTTCCACTACATTGATGGTGGCTCTTACGGAGAACATACCCTACGTCGCAACACGGCTGACCTAGCTGAGATTGCGCTAAAACAACGCGTACTCAACGACATGTCGGACCTAAATTTGGAAACCGAACTATTTGGCGAGAAGCTAGCGATGCCAATCGCACTAGCGCCTGTTGGTTTAACGGGTATGTACGCAAGACGCGGTGAAGTACAAGCAGCAAAAGCCGCCGACAACAAAGGCATCCCTTTTACCATGTCGACCGTGTCGGTATGTCCGATTGAAGAAGTTGCACCTAAGATTGAACGCCCAATGTGGTTCCAACTTTACGTGTTAAAAGACCGTGGCTTCATGAAGAACGTTCTTGAACGCGCTAAAGCCGCTGGCGTCACAACACTGGTCTTCACCGTGGATATGCCCGTACCCGGCGCTCGCTACCGTGACATGCACTCAGGAATGAGTGGCCCAAATGCAGCAATACGTCGTGTATTCCAATCTATGCGTCATCCTAGCTGGGCAGTTGATGTTGGCCTACTTGGTAAACCGCACGACCTTGGCAATATATCTACTTACCGAGGTTCTCCAACCAAACTGGAAGACTACATCGGTTGGTTAGGTGATAACTTCGACCCGTCTATTTCATGGAAAGACCTAGAGTGGATCCGTGACTTCTGGGATGGCCCAATGGTTATCAAAGGCATTCTTGATGAAGAAGATGCAAAAGACGCCGTGAGATTTGGCGCAGACGGTATCGTAGTTTCAAACCACGGCGGTCGTCAGCTAGATGGTGTTCTATCAAGTGCTAAAGCACTGCCTGCGATTGCAGATGCGGTAAAAGGCGACACCAAGATTCTGGTCGACTCTGGTATTCGTACTGGCTTAGATGTAGTTCGCATGATGGCGATGGGCGCAGACTGCACCTTGCTTGGCCGCTCTTTCGTTTACGCGTTAGCAGCGCAAGGACAAGCAGGTGTTGAGAACCTACTCGACCTGTACGACAAAGAGATGCGCGTTGCGATGACTCTAACTGGCGCCAAGACAATCAAAGACTTAACCCGTGAATCTTTGGTGGGGCTAGATTAAGTCCGTTGATTCACTGTAATGCTTTGGTCTACTTAGACCGAAGTTCAATCGGTGTCACAGCAATTCCACTGCCGTTGTGACACCGTTTAAGCACTGGAAAATAAAATAAAAAAACAAAAAAGCAAATCAGTGCCAAATAAGAAGCACAAGGAAGCAAAGATGGAGACAAACACATCCCATGAGCGAGTAATAGACGCACAAGCTTATCAGCAGCTTGAATCGATACTGGCTCAAAGAATAGAAACAGAACGCATTGTCACGCAAGAGGCAAAGCGCTTGGCTTACGGCACCGATGCGAGTTTCTATCGCTTGGTACCGAAAATGGTTCTAAGGCTGAAAAACTTAGATGAAGTGATATTCACCATTCAAAGCTGTCGCGAACTGGGCATTCATTTTACCTTTCGCGCTGCGGGTACCAGCCTATCAGGACAAGCGGTTTCAGACTCGGTACTCATCACTCTAACCGACGACTGGCGCGGCTATGAGATTGTCGATAACGGCAATCAGATCATTCTTCAGCCCGGTGTGATTGGTGCTGATGCCAACAAATACCTCGCCCCTTTCCAACGTAAAATCGGCCCAGATCCAGCTTCAATCAATACCTGTAAAATCGGTGGCATCGCGGCGAATAACGCCAGCGGCATGTGTTGTGGTACTGCGCAAAACTCGTATCGCACCGTTGAGAGCATGAAAATCGTATTGAGTGATGGCTCCCTGCTTGATACGGCTGACAACGCAAGTGTTGAGGCATTCAAGGAATCACATAAAGACCTGTTTGAAGGCATTGTCGAATTACATCAACAGACAGCGTCAAACCAAGAACTTGCAGACAGAATCCGCCACAAGTACCGCCTCAAAAACACCACTGGCTACGCTCTGAATGCCTTGGTCGATTACCACGATCCAATTGAGATCATCAAACACCTGATGATTGGCTCAGAAGGCACGCTAGGCTTCATCGCAGAGATCACCTACAACACCGTTATCGAACACCCGAACAAAGCTTCGGCTCTGTTGGTGTTTGCTGACATCGAACAAGCAAGTAAAGCCGTTACTACGCTATCAAAAACACCCGTTGCTGCCGTTGAATTGATGGATGGCAGAGCACTGCGTTCAGTGGCTGATAAACCGGGTATGCCCGCCTTTATGCCTAGCTTGGATTTAGAAGCCGCGGCTATTTTGGTTGAATCACACGCCAGCTCCCAGCAGGACTTAGATTTACAATGTAAATCAATTTTGGATGCATTGACTGAATACACAATTGTTGAATCAGTCCCTTTCACGTCCGATCCGAAGACAGTCGCGACTCTGTGGGGCATCCGAAAAGGCATGTTCCCTGCGGTTGGGGCCGTTCGTGAAGTTGGCACAACCGTTATCATCGAAGACGTGGCTTTCCCTGTTGAAAACCTGGCTAACGGTATTCGAGAGCTGCAAGAGTTGTTCGATAAATACGACTACAGCGAAGCGATCATTTTCGGCCATGCACTCGAAGGCAACCTTCATTTTGTGTTTACCCAAGGCTTCGACAGCCAAGAAGAGATCGACCGTTACGGCGGTTTCATGGATGACGTTGCCGAGCTAGTTGCAGTGAAGTATCAAGGTTCACTGAAAGCGGAACACGGCACGGGCCGAAACATGGCACCTTATGTGGAATTGGAATGGGGCAAAGATGGCTATGCCTTGATGCAACAGATCAAAGCGCTGTTTGACCCAGAAAGGCTGCTCAACCCCGGCGTTATCATCAACGACAATCCAAATTCCCACATCACCGACCTAAAACCAATGCCTGCTGCCGACGACCTTGTTGACCGCTGTATTGAGTGTGGATTCTGTGAGCCTGTTTGCCCGTCTCGCACACTGACCTTGTCACCTCGCCAACGTATTGTGTTGTACCGAGAACTGCAACGCCGCCGAGAAGCAGGTGAAGAGATAGAAGCCAGTGAACTAGAGAAAACCTTCGAATACCAAGGCATTGATACCTGCGCGGCAACAGGCCTGTGTGCTGAGCGCTGTCCGGTAGGTATTAATACGGGTGACTTAGTGAAGAAGCTTCGTGTTGCCAAGTATGAGAAGTTCACACCAATCGCTAAGTGGACAGCGGATCATTTCTCGACCACCACTAAGCTGACCAAAGCAGGCCTCAAAACCAACCAAGTGGCGAGTAAGGTTCTGGGCGCCAACACGGTCGGCAAGCTTACCAATGGCCTACGCTCAGTGACCAAAGGCGCGACACCGATTTGGATGCCAGAGATGCCGCAATCCAATAGTCACTCCCTCACGGCTTCACCAATGACAGCCGAAACATCGAACAACGCGAAGAAAGTGGTTTACCTCCCTTCGTGTGCCAGTCGAACCATGGGGCAACAAAGTGATGCGGGCGACCAACGTCCTCTTACTGAAGTGACCATGTCTTTGCTCAACAAGGCAGGATTCGAGGTAATTCTACCGAAGAAGCTAGATGACCAATGCTGTGGTATGCCTTACGACAGCAAAGGAATGACCGACTTAGCACAGTCGAAGGCTCAGCAGTTGGAAGAAGTGCTATGGCAAGCCAGTCGTCAGGGTGAATACCCAATATTGATGGATACCAGCCCATGTGCTAAACGCAGTATTGAACAGTTCACCAAGCCATTAGAGGTGTTAGAGCCAACAGGGTTTGTGAATCAATATTTGCTTGAACATCTGACGCTTGAGCCGCTACAAGAAACCGTGATGCTGCATGTCACGTGTAGCTCTCGTCGAATGGGCTTAGAAGGCGCGATGTTAAACCTTGCTAAAGCGTGTACCGAAGAGGTGATTGTTCCAGAGCATATTCAATGTTGTGGCTGGGCGGGTGACAAAGGCTTCACTACGCCAGAACTAAATGAAGCGGCAGTCCACCCACTTAAAGAACAAGTACCGAGCAACTGTACTCGTGGCTTTAGTAACAGCCGAACCTGTGAGATCGGTTTATCACACCACAGTGGCATTCCGTATCAATCAATCTTGTACTTGGTGGACGAAGTGGCGCAGTAGATCCACTCATACTGCGAGCAACGTGCTCTAGCTTAAAACGAAAAATGGCAGCCCAATCAGGCTGCCATTTGTTTATTCGATTTAAAACGTATTACCGAGCTAGATATTGCTGAGCTAGCGGCTACTGAGCTAAGCGCACCAACTCTTCTGGCGAGTAGTGTTCTGCTTCTGCGCCTTTGGCGATTAAGTCGATCACTTGGAACTCGTTCATGTCACCAAACTCTTTGGTTAAGTAATCACGGAACGCTTTCTCGTTCGGCCATTTGCCTCGCACGATATAGCCATCTTCCTTATCGAAATCTTCCGTCTCAAAGAAAGAAAAGTCGGTCATACCAATATTGTGGCAATACAAAACGAGATACATGTTGAATCCTTTACACTTAACTAGGGCCTGTTTAACTTTCGAGCCGATCAAAAAGCGTCTCTAAAAAGCAGGGCTAAGGTTACAACATAAATGCTAAATCGAATACCCAATCGGATCGTCAATTTAGAAACCTCAGCGACCGGATCTTTACGTTAGTCATCAAACATCAAGTTAATGGCTGCACCCAACAAGATCAGCCCAACAATTGGCCCCATGACTGCTAATGGCGCGCGCTCAATGTATGGAAGGTTCTCTGCGATCATCAAACCCCATTCAGGTGTTGGTGGCTTTGCCCCTAATCCGATGAAGCTCAGCGAGGTCAGACTTAGAGTGATGACTGGTAGCCTCAACATCGCGTGTCTTAACAACGGTGGCAACACATACGGAAGCAAGTAGAAACGGAAGATTCTAAGCTTACTGGTGCCCCATAGTGGCGCGAGGTGTGTATAAGGTTGAGCCTTGGCTTCTACGATCAAGCTTGAGCAGTGTGCAGCTAGCGGCGCCCACGACACCAATACAATCGCGATTAATGCGCTGTTCGGATTCATCCCCGTTAAGCCTGCAACAAGCAAGCCTGCAATGATGTATGGGATACCCTTAGTGATCTCGATAAGGCCTTGGCTAAAGCGGGTGTTGAAACCCATGATGATGCCCGTCACCAAGCTCAAGAACGTTGCCAATATGCCGGCTTGGAAGGTCGCAATCATACCAGAACCAATTCTCGCCAGTAGGTCTCGACCAATGCCATCTGCGCCCAAAGGTGCTTGCCAACTCGGTGATGCCAAGCGTGCGAATTGGCTAGTGTATGGGTCTCGGAATGCAGCCCATACAACGATAGCAATTAGGAAAGAGAAGATCGCAAAAGCAGTGACACGCTTTGCGCGGTTCTGGGTAAAACGAAACGAAGAGTGGCTACTGATGAGCTTGCCGCTTTTCAGGCTGTGGCCAAGAATCAATTGCTGAACAAACAAGCTCATGCTGCTCACGGCAATTGAAAACAGCAGCAATACCAACAGACCGCCTTGCAGCATCGGCAAATCTTGCGCTTTGACTGCGCCTAAGATCATGCGACCGATACCCGGAATCGAGAAGATAAGCTCAACCGCGACCGCGCCACCAGTCAAACCGATCACGATCATCGCGATCTGTGGGATCAGGCTGCTCAGCGCTCTTTTCAACGCAAAGCGAATAATTTGATTGGAATGAACGTTGGCACTGAGCCAAGTGATCACCCAAGGTTCATTGAGAACGCGTTGTAAACTGTCTCTGAGTAGACGACTAAACAAGCCACTTGCAGGCAGTGCGAGCGCTAAACTCGGTAGCCAGATATCTTGCCAACCTTGCCAACCATACGGTGGTAGCCAACCTAACCAGATAGAGAACACCAATATTAATACCGAGGCCACTACGTACTCTGGCAACGATATTAATACCGTACTTAAACTGCTGTAGCTCTGCCCCAGCTTGCCCTTCTTCCAACTGCGTAAGGTGGCAAGCAGGCCTGCACCACACAGTACGAAAGTCATCACCAGTGCGCTAGACATCAAAAACAGAGATGTAGACGCTGTTTTTTGAATACCTAGTGCAACCGAAGAACCATCAATCCATGATTCACCTAGATCACCTGAAAAAGCACTTCCTACCCAGTCGAGCAGGCGCTCAATGGCTGAACGGTCAAGCTGAAGATCAGCGCGTACCGCCGCTAAAGCTTCAGGCGTAAGCAGGTGTTGTTGCCCCGCCCTAGCCCGCAGAATAGATTGGCTTGGATCGATGCCTGCAATGTCAGGCATCAAACCAACAAGAATCACCACCACAATCAGTGAGGCGATTCTTGATAGCCAAGGCGTCAAGATAAATAGAGTTCGACGCAGAGTCTCAGCAGATAACATTTATTTAGTTAGCCTGTGTTGCCGGGTTAACTTGTGTCGCTTTTTTGACCTGTGTAGTTTGGTCAACCAAGCGACGTTCACTTGGGTCACGAACGACATTGCTTACACGCTCACTTTCACCTTGAATCACACGTTCGTGAAGCAGCGGGATAGCCGCGAAATCGTTAAGGATTTTTTGTTCAGCTTCGATGATCGCTTGGTGACGCAGCGCACCTAGCGGTTGTAGGTCAGCGTGATTCAGTGCTTTATCTACCTCTTGAGAACAGAACTGGCCAAGGTTGAATGAACCCTTACAACCAAAGTCGCTCATCATGTAAGCCACTGGGTCACCCGAATCTAGAACCGTTGCACGAGAAAGGATAAACGCGTCAAACTTACCAGATAGCGCATCGTTCTCGATCTGAGCATATTCACGAATATCCAGCTCAACCTTGAAACCAGCCGCTTCAAGTTGTTGCTTCAGTAGCGCTGCCACTTCTGGAAGCTCTGCACGGTCGGTAAAGGTACCAATAACAATGCTTTCGCCGTTCGCTTTTAGCGTTTTGTCAACTGCCTGACCTTCAGGTCGAATTGGTTCAGCCCAAGCAAGTGCAGGACCTAATAGGCCTTGCGCGATATCCGCGTGGTTTTCATAAACAGTATTCACGATCTGCTCACGGTCTACTGCAGCTGCCGCTACCTTACGCAGTTCAATATCGCTAAATACGCCTGACTTGTTGTTCAGGTAAAGCGTATTAGTACGAGGCATTGCCACTTCGTAAAGTAGGTTCGGATCAATGGTCGCGATTTGTGAAACGGGTACCGCTTCAACGACGTCAGCCGTGCCGGTTCTCAGTGCTGCAGCACGAGCAAAACCATTAGGAACGTATTCTGCAATTACAGATTCTACTTGCGCTTTTTCGCCCCAGTAGCCGTCAAAACGTTTCAGTTTCGCGCTGGTTGTGCCGTTGATTTCAGTCAGCTCAAACGGGCCAGTACCTGCGCCAATTGGACTAACACGACCATCTTCTTGATAAGCACTTGCTGCTAGGATCGCTAATTGAGGGCTTGATAAACGGCTTGGTAGAAGAGGGTCATCAAAGCTGGTTTTAATCTCTACACGGTAGTTGTCCATCGCTTTCACTTCTAGCTCTACGCCATCTAGGATACGCGGCTTAGGTGCTGCTTCAAGCGCTTTTTGTAGAGAGTTCACTACAGAGTTTGCCGTTAATGTCGAACCGTCATGGAATTTAACGCCTTGGCGAATCGTGAACTGCCAAGTCAGAGGATCAAGATGTTTCCAATCCGTTGCTAGCATAGGTTCTGCTTCTGAGGTTGGGCTCAGGTTAACCAGAGTTTCTGCTGTGCTCCAACGAGATAACTTAAAAGCGTCATCAGAAAGTGGCGATAAACCCGTTCTTGGTGGTTGCATCATCGCAACTCGAATTTCAGATTTTACTGCGGCATCGCTAGACCCTGGTTGAGAGTCAAAACAGCCCGTCAAAGGCAGAGCCAACGCAAGCGTGCAAGCCAGTTTGATTGAATTAAAACGCATAATTATTTTTTCTCTGTAGCTGTATTTTTTTAATAAATAAGGTTGTGTTTAACAAGTAGATTTCGAAAGAGGCTGAGACTCGATCAGCATCTGAGTCGCAGGATGAGCAGGTTTACTCATCACTTGATCGGTCGGTCCGTGCTCCACCATTTCACCATGGTCGAGTACCAGTATTTCTTCACAAAGGGCTTTTGCGGCACCTAAATCGTGAGTAACCAAAATAAGGCGCATATCGCGCTTCTTTTTTAATGAATTAACCAAGTCCAACAACCTTTGGCGATTCACTGGGTCAAGGCTGGCAGTAGGTTCATCGGCCACCAGCACTGCGGGTCTAACGACAAGAGCCCGAGCAATAGCCACACGTTGAGCTTGACCTGTAGAAAGCTGATTAGGTTTCAGTAAGAGCAAACTGGCAGGCAATCCAACGTCTGAAAGCGCCTCTTCAATGATGGCTTCATGATTACCCGAAACCTCTAAGTTACTTAGAGGTTCGGCTAAGATCTGTCGAACGGTATAGTAAGGGTTGAGGCTAGTGTGGGGCTCTTGAGGCACCAATTGAATCAAGCGACACACCGTTGCTTGCGCTTTGCTATCGCGAATTGGGAGCGAATAACCGAACAAGTTTATTTGACCAACGGTTGGCGCTTTAAGGCCAAATAGCAGTTCAATTAACGTTGATTTACCGGCACCAGAACGCCCAACAATTGCTAGGCTTTTGTCTTCAACATTAAGGTCGATGTTCTGCAGCGCTTTGAACGCCTTACCACCCAGCCAACTTGGTACGGAGTAGTAGTGAACACTCACATTGTCGAACTTAATCTCTATCGGTGTTTGTGTTTCTGAATCAGTCACTGGCATTAATGGCGAGGCTTCTGAGTTTAGTGATAAGGTCGAGCTCATTCGATTAAGTCTCTCAATGAACAGCAGAAAGCGTGAGAGCTCGACTCAAGTGCATGTTTCGGTGCACCGTAAGCCACCACACCACCATCATCGATGACTAACAGCTTGTCACACGCCAACGCGCTATGCAGGTCATGGGTGATGAGTAAACCACCAATTTGACGCTGTTTAACATTGTGTCGAATCAGCTTAAGTATCTCTTGCTCTGTCACCGGATCTAACGCACTGGTTGGTTCATCGGCGATGATAATATCGGCGTTACTCAGCAAGCCAATCGCAATACACACACGTTGGCGTTGCCCACCCGAAATTTGGCTCGGGTACAACGGCAAGATGGTTTCTGGATTAGGAAAACCAAGTTGATTCAGCAACTCGGTAATTTGAATTTTTTCTTTTGATTTAAGCTTAGTGCGAGTTCCCGTCAAGGCAAGGCAGAGTTGACCTTCTATTGAAACCAGAGGGTTCAAAGCTTGAAGCGCATCTTGGAAGATAACTGCGGGGCGCTGTGTGGCAGTTCTTTGCAACATAGGCAAACCACACACAGCTTCACCAGATAGAGAAATATGACCTTCAACTTCAATCGTCTCTGGCAGAAACCCGGCAATAGCGCGAGAAAGCATCGACTTACCAATGCCTGACGGTCCCATGATCGCCAACAGCTCACCGCGATAAACATCGAAGTGGATATCTTGGAAAAGGGTTCTCGAAGAGGTTTTGATCGTTAGGTGGTCAACAGACAAAAGTGGGGCGTTCACGCAGATACTCACAGATAGATGTTATAACATAACAACATTATCATTTAGCTGAGGCGATGAAAAGCGGACATTGAACTGTATCGCGTTTTACTTACAATTTTATTGACCATTTATAGTGAGTCATTACATACAAAAAAGCGCTCACCAAATTTATCGTATAAAAATAGTAAAGCGCTTTCATAAAATATTAATAATGTATTAAAGATGGCAATTAGACAGCTTAGTTAATGGCACCCTGTACTGCATCTTTGACTGGGAAACACTTCTGCTTAACTTGTGCGATGAACGGATACAGGAACGCAATACGCCCAAGATAGAACAGAGTAAACGCAAGCCACAAACCATGATTGCCCCAAATATCGATGGTGAATGCCTGTACCGCTAAGAATACCAACAAAGTCACGATGCTTGAGTCTCTAACCGGACGCGTGGTTCCCGTTCCGGTAAAGATGCCGTAAACCGTTAAGCCAAAGCCAGCCACTAGCGGGAACACAATTAACCACGGAGCCATCTCTTGGTACAGCGTGACCAGCGCTGGAATATCGGTAAACAAGAAAACAATCATATCTTTAAAAATCAAAGTTAAAAGCGTCAGCGCGGCAATGAAACCTGCCGTCCATTGGAAGTTAAGCCTTAAAACACGATCAAGCATTGAAGGGTTCTTCTGTCCTACCGCCTTACCTGCAAACACACTCGATGCGTTGGCAATACCATCAAACATATAGCTGACAATGAAGGTCACCTGCATCAAGATCGCGTTAGCCGCTAGAACATCGGTACCCAGTTTAGAGCCAGTACGCGCCATCATGTTGAAGAACACCAAGATACAAATAGTGCGAAGCAATAGATCGGTATTCGAAGAGATGATTGTCGATAGGTCTTTCTTGGTCATCTTCGAGCCTTGCAAGAACTCAGAGATCGAAATATTGCTGGTCTTCATCACCAAGGTCACACCAATCGCAAAGGTGGTAACTTGTGCAATCAAACTTGCGTAAGCCACACCTGCGACACCCAAATCGAAATAAAGTACAAACACCGCATCCAAGACAATGTTCAACACATTACCAAACACTTGTGTATAAAGAACGTCTTTGGCTTTCGCCTGTCCCATTAACCAACCAATAATGGTGTAGTTAAGCAACACGAAAGGCGCGCCATAAATCAAAATACTGAAGTAGATATGCGCGTGCTCGGCTACATTGGCTTCAGGCTCTATCACCCACATTGCGCCTTGCCAGATGAGTGGTTGTATCAAGATAAAGATCAAACCCACCAAACCAGACAGCACAAACGGACGCATCAAGCTACCCGCTAAATCAGAGCGACTGCCCTTACCCAATGCCATCGCACTTTGCCCGGTCGTACTGACACGGAAAAAGCCAAATAACCAATACATGGTGTTCATAATGATGGTGCCAATCGCCACACCACCGATCAATTCAGCGATGCCAAGCTGACCAATCACGGCGGTATCCACCGCGCCAAGCAGAGGCTGAGTCACCGTTGAGATGATGAAAGGGAAAGCGATTTTTAGATAATCTTTGTGGGTAATGGTCATATTCTAGCGAGTGATATTAAGAACTATTTGCAATTAGAACGGGATACTATCGTTTAATCCGTACGTTGTCATCATTTACTTAGAGTAGATTATCAACAAAACAGCACAACGATCGATTAAGTGATTTTGCGCTAGCGAGCCAAATGAGTAGCTTTAGATCGGTTAGTAAAAACTCACGGGAAGGTAAAAATCGAGTTCGAATATTTCATCACTATTAAGAAAGTGATTCTGATGATAATGCACATACGCGGGAGTCGAGCGCTGTTTGAAACCAGATGTGGGTAGCCACTTTTCTAACACCATACTGATCTGTGGTAGCAGCTCACCATAGCGGCCATTCAGTCGAAACACCGCATGCAAGCCTCCTGGGATCACCATCTGGTTCACGATACTGCGATACTTAATCGGTTCATCAATCGCGATACACGCGACATAACGACACTGATCCATCTCAACCCAAGCAGGGTTTGAGTGATGCAAACCAAATTGACTTGAAAAATCACGCTGTTCTGAATTCGCCCACGCTTTCAATATCAACCACGCATTGCGAATGGATCGGTTATATCCCGTATGTCGAACATAGGCCGCCATGCGTTCAGGCACTTCAACGATCTTGGGTTCGGGCAATACTCGCTGCGCCACATTCAAATAGCCCGCCGCCACTTCGGGATCTTTCAAATAGGGCTTTTCTGCTACTTGTAAATCATGCTTACGCCATTCTCCGGGCGACATATTGAAGGTCGCTTTAAATGCTCGACTAAACGAAGATACAGAACTAAAGCCACATTTATGAGCGATCTCAACCACAGACGAGCTGGTATCAAACATCAGTTGGTTGGCTGCATACTCCATTCGAGTTCGACGGATATATTGATGCAACGACTCCCCGACCACGCTTTTAAAGGTGCGATGAAAGTGCTGTTCTGAATAGGCCGCTATCTCAGATAACTCTTTGGCAGACAAAGGTTGACTGATGTCTTGGTGAATATGGAACAAGACATCATTGATTCGCGATATGTGTTGACGTGACATCGTTTAAATAGCATAAATGGACATGTTTAAGAGCATAAACGGACACGCTAGTTTTTACAATTGCCGTGTAATATCAAGCGATAGAATAAAAACGATAAACGACGAGACACAACACATGGAAATCGCACAGTCATTACAACAGATTCAATCTTCATACATTCGAGAGATCCTCGCAGCCGCAAGTGATCCAAATGTCATCTCATTGGCCGGCGGTTTACCGGACGAGAAAACATTCCCAATCGATTTAATGAAGCCAACGCTAGAAAACCTAGCGAACATGCCTGAAGTTTTCCAATACGGCTCTACTGCCGGTTACGGCCCGTTGCTTGACCACCTAACACAAAGCTACCAATTGCCAGAGTCACACACGGTAATGATTTGTACTGGCTCTCAGCAAGGTTTGGATTTGATTGCGCGTGCGTATGTCGATCCAGGTGATGTGGTTGTGATGGAAGCGCCAAGCTACTTAGGTGCGATGCAGGTGTTTGGCCTAGTTCAAGCAAACATTGCGACCGTGTCTCAAACCGAATTTGGGCCGAATCTAGATGAATTGGAAACATGCTTTGCACAGCAAGCGCCAAAAATGTTCTACGCGGTGCCTGATTTTCACAACCCAACCGGTGTGTGCTGGGCAACAGAAACTCGTCAAAAAGTGGCTGAGCTGTGTATCAAATACAACGTGGCATTCATTGAAGATGCGCCATACCGTGAGCTACGTTTCACAGGCACAGAGCTGCCGTTGGTTTCTTCGTTCTGCCCTGATAACTCTATCGTTCTTCGTTCATTCTCTAAGATTGCATCGCCAGGTCTACGTATTGGCGCGGTAACAGGTAAACGCAGCTACCTTGAACCACTGATCAAAGTGAAGCAAGGCGCTGACTTACACTCAAGTGTACCCATGCAAGCACTGCTTGTTGGTCTTCTAAAACATGAAGACTTTGGCGTACACATGGAGAACATTCGCACCCTGTACAAGTCTCGTTATGAAGTGCTGTTCTCAGAGCTAGAGAAACAACTGCCTGCAGATTGCGTGTTAAAAGCCGTAGATGGCGGGATGTTCATTTGGGTAGAAATCCCAGAGTGCGATACCTTCGAATTAGCTAAGACTTTGCTATCGAATGGTGTGGCGGTTGTACCAAGCCCAGTATTTTATCCAAAGGCCGATGAAGCAAAAGCCGCACTGCGCTTAAACTTCACTAACGCCAACCCAGAAGAATTAACAGAAGCGGTGAAACGCTTAGCGGAAGTACTTAACCAAGCGTAATCGCTGATTAAGTCAGACAGATTCAATACCAAGGCCCTGATGTATTTTTACAGCAGGGCCTTTTTGGTTTGGGAATACGTGTTGTAATTCGAACCAGATAAAACGGTTTCATTGCATTTCTTAGTCCAAAAGCCACACTAATAACAATGCTAAATAGCCCTACTTTTGGTTGGTTTTTGTCCTTCCTTGGCTTGGTTATACTGCGGCGGATTTTAATAAGCCAATATGGGCAAACCTGAGTAAATCAAACTCAGTATGTATCATAAAAGGCAACCGCTCTGGATTTACGTTCCAGCTCGCAGAAAGGAAAAACCATGTCTCAATATGTTGTATGTGCTCTGTATAAATTCGTAGCACTTGATGATTACCAAGAAATTCGCCAGCCACTCACTGACGTGTTAGAAGCCAACCAAATCCGCGGTACTTTGCTACTTGCGAGTGAAGGTATCAACGGCACCGTTGCAGGTAAGCGCGAATCTATCGACGCTCTTCTTCAATGGTTCAAACAAGATTCTCGTTTGGCTGATGTTGTTTACAAAGAGTCGTTCAACGAAGAACAACCATTCAACCGCACCAAGGTTAAGCTTAAGAAAGAGATCGTAACCATGGGCATTGAGGGTATCGACCCACGCCACGTTGTCGGCACTTACGTGAAACCAAACGAATGGAACGCTCTGATTTCTGATCCTGATGTAATTCTGGTTGATACTCGCAACGACTACGAAGTCGATATCGGTACATTCAAAAATGCTGTAAACCCAAACACAGAAACCTTCCGTGAATTCCCTCAATACGTTGAAGACAACCTTGATCCTAAGAAGCACAAGAAAGTTGCGATGTTCTGTACTGGCGGTATTCGTTGCGAAAAATCAACAGCCTACATGAAAGAGCAAGGCTTTGATGAGGTTTATCACCTTGAAGGCGGCATTCTTAAGTACCTAGAAGAGGTACCTGAAGAAGAGAGTATGTGGGAAGGCGACTGCTACGTATTTGATGGTCGAGTTGCAGTAAACCACCAGCTAGAAAAGAGCGGTTACGATGTGTGTAACGCGTGTCGCCTGCCAATCACTGACGAAGACAAAGCCTCTAAACACTTCGAGAAAGGCGTAAGCTGCCCTAAGTGTATTGATAAGCACAGCGACGAGCAGAAAGCCCGTTTCCGTGAACGTGAAAAGCAAGTTCAACTGTCGAATGCTCGTGGCGAAACCCACGTAGGCGGCGAAGCTGCTCACCTTATCGAGCAACGCAAAAAAGAGAAGCTTGCACACAAAGAGCAGCAACGCTCTGGTAAGAAAGCAAAGTAAACTTTCTGCTTTAAACTCTTATAGTTCTAAACATATAACTATAAATAGTTAGCTATATACATACAAAAGGGCGCAATTTCGAGGATAATTCTACGAGTTTACGCCCTTTTTTGATCGCTTTACGGCTTTGTGTTTTGAACCACATTTCTTTCGAAAAATTACTTCTATACTGTTAATAATTCGACTAGAGAGGAAGTGCCAATGCTCAATGAAAACCATGCCTTTATCTTAGATTTCCCAGATCTTAAATTAGACATTGTTCAGCTCAACCACGACGACGAAAAATTCAAAGCAGACATGCAGAAATACCACCAACTCGACTACGACATCCGTCAGCTAGAAATCTCTGGCAGCCCTATCGATGACGACAGCATGCACAACCTCAAAGTAGAACGCATGGAGCTAAAAGACTCGCTACACAAACAGCTCACACGCCATCACGCGCTTAAGATCGTATAGAAAAATCAATCCAAGACTTTATTCTTAGCCATGCATCACGCATGGCTTTTTGGTTTCATCACTTCGCAAATCTAAGCTAATTCGGCTTCTTCAATTATGTTACTGTTTACTTATTCAAAGGCGTTTGATAAGGAAGCGGTAAAAGTGGCAATGAAAGAAGAGAACATACAACTCCAACTCGCTTCAAATTCTGAATTCGATGAACTGTTTGCGTGTGTTAAACAAGGTATCTTCATACACGTAGATAGCGTTTTCGGCTGGGATGACGACTTTCAACGTCAACGACTTTTAAACGAATACCATCCATCTTGGTTTCATTGGGTATATCGCGAAAATAAAAGAGTGGGGCTCGCCTGCTTTAAACCTTATGACAACGCATACCATATTCATTTGCTGATCATTTTCCCCCAGTACCAAGGTCGTTCGCTTGGCAAGCAAGTCATGACTCTCATACATAAAAAAGCTATGGCAGAGCAACTTAGTCAAGTCACTCTATCGAGTTTTAAAAGTAATGCTCGTGCTATTAACTTTTATCAATCGCTTGGCTATCACGTTGTTGATGAAGGAGATGATGATTTTGTGGGGATGGAGCTCAATCTATACCACAAACACCATCTCTAATTAAACGCTCTGGCAACACGGCCATTACTGCTCAGTACATAATGACCAATATAAGCTGGGATAAATACCGATTGCCCTTTGGTGAGTGTCAGGTGTTCACCTTTCTGACTCATTAACGTTAAATCATCATCTATCGCCATTAAAATTTCAGCACCGCTTGTGATCACTTCTTCTTGCTGAGGGCGATGAAAGATATTGAAATCAAAATCACTGACAGGAATATCATAACTATCACATTGACCCAGTTTTGAGGGCGCTAACAACAAGCGTTCAAACGGGATCGGTTTGAACTCTGTACAGGCAACCAACTCGGCGACATCAATGTGCTTTGGCGTTAAACCTGCTCGCAAAACGTTGTCTGAATTTGCCATGATCTCGAGCCCAGTTCCCTTAATGTAAGCATGCGGAGTATTCGCATTCAAATACATCGCTTCACCCGGGTTCAATGTGATCAAGTTAAGAAGCAGAACACAAAATAGACCAATATCGTTTGGATACTGATGACTAAGCTCAATAACCAAAGCAAACTCAGATTGACCTTGGTGAGCGGCTGCGTAAGCCAGAAGTTGCTCTAATGCTCGGTGTTTACGTTGGTCGTCCAGAGTTAATAAATCACGGAAAAACGCCTCTAAACCTAGAGAATCAAGGTGGTTGCCAAACTCTTCAACTAAACCAGCCAGCTCGCTCGAATTCAACTTTCTGAACAACCCTAATATTTCATCGAATTCTCGAAAGCCATTCATTGCTTGATATTCAGTGATCGCGTAAACCAATTCAGGTTTGTGGTTAGAGTCTTTGTAATTACGATGTCCTGCAGTCAGAGGGATTCCTGCTTGCTCCTCTCTTGCAAAGCCAACCTCTGCTTGGCGCTTGTTTGGGTGAACCTGAACAGACAACGCTTTTTCTGCTGCCAAGATCTTAAACAAGAACGGCAGCTCACCAAACTCCTGCGCAATATCGCTTGATAGATAGGCCGGTTTATTCTTGTTAATCAGCTCAGAGAGAGGCACCAAGTGCTGGTCAAGCTTAACCATTGAGCAACCTTTTGGATGCGCTCCCATCCAAACTTCCGCTTGCGGCTCTTGTGACTCATTCTGAAAGCCAAACAGTTCACGTATCGAAGAAATGCTCCCCCATGCATAATTTTGGATGGTGTTTTCCATTGGGAAAAATGAGTGTTCTGAGAGGTGGCTGAGTGACATGGCGTTTTCCGTAGTGAGCCCTTTGAACACAATTCAGAGAGCTGATTTCTAATAACGTAAATAATTAGAAAGACTACAGAGCTCGGCTAGAACCCACATGAGATGAGGTCTTAGACGCAATAGGAAAAATTCTTAGAAACAGGTGAGACCGATGAAAAGCGTGAAAATAGTCACATTTGAATATCACGTATAGAAAGCGCCGAAAATAAGATAGCGGCTTGTATCGCACTGGTTACAGCAGCGATACAAGCATCTGAATACAAACACTAGTGACTATCTTGTTATCGTTCCTTAAAAGCTAGAGCGAGCTTCTGCACTTTTCTGAGGTGATTGAGCTTGTAAGAAAGGCAGTAACAGCAAGCCAATAACGGCCGCACAAGTCGAGATGGTAATGAAGAACCCACTCCAGCCGTAAGCTTCTAGAACGAGCGCTAATGGGTAACCAGAAAGTGCTGCTCCCATATAAGCAAACAAGCCAACAAAACCTGTCGCCGCCCCGGCAGAGTCTTTATGTGAACATTCCGCCGCCGCCATGCCAATAAGCATTTGAGGGCCAAAAACAAAAAAGCCAATGCAGAATAGCCCAGCCGCTTGAAACACAAAGTTGGTTAAAGGCATAAGCCATAAAGCCGAAACCGAAAGGAAGATGCCAATCGCAAACAAGATGTTCATTGGACCGCGGTTGCCACCAAACAACCTATCCGATCCCCACCCAGCAACAAGTGAACCAACAAAACCTCCTATCTCGAACAGAGACAAGGCAGCGTTGGCGTTGATCAAACTGTAATCGTGTTCTTCGGTGAGGTATAAATTGCCCCAGTCGTTAACTGCCGTTCTTACGATGTAAACCAACACGTAACTAAAGGCGAGCAACCAAATGTACTTATTGCTGAACACATAGGTTTTCAGGATCTCTCGATAGCTTAACCCTTGCCCATGGCTCTCTTGCGCTAATTCCAGGTGATCACTGCGCCACTTCCCTACCGTCGGAAGTCCCATGGTGGTGGGCTTGTCACGTAAGCGCCAGCAGACAATAAGACCGATAAAAACACCAATCACACCCGGCCAGATAAACCCAGCTCGCCAACTGTATTGGAGAGTCAAATAGCCAACAAGAATAGGGATTAGTGCCCCGCCGACGTTATGCGCCGTATTCCAGATAGCCCAACGAAACCCTCTTTCCGATCGAGAATACCAAGTCGTCAACAGCTTAGAACATGAAGGCCAACCCCATCCTTGAAACCATGCATTGAGCACCCAAAGCGAGATAAACGTAGCCAACGAACTAGAAAAGCCAAACGCTATATTGATCAAGCCTGTCGCAATTAGGCCCAACCCCATGAAGTAACGAGGGTTCGACCGATCCGATATCGTACCTGAGATAAATTTCGATAAGCCATAAGAAAGATAAAAGAGCGTGCCAATTAAGCCGATATCGCCTTTGTCCAAACCTAGATCGGTGATCATTGCAGGCGCGGCGTAATTAAAGGTTTTACGAGTGAAGTAAAAACCCGCATAGCCGACATACATTCCTATCATGATGTGAAGGCGCCAATAGCGATAACTCTGATTGACCTCATCATCAGTTAGAGCATCACTCTCTGACGTTGTTGAGCGCAGAAATCCAAACATATTCGTTCTCACACTTTAGGTAATGTAACGCTGATATTGGTACCCGAAGATGAGCCATTAGCGTTGATTGTCATCTTGCCGCCGAGCGCCTGAACACGCTCTTGCATACCGCGAACACCCATTCCTTTGAGAAGATCTTGCGCTGTAAAACCAATGCCATTATCTGATATCTGAAGATAAGCCTGGTCACCTAAAAGCAGTTCAATTCTGATCTCGCTCGCGTTGGCGTATTTAGAGGCATTGTTTAGAGATTCTTGGCACAGCCTGAAGATAGTGACCTTAAGCGTGTCACTCAAACACGAGTAATCACCTTGCCAATTTAACTGAATATCAACGCCGTGATCCGAAAACTCCATCTCTCGAATAAGCTGTTCCACGGAATCTTTTAGGTCCAGATCGTCCAGCATCTTAGGTCTTAATTTTGTAAGTAGACGTTTGGTGGTGTCATAAACATTCAAAGATAATGATTCAATGGTACCCGCACAGCGAACGCTCATCTCAGCCGCGTCGACACGTTTAATAATGCTTGCCTGAGTACGAATTGCCGTGATGTTTTGGCCGATTTCATCATGCAGTTCACGCGCAATATCACGACGAACCGACTCTTCAGCGGTAACTAACTGACGTGAAAGATTTTGATTTCTGGAGAGCTCACTGCGTAATTTCGAGTTGAGATCTTTCTGCTTTTGAACCGCTAAACCAAGCAGTATACCTGTGATGGTTTGAGCAGATAGAGACAAGAGTAAGTCGGTAATTTCGAGTTTGGATGTTCCGCTGTGGGCTGCAATCAACGCGACACTATTTAGCATTGTTGCAAGCAGAGCGCCTTGCCATCCGTAACGAACGGCGAGCAAGATAATAGGGATCGCCATACAGAACGGGGCAAAGCGCCTTAGCTCATCAGGCAAACTGGTTTGTATCAAAATACTGGCGACCAACAACACGCTATATAAAGCAATATGACGGATTTTGAACTCAACAACATTGTTGATTAAATAAGAGCTCAGTGGCGCCCACTTATTTTGGAATAGATAGTTCCAGACCAGATAACACATCGGCACCAGCATCAGTCCACCCGTGATACTCGCTAACCACACCATGTAAACGGCTGGTACATGAGAGCCCACCACGGCAACATTAATAAATGCTGTGACCATGATTAAGCTCGCCATCACTAACAAGTGACGATTTTGGTCACCAGAATAATAACGCTTGGCAATTAGAGTGGCAGGAATACTCAACCCACTGGCGATGAGTATCGTCAGCCATTGAGGTTCATCAAGTAGCAGAGCTAAAGCAATCGCAAGCCCCCACTCTGCAATATAGATAGCGGGCCAATAGTGAGTGCGAGTGTGCAGCGTCATTCCCAATCGAAGTGAAAACGGGAAAAGCAGAATGGCTAACTCAGGGTCATTAATGAAATAGAAGGCAATAACCCATAAACAGAACCATGCACAGCCAGCCATAAAAACCCCACACAGGGAGGTGGCTAGATAGGAACGCATTAGTACTGGTCTTGTGTGAACAATTTAGCTAACTCGACGTTGTTCTTAACATTGAGTTTGTCCATCGCATTGGCTCGATGTACATGCACCGTTTTATGGCTAACTCCTAGCTCTACGGCAATAGATTTTACATCGAGCCCTGTCGCCAATAACTGACACACTTCGCTTTCTCTGCGGGTGAGCTGATTTAAAGAGGCTTTATTCTTCATGGGCGTCGCAAGCTTTATGGCGATATCGGGCGTGAGATAACAGCCACCATTTGCGCTCGTGTGTACGGCTTGGATTAACTCATCAGGGCTACAGCGCTTGCTGAGATAACCTTTGGCTCCTAACTCTAATGACTTCTCAACCATCGCCGGCGAGTCATGAACGCTCAACATGATGCTGGCAATGCCAGATGGAATCTCTTCCAATAAGCTCAGGCCACTTTCGTCTTGCATTGAGATATCTAAGATCACGACATCAGGGTGACAACTTGGCAATCCTAGGCGCGCTTCTGCCGCAGAGTTGAATTCCCCCACGACCGTAATATCAGCTTCAAGACTGAGTAATTGAGCAAAGCCAGATCGAACAATGACGTGGTCATCAACAAGCGCAACATTAATCATGATATTAACCAAAATTAAGAGTAAGAAAGAAAAATAGCCCCAACAGGAGCTATCTAAAATTAAGTTTATTAATAGAGATGATACTGAATCGAACTAACGATTGGTATGATCTCACGTGCTTTAAACCAATAAAGCACGTGAGACTCGCTACGCGTTTTGAGACGCTAAGTGTATTTTCTTAGCGTGGCGAATCTTCTTCTCTTCCGCAACCGCAACGAATAGCAGTAACACGATACAAATGGCAGCTGACGTATCAAGCGCTGCGAACGTGCCTTTCCAACCCGTTAAGCCAAAAATAGGTGTGCCGTCTGCAATCATACCTAGGCCAAGTTTGGCAAAGCTGTCACCAATTAAGTAAGCAAATGTACCTTTCACGCCATCCGCAACGCTGATTGCTTTCTTAGGCACGAAACCTACTGCAGCAACACCAATCAGCAACTGAGGACCAAATACTAGGAAACCAAGCACAAACAGTGATGCTAGGTACATGAACTCACTGGTTGCATGCTGGTAGAACTCTAGCGAAACGATAATCAGGCCAAGCGATACACAAGCAACCAAAGCACGGCGTCCGTTCGCAAGGTCTGACAGATAACCCCACATTAACGTACCGACCAGTGCACCAACCTCAAACAGAGTGAAGCCTGAAATCGCGGTTTCTTTTGATAGACCTAGCTCTTGATACGCATAAACGGTAGACCATTGATCGATACCGATACGAACAATGTATAAGAAGATATTCGCGAAGCAGAGCAACCAGATCACTTTGTTTTTCAGGATGTATTCAACAAAGATCTCTTTCTTAGTCATTTGATTTTCTTCAGCAGCCGTATCTTCTTCGCTGACTTCTTCATCAAACAACTCTTCAACCGTACCTAGACCATAGGCTTCTGGAGAGTCATTACCAAAGCGCATACCAATAAAGCCAACCACAATCGCAATGATTGATGGGAACACGAACATACCGATCACGTTGCCATCAAAAAGGTAGTTAGCACCGAACAGAGCAACACCAGCGGCACCTGCGCCACCCACGTTGTGCGACATATTCCAAAGGCCTAAATAAGAACCACGCTTGTTACGAGGCGTCCATTTAGTGATGGTCGAGTAGCTTGAAGGACCGCCGGTACTTTGGAAGAAACCACTCAACGCATAGAAGGCAACCATCAAGAATAAGCTAGCACTGCCACCGCCCATACTGAAGCTGAAGCCCAACATAGCGATACCAGAAAGGACAAGCATGAATGGCAGGAACTGCTTGGTGTTTTTACCATCGGCATAATAGGAAACGACGGTTTTACCGATACCGTAAGTGATAGAGAAACCCAGACCGATAAGACCTAGATCCGTCATCGATAATCCATAAGTAGAAATCATGTCGTTTTGCGCGACATTGAAGTTCTTACGGATCAAATACATGGTTAGATAACCAATGAACACGACGAGGTAAGATTGTAGGAATGGTTTAAACCACATTTTTCTTCTAGTTTCGACCGGAAGATCCAGCGTCGGTTTTCGAACCTGATCTAGGAACTTTAACATTGTGAACTCTCTTATTTTTTGTGAGGTCTGCACGGCATAATTGCGGCCATACATTGTTTGTTAGTTGACCGTGAAATAATAAGGAGTCTAAAAATCGACCGCATGAGAGAGGGTCTTAGAATAACTAGGAAAAATTCTTAGTTCAGAATTGGGAGTCAAGAAAGCGTGAACAGCATCACTTTGTTTACGGTCTGTTATGGATTGATATTACGATAACAAAAGTCACTCATTTCAGGGCTGACGAACCTTGTAAATAAACAGAAACGAGTGGATTACTTCACTAAAAAAACACCAGTATCGGTTCATCACCATAAAACTCCATGGTCATGGTGTGTCCGATACTGGTTCAGCATTCATTCTGATTAAAATAGATTCAATAGGCTTGTTACGTTTCGCGTGAATCGTACTACAGTCGCTTGCCGCTACCGTCTTCCCACATTACTTCACATTCATCTTTGATGGCAGCTTTTAATAATTCAACCAGTGGGAACGCTCGACTACCGATATTAACAGGCGCTTCAACCACCTCTTCTTCATTGTCGTCATCAGTATTTTCATGCTCTACGGACTTGCTCTGCTCTGCTGCAATAGCAGCACGTAGATTATCCAGAGCTTGAGGAACCTCTGAAGCATCCATAGCACCTGGGATGGAGCCGCTATGCCCAAGCATCTTGATGAACTGGAGGCCGACTTCACCAAACATCGTGACACTAGCATGAGCTTTACAACTAAAGGTAATTAACATAATGAGCCTTTCTTAATTTTGGTCGTTTACAAACTATGTGGAGTAACTCTCTGGAAAGCAAGTAGATAAACATCAAACAACGGTTACAAGTTTGATGCTTAAATCTAATCTTCTAGAGATGACCAGCACCATCGGTGATATACATCACTATTTGGAATTGATTGAACAGCCTTTCATATGAAACCTTGATAGTAGTCACACTAAATAGACATCTAAGCCTCTGCATAGCTTGTTATTTAATCTACTATTAACACCATTATCAAAAACTTTGGCACAGATCACATGAAAAGGCTCGTCGGCAGGCACCTAGAAGAAATGGCGGACATACGATCCACCCGCAAGCAAAAAATTGTTCACTCCTTTTCACTGACTGCCGCTGCGTTATTCATTTTCTACACTTGGGCTTACTTCCAAGGCCAACATTACACGCTGTCGGTTTTCGAACTGTGTTTTGCACTTATCGCTATCTTCAATGCATTTTACGTAAGAAAAGTCATTAACCCTGAGTATTCAGAATTGATCCTGAGCGGTGTTTTACTGGTTCAAGGGGTCATCCTATTTTTGTACAGTCACGCCATTCCTGACCGAATTCTTTGGCTCTACCCTATTCTGGCGGCGGTGATTTTTATCAATGACTTCAGAATTGGAATCATCTTCAGCACCTCATTTTGTTTGTTTATCAGCACCTTAATTACGGCAATGCCCAATAACTTTTCTCTGCCATTTAACAGCACACATCGGTTTATTCTTAGCCTGTTTACCATGAGCTTGGTGTGTCACACGTCCGCTTATTACTACACAAAAGCCGTCAGTTATATCCAACGCCTTTATAAAGAAGGCATTGAAGATCTGGCCTACAGAGACCAACTTACCGGATTGGCCAACCGTTGGAGCTTTGAGCGCTGGGCGGTGGAAAAGCTTGCGACAGTGGATAGTGAGCGATCACTTACGGCATTGGTCTTTTTAGATATTGATGACTTTAAAGGCATTAACGACAGCTACGGGCACGACGTAGGAGACAGTGTCTTACAGCACTTTGCCAATCGCTTGAGTAACAACATTCGAACCAGAGACAGAAAAAGCCATGAATACGACTATTCGATTGCGCGCTTTGCTGGAGACGAGTTTGTTCTGATGCTCTACGATGTGCCAACTCGTAAAGATCTAGACGGCATTCTAGATAGGATCTGCGGGCTGTTCGAAAGCGGCTGCCAAACAAACGAGAGAATCAAGGAATTGACGTTAAGTGTTGGGGTTGCTTTGTATCCGCAAGATGCCCAAGAATTACATGAGCTGACGAGATGTGCTGATAAAGCGATGTATGTTGCCAAGCATTCAGGAAAAAACCGATATGCTTATTATCACGACAACCCAGTATCGACCCTGATAGAAGAACTACCAACGAGCCTTGTTAGCTCAGCACCGGATTCATCTGAACTTGAAGATTGCTTTGAAGCGAAGATCGAAGGGAACAATGTTACGCTATTAAAAACGCGCCAACGCTAGCCATTCCTATAACGGAGCGGCGCTGCTAACCTGCAAGGTACATAAGCCAAAGACTCACTAACCCGATCATAATAATCCATATGACTTGACGTGTTCGGTTTGGGTTATTCCCTTTAGGTCGCCTCACCACGGTTTTAAAAGCGGCTTGCTTAGCTGACTGAATAAACGGCGCTTCTATCTCACGTTTTTTCACGCGGCGTTTAACTGCGCTGTTTGCAACCTCTGTAAAGCGCTGGCTTTGCTCCGTTGTAAAGTCGTTATCAAAACCTATCCGACCATGCCTTTCGCCATGTTTTTGCTGAACTGCCATAGCGGCCTCCTTGGCGATATACTCTCTATTGAGTATAGACATAATTTCATATTGTTACCTGTTCAAGATTTTCGAATAAGTCACTCAACGCTGTGCCATCTTCTTTTTAAATCAAATTACATAAACTACAGCTATTCAAGTTTATGAGGGTTTCAAAATGACGAATGTAAGAGCAGTAGATCATGTGATTACAGCACATGCCACCTCAGATGGTGATGGCGTCAAAATCCAACGACTCGCAGGTTTTAATAACGCACGTTTCTCTCCATTTTTAATGATTGATGAACTGAAGTCGGATGAAAGCAAAGACTATGTTGGCGGCTTTCCTCCACATCCTCACCGTGGGATAGAAACGCTCACTTACATGCTCCAAGGTCACTTCCAACACAAAGACCATATGGGGAATGTTGGAGAGCTACGCAGCGGTGGCGCTCAATGGATGGCCGCAGGCCGTGGTGTCATTCACAGCGAAATGCCAATGATGGAAGAAGGTGCGCTGCATGGCTTTCAGGTTTGGATAAATCAGCCTGCGTCACACAAAATGCTGCCCGCGCAATATCACGACTTCCAGAGTGAAAGCATTACAGAACACCAAAGCGAACAACGTGGTTTATTGAGAGTGATAGCCGGTGGGTTTGAACTGCATAACCAAACTAACGATGATTCAGAGGCTTTACGAGCGCAAGGTCCATTGCAAAAGACAGGTGTGCCATTAAGCGTTGCGGATTGGCGCTCTCATTCTGGGCAAAAAGTAACGTTAGGGACTAATGTTAATCACAATGCCATGACTTATGTGTACCGAGGCAGCATTAAGATCGGCGACAAAGTGATCAAGCAAGGTCAGCTTGCCCTTCTCACCAAAGCTGACTGGCTTTCTTTAGACAGCTTAGAAGATTCAGGTGTACTGGTTTTTTCTGGTGAACCGATTAATGAACCTGTTGTGCACTATGGTCCGTTCGTCATGAATTCAATGGAAGAGATTGAACAGACGATTCAGGATTACAACAACGGCGTATTTGAGACTTACTGATTTACCAATGTCTGTCTTTGAGCTTTGAATTTAGATTTGAATTGAATTGAATTGAATTGAAGAGTGAAGATTGAAGAGATTTTGCAACGAACAACGATTTGGTCATCCATTTGATGACTGCAAAAACAAGTGACACTATCCACTGCCGGTTACTATCACTTATTTAACCACGCTCCTAGAGCGTGGTTTTTTTCTATTCAATCAGAGACAAACGATGCCCTGATTGAACAAATTTAGATCTGATTACAAATACTCACATAGGTAAGCTGTCGCTTCTTTTACCTGTAGGTCGAATGAAGAGTCACCCGCAACGTCAAAAGACTCACCAGATTGGTATGTCGTCCAATCATCATCGCCAACACGCTTTACAATCAAAGCACCTTTAACAACGGTCATCTTTTCTGGAGCCGCAGTACCAAAAGTGTACTCACCAGCCGCCATTACACCAACACTCACATCAGCACCAGACTGGTTAAACGCTAACGACTTAACGCCACCTTCAAAGTATGTGTTTTCTTTAATCATTGTACTTCCTTGTTATCTTCAAATTGCAATTATTGAGCTCACCGAGTAAGCCTATGCGTAAATTTAGGTGATAATTGTTTTAACCAATTCGAGACTTTCCTACAAGAAATAAATACGCATAGCTTAAGCATTTCTGGAGTTCGCTTTCATTGATAGCGTAAATACTGAGGAGCAAGGCTAAAAACCACTAACGCAACCACATTTATTAGAACATTCGATCCTGCTTCTAACTCTTAGAACAATTTTTGCAAACTAAGGTTTTAATTAATAGAATCTAAAACAATATCAGTCGAAAAATGAAGAGATAATGGCAAAAAAGCCGACTAAAAGCAGAGATCTATTTGCCAACTCGTTACTCTACGGCTTCCTATTAGCTGGCTTTATGGTTGCCCTCACCGCCGGCTATTTTGCTTACCAAGCCCACCAGCAATCTGTCAGCCCAAGCAACGTCTATGGCACATGGATAGAGATTGCGGCGCCACCTTACAACACCGACATCCTGACACTTTCAGAAAACGGTGTGATGATGAATCATCGTCTTATCACTACCTCATTCGATTTTGACGGGAAGATCGTCACGATCAACACTGGCTCTGGAACCACCGTTTACACCATCAGTGGTACTTACGATTCGCCTCGCTTAAAGCGATTAGAGCCAAGCGTGCCATCTCAGCAATTTATTAAAGAAGGCTACGAAGATACTGCGACTGGTGATACCCATAGTGTCATGCAACAACGACGCGCTTCCTTAGCTGAGCAATTCAAAAGATAACCCTCTTATCCATACTGCCATAAGCATTCGTCTTCAAGTTTACCCGTCGATCGACCCCGCTCGCTCAACATACTTCACTTTGTGATTCAGCTTCAATCCACAGTATTTTCTTATAGTTTGTCGCACCTTTTCATAACTTCATGTCGTGAATTTTCACTTGTGAGATTTTCCTACTGAAGGATGTTTTATTTTATAAAACATGGACTCAGCCTCTCATTCATTAAGCAACAGAATTGTAACAAGATACAATTTTTTAGTTGTCCATCGAAAACGGATTTATTTTCAGTTATGAAATTAAAACTCCCTCGAATACTGACTGGGAAGCTCCTTCAAAACTGATTGGAGCCGTTTATGGGGCCATTGGGTTCTCGTAATCTTCAAGGAATGAGAGAAATAGTATGATTCGTATAAATACCTGTGCTGCAAGCATTGCTCTAGCGCTATCTGGTACAGCATTAGCTGCTCCAACAGCACCTAGCATCGACATGTACGGTTCCAACAACCTGCAATTTTCTAAAATTGAACTCGCGATGGAAACCACCTCTGGCTACAACCAGATGGTGAAATATCACGACCAAGCGAAGGTCGACGTTAAGTTCAACCAATGGAGCGGAACGTCAGGAAACACGTACAACATCTACTTTGATGGCGTTAAAGTGGCCACCGGCCCAATCACTGGCAGCCAAACCACAGCTTCATTCGAATATGGCCAAGGCGGCTTATTTGAGATGGAAATCGAAGCGTGTGATGAAACAGGTTGTAGCAAGAGCGCACCTGCTCAAATCACGATCGCTGATACCGATGGCTCACACTTAGCGCCACTTGCGATGAATGTGGATCCGAACAACAAGTCATACAACACAGATCCAAATACGGTAGTCGGTACTTACTTTGTAGAGTGGGGTATTTACGGCCGTGATTACACCGTTGATAACCTACCCGCTGACAACTTAACCCATATCCTTTATGGCTTCATCCCAATTTGTGGTCCGAACGAATCAGTTAAATCAGTAGGCGGTAACAGCTACAACGCACTCATGACAGCTTGTCAGGGTGTTAACGATTACGAAGTGGTGATTCATGACCCTTGGGCGGCTTTCCAGAAAAGCTTCCCTCAAGCGGGACACGAATACAGCTCACCGATCAAGGGTAACTACGCAATGATGATGGCGCTCAAACAGCGTAATCCTGATTTGAAGATCATCCCATCGATTGGTGGCTGGACGCTGTCTGACCCGTTCTTTGATTTCACAACTAAAGCCAACCGTGACACCTTTGTAGCGTCTGTTAAGAAATTCCTTAACACATGGAAATTCTACGACGGTGTGGATATCGATTGGGAATTCCCTGGTGGTGGCGGTGCTGCTCCAGACCTTGGTGATCCTGTAAATGACGGCCCAGCTTACATTGCACTGATGGCAGAACTTCGCGTGATGCTAGATGAGCTAGAAGCGGAAAACGGTCGTACTTACGAGCTCACTTCTGCGATCGGTGTTGGTCACGATAAGATTGAAGACGTGAACTACGGCGATGCTATCCAATACATGGATTACATCTTCGCAATGACTTACGACTTCTACGGCGGTTGGAACAACGTGTTAGGTCACCAAACAGCACTAAACTGCGGTAACTTCATGCGTCCTGGTCAATGTGATGGCACAGGCCTTGATGAAAATGGCGAACAATACACAGGCCCAGCTTACACCACAGACAACGGCATCCAACTGTTGCTTGAGCAAGGTGTTCCAGCGAACAAGCTTGTGGTTGGTACAGCGATGTACGGTCGTGGTTGGGAAGGCGTATTACCATCATCACTCACCGATCCGAGCGACCCTATGACAGGCGTTGGTAACGGCAAACTGAAAGGCAGCTCTGCGCAAGGCGTATGGGAAGATGGCGTTATTGATTACAAAGGCATTAAAGCAAACATGCTTGGCGCGAATAACCAAGGCATCAACGGCTTCGAATATGGCTATGACGAAATGGCAGAAGCGCCTTACGTTTGGAACCGCACTTCAGGTCAGCTAATCACATTTGATGATGATCGCTCTGTAAAAGCAAAAGGCGCGTACGTTCGTAGCCTTGGCCTTGCGGGTCTATTCTCTTGGGAAATTGATGCAGATAACGGCGACATCCTGAATGCAATGCATGAAGGCCTAGCGGGCGGTACAACTGATCCTGTCAACCGCAAACCAACGGCAGCTGCAGGTACAGACCAATCGGTTGAAGGCCCAGCTTCTGTTTCTCTAGATGGCAGCGCTTCAAAAGACAGCGACGGTACAATCGCGAGCTATGCTTGGTCACAAGTAAGCGGCACGGCAGTAACGCTGGCGAACGCGAATGCGGCTGTTGTAAGCTTCGATGTGGTTGAAGTCGCGCAACAAGAAGCACTCACGTTCAGCCTAACGGTAACTGATAACGAAGGCGCTACTGCAACTGACACCGTTGTTGTAACGGTAACTCCTAAAGACACAGGCCCAGTCAATACAGCACCAGTTGCTGTGGTTACGGCTCCGGCTGAAGTGAATGCAGGTGATGTAGTCGTGGTTGATGCTTCGGCTTCAAGCGATTCAGACCAAGACACATTGACCTTCACGTGGGATGTACCTGCTGGTATCGATGCAACGGTTCAAGGTGCTTCAGTGAGCTTTGTCGCGGCGGAATACACGCAAGATACAACGCTGAACTTCTCTGTAACGGTCAGCGATGGCACTGATACATCGGTTGCGGCTACTTCAGTGAAAGTTCTAAAGAAAACCACAGGCGGCGGTACGTGTACTAACGCTTGGGATTCAGGCGCGGTTTACACTGGTGGCGACCAAGTGACTCAAGGCGGTAAGATTTGGGAAGCGAAATGGTGGACAACCGGTGAAGATCCAACAACGACAGGCCAATGGGGCGTGTGGAAAGAGATTGGTCCTGCAAGCTGTTAACTAAAAATAGGGTTGAGCTAAACACCAACTAAGCATCAACTAAATCCCTAAAACAAAGGCCAACCAGATAATGTCTGGTTGGCCTTTTTAGTGTTTGTTTTCTTAACCTGCGTTCTACTGGCTTGATTAGTTAAAGTTAACCAATCAAGTTATCAAAGCTCTCAAATACTTGTGGGCACTTCATTACTCGCCCGTGGCCCTGTCCTTGAGTCGCAATTAAAGTAACGCGACCCATTTCATTAGCAGCACGCTGAGACACATCAAACTTAGTAAACTTGTCTTGCTCATCATGAACGATGATCGTCTGAGACTCACGAAGCGCTAGCTTTCCATAGGGATCAACAGACTGAATCGGGTAGTTAAACTGCTCTTCGACTTCTCCAACTACCGCCTCGAACAGTTTCATTGAGTAGCCAGAACGCGCAACGCTGCCAAATAGGTTTTCTAGATAATCCAGTACAGGTGCAATCAGCAATAATGGCTTGTTTTCCAATTTAACGTGCTTACATTCCAACGCAGAAGCCGTGCCCATACTGTGACCGACCAAACCTGCTACCTCACCCACCGAATCGAGAATCGCTTCAAGGCCGTTCACAAACGCAGGAATATGACCATGTACACCATCACTGCCACCATGAGCAGGGTGATCATAAGCCAGAGCCGTAAAACCTTTAGCGGCGATATGTTCCATCAGAGGGAAAAACTGACTCGCGGTGCCAGACCAACCATGAGTCAGCACCCAAACAGGCCCCGTACCCAAAGAATAGGTTTTTAAAACGCCATCACGACCTTTGATTTCACTCTTGATAAGCCCTTGGGGATCAGCATTTTTCTGCTCAGTACGCATTGGAGTGAGCAGCAACTTACGTGCGGTTTTCTTCGCATGACTCGGCGCTAGGATGTAATGAAGATTGGTTGTTGCGCCAATTAAGCTGCGCTTGAAGCTGAATTTGTTCGATGTATTAAAGTAGATTTTGTCACTCATGACCGGTCCTTGTATCGCCATCATCATTGGCGGATCGAGCTCGGCCCTGAAAATCGAACGACCGTGCTATTTGTTAGTATAAAAAATGACGATAGCGCTGTTTATGATTGCTTGCCGCCACTTCTGTTAAAATCTTTTGCAAACCTTAGTTAAGCAAAGTCACATGATTTGCGAGTTAACCTGCTGTATGTATTAAACCGCTCTCCAACTGGCTACCAAGCGCTCGACACCACTCCAAAAATGGGTGTGGCTCGCTTGTTGGCCTCGTAACGAGTAGAACAAGTTCGCACTCAAATAAAGACCGTATAACTCGAAGGTTGCCTGTTTCGGGTCTAAATCGGCTCTGAACTGTTTGCTCTCAACCGCTTTTGCTACCTGAATCGTCAAGTAATCAATCCACACTGAAATGGTTTTCTGCAGTGCTTTCTGAATCACAGACCTTTCACTGCCCGCATCTTTCCATGCATCAATAAACATGCAACTGCCTTGGAATGAATGGTTCCAGCCCAACCAATTGTCGAGCAGCTGTTTCAATTTCGCTTCAATATCACCATCTCCCAGCTCTCTTGCGGGAATGATGACTCTTTCGGTGAATATGGCGTTGGAATACTCGAGTACAGAGAGTTGCAGGTTTTCTTTAGAGTTGAAGTGTGCAAACAAGCCACTCTTAGACATGCCACACTGCTTGGCTAACTCGCCAATCGTCAAACTCTCAAGCCCATTCTCACTTGCAAGCGCGAATGCATGGCTCAAAATATACTCTTTGGTTATCTTTCCCTTACTCATTATTCACCAATAATAAATCTGATACATTATTTTTAGCACGTTCGTTCTTTTTTTCAAGATTTTTTACTTAACCCTAGGTATTCATTTTGTCTTATCAAAGAACTGTGGAAAAATGCGACAGTATTCAAAGGAAATTGAAATCGACTAACAAAGGAAAAACAATGAACACACTTTGGGAACAGTTTGCGTTTTCGGCGTCAGTAACAGGCCCTATCTGTTTAATGCTGTTTCTTGGTGTGATGCTCAAACGAATCGGCTTAATCAATGACAATTTCATTGATGTCGCATCTAAGGTGGTATTTCAAGTCACCCTGCCCGCGATGCTATTTCTGAGTATTGTTCAATCGAATCACAACTTTTCAGCCAGTAGCGCGTTAGTTGCGTTTGGCGTCATCGCTAACTTTGTCTTTTTCTTGTTCACGATTTTCTCAACCAAATTAGTATTTAAAGGTTCGAAAGATCAAGGTGTGATTGTCCAAGGTGGATTCCGCGCCAATACCGCGATCATCGGCCTCGCCTATGTGGCTAATATCTATGGCAACCAAGGCGTGGCATTGGCGGCTATCTATGTCGCATCTCTAACCGTGTTGTATAACATTCAAGCCGTGATTGCACTGACACCCAAAGGCGAAGACACTGGTGCGAAAGCGATTAAAGTGATCGCTAAGTCGATTACCAAGAACCCATTGATCATCGCTATTTTCTTAGCGGTCGTCTTCTATGCGCTTTCGATTCCTATCCCAAAAATGGTCACTGATGCTGGTCAGTACTTTGCCAACATGACGTTACCTTTGGCACTGCTGTGTACCGGTGGGTCGCTGGACATCAGCTCGCTCAAACAAGAAAAGTTATCGACGTGGTTCGCCTCTAGCTACAAGTTAATTGCCTCACCGTTACTGATTACACTGGCGGCTGGGTACTTAGGATTTGAAGGGCTCGATCTCGGGCTTATCTTCTTGATGAGCGCAGCACCAACAGCAGCGGCAAGCTACGTTATGGCTCGTGCGATGGGAGGAAACTCAACACTGGCGGCTAACATCATCGCGCTTACTACTGTTGTTTCTCTTATCACTTGTACTCTCGGTATTTTTGTACTTACTGCAATGGATTTAATATAGCTGCGACAGGCTTCAAATAATCAATACAAGCCTTAAAACAAAGGTCGCAACCCTTGATTTAGCGCTAACTGATTCAATAAAAAGGCTGTTAGATTCTACGAAAATTTTCTTAGAGATCTGATATGTCTTCCGTTCAACATACGCCTTCACAACACATCGCCAGTATTGAGTTGGGTCGAGTGATTGCTATCTTGGCGATCATTGGTTTACACGGTCAAATGGCACTCACTTATTGGCAAATAGATGAAGTGCCTTGGATCGGTTATGTACTCAACCAAACCGCTCGTTTTGCGGTACCTCTGTTTTTCCTAATTTCCGGTTATCTTATTCAGCCCAAGCTGACTGCCTCCCCGTGGCAAACCGTCATTAATTACTCTAAACCACTGCTTAAGGTTTGGTTAGCATGGAGCATCATTTGCTTAGTGATGCCATTCAACCTCGCGAAGGTAGAAGAGTTTGGTTACCTAGGTGAGCGCCAAGGCTATTGGGGTTTCTTAATGAACACGCCACTTAACTCTTTCTTAGAGGGTGGATTGGTTCATTTATGGTTTATTCCCGCTCTCGTATGTGCAGTTTTGATCATTGCTTTGATAGTCGAAATGAAACTCGACAAACTGCTATTACCAGCGGCCATTGTACTTTACGTTTATGGTGTTTTAGCGGGCAGCTACGCAACGCTAACCGGGTTAGAAGCACCTTTCTTCACGCGTAATGGCCCGTTCTTTAGCACGTTAATGGTGACCTTAGGTTTCCTTATTCGTCAGAATCAATGGAAGGTGTCATCAACTAAAGCGTTGGGGTTATTAGCGTTAGGCATATTGATTCATTTTGCTGAGGCATCATGGCTCACCACGTTCGACGTCGGATTCAACATGAATGATTTCTTGTTTGGCACGGCGCTATGGGGGATGGGCGTGTTCATGTGGCTTTTAGCAAATCCAAACATGGGTAACTACGCTTGGGTTCGCGCCATTTCAAATCGCATGCTAGGTATCTACGTCAGCCATTTGCTGATCATTATCGTGTTGTTCAATGTCTGTGGAGTTTTAGGCATTACGGAATTGGCAAAAGACGTTACGGTATTTTTTGGCACCGTATTGTTGAGCTTCGGGTTGGTTGTTGGAATCGAAAAAACACCACTGCGACGTGTGCTGCTTCGTTAGTGTTTGTGCCTAACATCATCAGCTAAATCAGTTTTAAAGAGTCACAAAAAATAAAGGCAAGATAACAGATTATCTTGCCTTTATTTCATCATGTCAGTAATGAGACTGTGTCACTCGCTGGAGTGTTATCGGAACGCCATTGCGCCCTTGCCAACACCTTCATAAGCGACGATTTGTAGTGATTGGTTCTCTGCTAGGCTCGGTTCAACTTGATCCGCGATATAGCCAGCAAGTAATTCCACCGTGGTATCTGTCGGTAAAATTTCCGTCTCACTCTTAGCAATCGCTAGCTCAAATTCGCCTTGTGGCGCGGTGTAGCGGAAGCCATAGTGACTTTCATCATTAACACTGTTCGCGTTTTCACTCAGGTTAAGTGATGAAACTGAAACTTGGTCTTCTTTAGAACCTAAATAAATGTCTTCCCAACGCTGAGCAAATGCTTGTTCACGTTGCCCGTCACGCTGACCATCGACCACGATTTCTACTGGAGAACGGTGACCATGCGCGATGCGTTGGCAGTTGCCATCATGCTTTTTTAAACCATGGGTGTAGTGGTAGAACGCGCCATTAATGTTCTCATGACGTAGGGTGATCTCTAACCCTGTGACGTTACTTGGTAGGTTATCGCGAAGAATATTGTAAACGTGTGCGGTCACACTCTCGATGGTGATCGCTTCTGCATCAATGAGGCAATATGCTTCATCAGGGCAATGTAGATGAAGACTCTTGTCACCACGCAACACATCAACCTTAGAGTAGCCCGCTTTGCTCGCTTGAAGAACAATTGCAGCGCTCTGCATTGGCAGCAGCAAACGGTGATCAACATGCTCATCGACAAGCTGTTTGATCTGCTTTTTGACCTTGCTAAAATCCAGCACCATGCTCATTTCATTAAGTTCACCAGACATGGTGACATCTAAAATCCAACTATCTCCTACGACCCCTCTGTGTTCACAGATGTATGAAGAATCGATAACGGTAAGGTCTCTTACAAATAGGTTCAAGTTGAACTCCTTAATACTTTAATGAGATACGGGAGGCTGAATAATGCTCAGCAGGCACTTCGTCTCATTGATGTCTGATAAAATAGGACGGGCAGGATGTTACAACGAGCTAATAAAGTCCACCTTTTTACACCGTCATTCGAGAAATGAACAAACTACGCTCAATTTCCGCTAAAACATAGGCCAGCCTGATGCCAATAGCCATATTGCAGGTAGGGATGGCCAGCGCTTCACGACGCATTTTGCTTTAGCCAAAGGCGCGGCGACACTCCGGCAACATGTTGAAAAGCACGTGAGAATCCTGAATAGCTATTGTAACCCACTTCATCAGCGACCCAATTGATCGGCTTATTTTGCAATAACAGAGATTGAGCAACAGAGACTCGCCACTTTTGCACATAATCTCCCGGCGTTTCACCCACTTCCCGTTTGAACGCTTCAATAAACTGAGTACGAGACATCGCGGCCAGTGACGCCATTTCCGCAATCGAAAAATGACGAGCAGGCAATAGGTGAACGGCCGTAACCACCGAAGCCAATCGTGGATGAGCTAGGGCTGAGAATACCCCTTGATCAATTTGCTGCAGTTCAATGAGATGACGAAAAATCAAAGCCATCAAGGCGTCACTCAACTTATCCATTAGATATTGTTGCCCCGATGATTCTTGGCTCGACTCTCGAAATAGCACCTCTATCACTGGCATTAAGTTAGGTGCATCCGAAAACGGAATCACTATCACGTCAGGCAGAGCAGACAATAAAGGATTCATCTGCCCTGAACGATATTCGACATTCGCACACACGACCTCAGCACCGTCTCCCACACCTTCAATCACATGTGGTGTGCTATTCGGCAGATAAACAATGCAGGGCTGTGACAGTTGCCTGTACTCCGTGTGCGCACTAGACAAGGTCAACTCACCCGCGCTCAATACATGAAGATGCCCTTCTTTACCCTGCTGCGGCTTAAATGACGACACTCCGCACAAATTGCCAGAATAGAAAACACCGGTACGTATCGAGAAGTGTTCCATTAGTTGTGAAAGCAGATCCATGCATCCTCCGAACGATTCGCTTACTTTTAAGTTCTTTTGTCCCTCTATAGACCGGACGAGTGGGCTAAATTACTTCAAACAAGATAACCAACACTGACAAGGAACTTGATATGTCACACATGAAATCGACCAGTCAAAAAATCACTCTATTGGCCGCGTTACTAGGCACCAGCTTTTCACTGATGGCAGCAGACATCGACATGAGCGTTGATAGCAATGACATCGCGATCAAAGGCTATGACCCAGTGGCTTACTTTACTGATGCTGGTGCCGTTCAAGGTTCATCAGAATTCACTGCTACTTATAAGAACGCTATTTATCAGTTCGCAAACAGTGACAACCGAGATCAGTTCCGCACCAATCCTGAAGCTTATGCACCTCAATACGGTGGCTATTGTGCCTTTGGTGTGGCTATGGGTAAGAAATTTGAGACCGACCCTAACGCATGGAAAGTCGAAGATGGAAAGCTGTATCTGAACTTAGACAAATCTGTACAAAAACGATGGTTGGAAGATACGCAAGAGTTCATCCAAGACGCCAACAGCAACTGGACGACGATCAAAACCGTAGAAGCCTATAAGCTTTAGTCTATAAGCTTTAACCTACAAGTTTTAGCCTAGTAACTTTAACCTTTATCCATTGCCCATTAATAAAAACGGAAGCGACCGAACGCTTCCGTTTTCATTTCGACGTTCCAAATATTAATAAGCCTCCAGCTATTGGTATCACCACAATAAATGGCGATGCGCTGCTCAAATCAGGAAAACCCGTCAGCCTTTAGCACGAATCAAGCCCATTTTTATTCTATACTCCTAGAAGATAAGCTTTTCTTTTTATGGAAGAATAATGATATTACCTAGGATTTTTGCACTTGGGCTCTGCGCCTTCTCAACACTGACTTACGCTGCCCAATGGCAGTTCGTAAAAAGTGAAGACGGCATCATCATTGATAAGAGACCTCACTCTGAAGGCTTGGTAGAGATACGAGCACAAATGCAAACGCCCACCACTTACTCCGGTTTTTTACTGTTGCTGGAAGACAGCGAGAACGTGCCAAACTGGATAGACAATGTGTCGCAAAGCCGTGTCTTGATGCAGATATCTGAGGCAGAAAACATCGTCTATACCCAATTCAAAGCGCCTTGGCCTGCTAGAGATCGCGATATGGTGACCTACTCAAAGTACAGCATCGAGGATGGGCAGTTTGTCTTGTCGATAAAGGATGCGTCTAACTATTTGGCGAAAGAATCGGGGTATATTCGAATTTACGATGTGGACGCACTTTGGACGCTGCAACCGCTCACTAATGGCAATACTTACATCACCTACACCGCATATGCGAACGCAGGTGGCATCTTGCCCAATTGGTTGATGAATAAGTTATCGATAGGCAGTGCGCTGAGCACGTTTAAGGGGCTGAAAGAACAGCTACCAAAATACCAAGGCCAGCAGCACCCCAACCTGCCAAGTGAGTCTCGTTAGCGGTACAAGTAAATAGGTAAATAAGGTTAAAGACTAAGGTCTTCTTGCTAGGTCGCGAGCTAAGATAAGCGCTAAACCAAACACCTGAAGAAACAGGGCGATGTTCTTATAGAAAGCCATTTTCTCATCAAGCCTTTGGATTAACTCAACCAAGGTCAGGTTATCCAAATAGTAGTCATCAATTCGGGTTCGTTGCGATTCTTGGGCATTGTTTATCAGCATCATAAGCTTAGGTAAGTTAGCCAACGAGATGGCCGGCACCTCGTCACTCACCCAACTCCGAAGTTGTCCGCGAAGCGCTTCATCAAGAACAGTAGCAGGTTGAGCGATTTCTGGGGATAGCTTATCAAGGTGAATCAGAATCGCTTCACGCTTACGCTCTAAGGTTTCGATCGTATTCCAGGACAGTTGTATAGAGTACACATTGCCGTATTTACGATCGTTGTATTCCGATTTCTCCGCTTCAATTTTGTCCAACACCAAGCTCGACATGACAATCGCCATGATGTTGAGTATTAGCCCTGCGAGGACAATCGCCCAAGCAGGAGGAAGGCGCAATGCCATAATGCTCCCTAGAACATTTTATCAAAAGGTAGGTAAGCTAAGTTTAGGACAATCAAGGAGATCATGCAGATAAGCGTTAACACCATACCCACTTTTCTGCCTTTGAAATTCTTCGCTAAGATCCCTTTAGCGTGAATCACTCGCCCCAGAATAAACGCCACACCAATGACATGAATAAGCCACACACCAGCCCCATTCATCTCTAGCAACCCCATCAAAATCACCGTGATTGGGATGTAATCCATCGCGTTACTTTGTGCCGAACGTGCTATCTGTAACGACTCAACACCGCCATCGGCATGAGCAACAAGATTGATTCGTCTTTGCTTAATAACTTCAATCGCCAACCAAATCATTACTACCGTCAGCAGAGCTGCGTAAAGTGCTGTAACCATCATAATTCCCTATTGTTTTGTCTTAACTCAGTGTTCTTTTCTATCTTTTCGACATTAACCGCCAAGATAAAATGATAATCACGCCCGAGCACTTGTAAGAGATCTCTCACACCGAACGTAAGAGATCACAATCAAGCTTCGCAGAAAATTCCTAAAATACAAACCCAACCCCTTGTTTTGTATGAATCCACGCATATTTCTTTCGGTTAGTGAGTACATTTATTTCTTGAGGTGGATTGTGAGTAAAGCCTCTGCAGTGTTTAATACACATGTCGACAGGGAGTTGGCAGGAACAGGAAAAAGCCTAACGGATTAGGTATCTTCAGGATGAAGATTTGATGACTTAGGATGAGTTATCAGCAAGGAAGTTTTGCTCTAGGATAGAGTCGCTTATCAGGATGATGAGTTTGCAAGGACACCGCTAGGACGGCGATGAATTGGATAGGTTAAAGGATTTAGCCACGTCAAGGAACGATGCAGGGAGCACCAGTTACCTATTGAAAGATAAGTAACGCGCAGTAGCAGGATGGCTACGAAAAGAATAGACCCCGTTTGGTGAAAGCCAAACGGGGTTTCCTTTTTTGTAACGTCTGAAAGCTGTTCGCAACTAACCGTTCAAAGTCACGTTACAAAATAATGTTCATCAAGAACATTGCACCAAAGGCATTCAATACTGAAATCGCGATCATCACTGGAATATAGCGACCTTCAATACCAATTGGTCCCATGATACGTCCCATGTATTGCACCAACAAACTTGAAGATAAACATCACAGCAACCGCTAGGCCAATTGACGAAGTTACCGCCAAAGAACCATCCATAACTGGAAGGGTGAACAGTACTGTACCTGAAGAGAAGAAGTTAACGATCGCCCCGCGCCAGCATCAGTACTTTGAAGCGACGCAATCAATGCTAAGCCTGAGTTGCCAGGAGTATCCATCAAAGCTAATACTTTCGCCACCGTCTTTCTTTTTCACTATAATCTATTGAATTATTAAGATATCTATCACACCCCACATGCTTATTTAGGTCTACGCTTTTACCCGTGTTAATAACTTATTAACTTCGGAGCGTAATCCATGCTAGGTATCCAGCTTTCAGCTGTTCTCTCTTTATTCTTCTTTTCAACGGTAGCAGCTGCTTCCACTTCTCAGCTAGGGGAATCGCTCAGTCTAACCAACTCGTTTGCTGGCTACCTGTCGCTGACCATTTTCGTTGTCGCCTACATAGTGGTGATGATGGAAGAATACCTAAAGCTCAGAAAGTCAAAGCCCGTGTTACTGGCAGCTGGCTTAATCTGGATTATCATTGGTTTCACTTACCAAGAACACAACCTTGTCGAAGTGGCCAAACAAGCCCTTGAACATAACTTACTAGAATACGCTGAACTACTGCTGTTCCTACTCGTGGCCATGACGTACATCAGTGCCATGGAAGAGAGGAGGTTATTTGATGCATTGCAAGCGTGGATGGTAGGCAAAGGGTTCAATTTCCGGTCTCTATTTTGGTTAACAGGTATTCTTGCATTCTTCATTTCCCCCATTGCCGACAACCTCACGACAGCTCTATTGATGTGCGCCGTTGTTCTCAAGGTTGCTGGCTCTAATCCTAAATTCGTTAACCTAGCTTGTGTGAATATCGTGATAGCCGCCAATGCTGGCGGCGCGTTCAGTCCATTCGGCGACATCACAACGCTCATGGTATGGCAGGCTGGTTATGTGAGTTTTAGTGAGTTCATTCCTTTGTTTATCCCTTCGGTGATGAATTACCTAGTCCCTGCGTTGATCATGTCTTATTTTGTACCCACGACTCAGCCCGACACAGTTCATCAACACGTTGAATTAAAACGTGGTGCAAGACGAATCGTATTCTTGTTCATCATGACAATAGCGACCGCAGTTGCTTTCCATGCCGTACTCCACTTCCCTCCTGTGATGGGGATGATGATGGGACTCGCCTACCTGCAGTTCTTTGGTTATTACTTACGTAAGACTTTACCCAACTCACTCGCGAAGAAAAAAGCGGTGGCGATCGCCAATAACGATGAAGGCGCCCTGAAACGACTCGGTTCTGTTGTGCCATTCGATGTATTTCGAAGAGTTTCGCATGCCGAATGGGACACGTTGCTGTTCTTCTACGGCGTCGTAATGTGTGTCGGTGGCTTGAGTTTACTTGGATACTTGGAATTAGCCTCGGGCGTGATGTATAGCCAATGGGATCCAATTTGGGCCAACGTCATGGTGGGGATCTTATCGGCTATTGTCGATAACATTCCGGTGATGTTTGCCGTGTTATCCATGGAACCCCAAATGTCGATGGGCAACTGGCTACTGATCACCTTAACCGCAGGTGTCGGTGGTAGCTTGCTATCTATAGGCAGTGCAGCAGGTGTGGCATTGATGGGGGCGGCGCATGGAAAATACACCTTCTTTGGACACCTAAAATGGATGCCAGTGATCATGATTGGCTATGCCGTCAGTATCGCCGCTCACCTATGGCTGAATGGAGATCTTTTCTAATTCGAACTGTCTTTCAAAGGCTTCTCAATAAGTGTCCAGACGTTACTCAATTGTATCGCTGGACATTGGTTGCAAGTTAGCATCTCGCCCTTCTGTTGAATGCGCATCACTAGTCTAGAGTCAGTTCGGCTGCTTCCAGAATTGAATTCAATGGTGATCAAGTCATCATCAACACGATAGGTTCGAGTCACGGAATTATCCGTTGTTTGATAAGTCACTTGCCCGGATTCAAAAAGTAGATAACTGTCATTATCTGCGTTCTCATACATACCTTTGAACAGAGCAAGCTGTGGAACCTCGAAAGGTCGGCTGGTATCAGTTAAACAACCTGTCAGCAATAATGCAGAGCTGCAGCCAGATATTAGTAAGGGGAATCTATTCATTTGGGCATCCTTGCCTAGAGAACATAGTCAAAGAATATGCAACCAAATCGATATTTCCCAGAAAGCGTTGATTTTAATGCAAAGTCATATTTTAAGAACCACTCGCCTTCACCATTAAGTAGTACGAGATATTCAGCCAGCATCTCGACAGGCTCATGGCTAAATCGCTTGCTAGTCTTGCTCTCTTCCCTCTATCACCAATAAGTGCTGTTTACGTTCTACGCCACCTGCATAACCCGTCAGTTTGCCGTTTTTACCAATCACACGGTGACACGGCACAATCACTGAAACCGGATTTTTGCCATTCGCCAAACCCACAGCACGAACGGCTTTCGGATTGCCTATCGCATCGGCCAGTTGTGCATAGCTCCAAGTCTCTCCATAAGGAATGGTCGTCAGCGCCTGCCAAACCGACTGCTGAAATGGCGTGCCCTTGGCTGCAATCGGCACAGAAAACTGAATAGCTTCGCCCGAGAAATAGCGATTAAGCTGCTCGATAGCCAATGCAAAGATCGGAAAGCTATCATCTTGAACACCCAACGGTTCCGGCTTGGTGGTATGTGTCTCGAACCAAAGGCCGAGCAAGCCTTCATCGTTCGCCTGTAACGTCACGGTTCCCAATGGGCTCTCATAGTAAGTAAAACGGTTGTCCATGATATCTCCTAGCTTAGTATTCCGATTAAGACTGATTCCAACAGTGGAACGTGGCGTAACTACCCCAAGGCGAAACACTCTCCGTGTTGATGGCGGGGCGATGCTCAATAAACTTCTTCACCACCAAGTCACCAACCAACAGATGATTAGGTTCGCTTAACCCGCGAAGCAGTGCATATTGAATAGTCCAAGGCCCAATCCCTTTTAGCTCAATCCATTTGGAAGGATGCTCAGCTTCATTGTCGACCATGTATTCGGCAAAACGCTTTAGGGTCTCTTTGCGGCTTCCCGGCATTCTCAAGAAGCTAACATCAGCGTCCGCTATCTGTTTTGGTGTTGGGAAGCTGGCTTTCTCATGTTCATCAGAAAGCTCTTTGACCAATAAGTTAAGCTGACCAATCGCCGCGGTTACCGAAACTTGCTGTCCTAGAATCGCTCTCACGCCTGCCTCCCAAGCACTCCACACGCCAGGAATACGGATACCACTCTTAGCCACCAAGTTAGGATCGATAGTCGTAAAGAACGTCTCAACCTTGGCAATATCGACATCAAGATCAAACATACGGCGGATATTCGCAATCAAGCTTCTTAATTGGCTTATATCATCCAACTCGAATTCAATATCCAAGCGGTTATCTTTGGCTAAAGTCGCCTTGAACCAACCCTTTGACCCGTTCACATTTACCGTGCGCTTATAATAATCTTCGCCAACGCCTTCTAAGCCCTCAATCATTCTTCGTCGATAAAACCTCAACAAGTGGTTCCAATCTAAGGGTCCATGAAAACCAAGCTGAATATGATTACTCTGAGTGTCACTTGGCTTCGCTCGCCTAATTTGGCTTGGCGAAAGCTGCAGCTCTTTTTGAAAGGCATCATTAAAACGGCGCGTACTATTGAAGCCACTAGCAAAGCCGACATCAGTAATGCTCATGCTACTGGTGTGCAGCAACTGCTTGGCAAACATCAATTGACTGTACAGACTATATTGCTTGGGTGACACGCCGATGTAATTGTCGAATAAGGTTCGTAAATAACGATCTGAAATACCTAACCGCGTTGCAAGGTCGACGATAGATCCTGAATTCAGAGCGCCATTATCAATCAACTGCATCGCACGTAAGAAAGTGGTTTCGACGCCCTTCCAAGCCGGCGAAAAAGGTGCGCTGTCTGGTCGACAACGTAAACAAGGACGATATCCCGCTTTCAATGCTTGAGCTTGATGGGAAAAATATTCGACGTTTTCTTCTTTGGGTGGTGTGGCTGGGCAAATCGGGCGACAAAAAATTCCTGTCGTTTTCACCGCTGTAAAAAACATCCCATCAAAGCGAGCATCTCGTGCATATCGAGCCAAATGGCACTGCTCACTGGTTAAGCTGCTGTTGTGATTGATCTTTTTCGACATGCCGTACTCTTCCCACTTACCATAGCGTTTGATCCGATACCTAAAAGTTTACCGTGAACCACCATTGTCGCTAGCCACTTTCGGAAGCGAAGGTCAGATAAATCACAAAAAAGAGTTTTAATTTTATTCAATTCGACTAAATTTAACCTAGAGAGGACATTCTTCTCACAACGTCAACGATCGGTACTTAGCACGCCAAGATGCAGAGACCTATCGAATATAAAAAGGAAAAGGCTATGGTTTTACACACATGTCGTATTGTTTTATCAAATCAACAGGTTCTCACCAGTCAATCAGTCGAGCAGTCTCTAAGCTTTCTTGAAGACAAAGCGGACAACGGGATTTCTATGATCGAGATTGACGCAACGGATGGCAATCAAATCCATTCGTACATGTCACACTCTCTTGAAGAGTCTATTGAGAATCTAATGAACCTATAGGGCTTTTAATAAGGGCTACACATACCAGGCCTAAACGATATTTATGGAATTAGAAACGATCTCTAGTTCCGAAAAGAAGTACATTTCTGGTTTAAAACAAAAATGGCTCCCAACTATACAATTAGTTGGGAGCCATTTTTTATTGAATCTAATCAGCAAAGCCACTGCTTACCGCGAATGCCGTTACTCAGGTGCTTGTTCAGCGGCTTGCTGCAATGTGTAAGCCGTCGATGGGTCAATCTCATTAACCAACTTCTCAACCTGCATGATCGCATCAACCGAGGTACTGCTTTTACGGTAGCTCAGATAAATTGGGAGATACCAGTCTTCAACCCCTTTCACCTTGTGCAGCTGACCCGAATCGATAAAAGGTTCGACTAGAGACACCGGAAGATACGCACTGCCGCCTTTCTCTAAAATGAAATCGAGGGCGATACGGGCTGTAGAGGTACGTAGGTACGGTGCTGGCACTTTAGGGTGACGTTCTGCGTGTTCAGAACCAAAGCGCGTTCCCCAATCCACATAAACATACTTATGTTGAAATACAGATTCCAGATCATCTTGCTGCGTTGATACCAACACCAAAACCAAGTCAGCGACTTTTTTACAGTTCAGCTCTTCTGCTTTGATCTGATCGAACGCGAAAGCCATATCTAAGGTTCGTTCTAACAAATTACGGTTCAGTTGCTCGCGCCCCATCACCTCTGCCATAAAGCCGTAACCACCAAAAGAGTCGGTTACCACACTTAAACAGTTTTGCAGATACGCATCCCAAATATTCGGCGTGCCGCCCAGCGTTAACTGCAAGGCTTTACCACTCTCTAACGACAGCTCAAATTTGGCTTGTTGTAGGGTGGACACCATCACTTCGGCATAACCAATCAAACGTTCACCGGAAGATGTGAGTTTGATGTTATTGCGGTCACGAATGAAGAGCTGAGTATCAAAATAGCCTTCAAGCTGTTTGATCCGCGCACTCACCGCCGCTTGTGTTAAATACAAGTTTTCAGCTGCACGCCCAAAATGGCGCACCCTTGCAACCTCAAGAAAGGTTCTAAATACTTTCACATCCATCAAATACATCTCTGTAATAAATCTGCTAACTAGCCGATCTAGGATTGTTTATCGTAAAGGCAAAAACATTTTGTTTCCTATTTTAGCCTTTTAACAATATTTTCGCGTGAGCAATAAACACTAATTTCTATCTAACCACATTACTGAGGCTGATATGTCTGAGACCGAATTCCGACACGGAAAAAAACGTTTTTATGACACCATTAAATTCCCGAGAGGGTTCGCTAAGTCGGGTGATTTTACTCTTTCAGAAGAGGAAATCCTAACCTTGTTTGGTGACACTATGCTTGCACTTGAAACTGGTGAACTAGCACCAATCAATGCAGAAGAAAAACACTTCATTAAAGTGTTGTCTCACCCTCATAAGGCAAAGTCCAAGTTAGAGCGTGTTTGGTTGAAGTACATTCAACTGGCTCGTGGACGCCGTCGCTTTCACACCCTAAACGGCTGCAAACGCGGCGACGTATCTAGGGAAGAATACGAAAGTGAGTTAGTGTTAGAAGATTAGTAAAATCGCTCAAAGTGATACCTCATCACTTTGGGCTTTTTTTTGCCTTCAAACACACATCTTCTTTGTAATTGGTAAGTTTAGCCAACCTATCCATTTTTACCAATATTTATATACAATTCATAGCGATAGCGTGACTAAAACACAGCTCTCGTTCAATCTTATGGGTATTCATCCCACTGAGATTCATCGTTCTTCATCCTGCCCCTGTCTTTTATCACGATAGCGCTCCATTGCCATCATTATTTTTCTAGTTTCAACTATACGCTCAACGCTTGTTTATACTCGAAACACGTTAATGCACCAAAATTCGTCAATGGTTCGAGCGATGCCATTATTGCAATAATCGTATCAAGGCATAGAAACACACCAACCCTTTCAGGTGCTGAATTAGATCAACATTGCTGTATATGACAAACGTATTAATCTTGTTTAACGCCACCAAATATCCATACAATAATTGTGCAATTTTGAGAGTTCCAGTCACAGTTACGACGAAAAAAGCAAAAACTTGACCTAAAACAATAGCGGAACTGGATAACTTATTTTATAATGCGAATTAATGTTTCAGAACACTATAAAATTTTATTTCTAGGGGCAAAATCAATGAGACTTATTCCATTAAGCAACAAAGCTAAAGTAGGTAAATGGGCTGCTCGTCATATCGCAGATTCAATCAACAAGTTCGCTCCAACGGCTGAGCGTCCATTTGTACTAGGTCTTCCTACTGGTAGCACACCTCTAACTACTTACGCTGAGCTAATTGAACTTTACAAAGCTGGCGAAGTTAGCTTCAAGCACGTTGTAACATTCAACATGGATGAGTACGTTGGCATCGACCCTAACCACCCAGAGTCTTACCGCACATTCATGCACGAGAACTTCTTCAACCACGTTGATATCCAAGCAGAAAACATCAACCTGCTAGACGGCAAAGCTGAAGATATCGATGCTCACTGTGCAGCATACGAAGAGAAAATCCGTTCATACGGCAAAATCAACCTGTTCATGGGCGGCGTAGGCATCGACGGTCACATCGCATTCAACGAACCAGGTTCTTCTCTATCTTCACGCACTCGTATCAAAACGTTGACTGAAGACACTCGTATCGCGAACTCTCGTTTCTTCGATGGCGACATCAACCAAGTTCCTAAATACGCACTAACTATCGGTGTTGCGACTCTTCTAGATGCAGAAGAAGTGATGATCCTTTCTCTAGGCCACAACAAAGCTCAAGCGCTTCAAATGGCTATCGAAGGTTCTGTAAACCACATGTGGACTGTTACAGCTCTACAGATGCACCGTAAAGCTATCATCGTTGCTGATGAGCCAGCTCAACAAGAGCTAAAAGTTAAGACTCTACGCTACTTCCAAGAGCTAGAAGCTGAGAACATCCAAGACCTATAATTCCTATAGTCTTGAATAGCAGGGCGTTTTTATAAAGAGAGCGTCTTGAATAGAAAAAGCCACTGAATGTGGCTTTTTTTGTGCCTGCTGCTTTTGTATTTAATGGGAAGATATTTCGGATATTTTTTAGAAGCACAAAAACAACAAAGCGATTTCTCCAACGAGAGAAACCGCCATCATTTTAATCTTTGTATTGAAACGAACGAACAGCTACAAGTTATGTAGGATGTGAAACAAGATAAGCAGAGCTGCAAACTAGAGCTAAGAGCTCAGCGCGTTATCTCGGCATAGGGTAGTGATAATGTCAGTGATAGCTAATACGATCGTCGACTTCACCTTTTGATTATGTCGCCCCAAGAACATTTCAAGCATTGGGCCAGACATCGTTTCCACCATCTCCGCGTCATATTCGATAGGCATAATACGCTGAATCGCGTGCACCTTGTTGAGCTCAAATATCACATCAACTTCTGTAAAGCTGGTGTCTTCACCCTGTATTTTCGCCCACTCTTTCAAGGTAACGAAAACCTCTAGATCATCGTAGAGTTCTTTACTGATCACGCCAAGCCCGAGTAGCAACTTAGCACGAATCATGATCTCGCCTAACGGCCCACCACTGTTGAGAAGTGGCTCGACAACGAACTTAATTGCAGTGTCGTCTTTCTTAAAGATGTTTTTTAATACGGCATCTACCGTGTCGTCCAATGCATCATAAGCAGCCATTAGGCAGGCGCCAGCACTCTCAGCTTCCGAAAGGGCTTCGAGTAATTCAGTTTCATGGCTTGTTTGTATTGGCATAACGGCTCGACAATAAGAAAGTGCCACTGGTGTGGCACTTTGATGGTTTATCATTTCAATGCTAGATAAGCTTCTTCCGCTAGTTTAACAACTTCTGAGTCACTATTCAGCTCAGAATAATACGCTAATGTCTCAGCAAAGCCTTTTTCTGCGAACATTGCTTGAAGTTCAACCGCTTGAGGGTCGTCTTCGTTCTTGTAATGGAACGCAGCAGCGATTGCTTTTACTAGGTGAGCATTTGGTAGGCCGTACTCTAATGTACCGTTTAGAGGCTTAACTAGGCGGTCTTGCGGGCTCAGTTTACGAATTGGCTGACGACCAACGCGGTCTACTTCATCACGTAGGAACGGGTTAGCAAAACGACCTAGAATCTTCTGGATGTAGGCAGCGTGAGCTTCTGGATCAAAGCCGTAACGCTTAATCAGAACTGCACCACTCTCTTCCATCGTTGCCGTTACTTCAGCACGGATTACGTCATCTTCGATAGAGTCTTTGATTGTCTCGTGACCTGCAAGGACACCAAGGTATGCCGTTACCAAGTGACCTGTGTTTAGCGTGAACAGTTTACGCTCAACGAAAGCCATTAGGTTGTCAGTGCATTCCATACCTGGGATGTTTGGAATCTCACCTTTGAATTGTGTTTGGTCTACGATCCACTCGCTGAACGTTTCAACCGTTACCGCTAGAGGATCTGTTTCGCCCGCTTCTGCCGGTGGAACAATACGGTCAACCGCAGAATCAACAAAACCAATGTGCTCTTCAGTGAACGCTTTCATTTCATCAGAAAGGTGCTCTAACACGGCTGCTTTTAACTGGCTAGTACCGCGAACCATGTTCTCTGCCGCGATGATGTTCATTGGTGCAGTGTTGTTTGCTGCTGCACGCTTTTCAATGCCTTGAGCGATAGACTTAGAGATGATTTTAAGAACCGTAGGGCCCACTGCAGTCGTCACAAGATCAGACTCAGCAATGCAATCTACTACTGCTCTTGTCGCTGAGTTTACTGCTGTCACGTTCTTAACAACTTCGACAACACACTCTTCGCCAACAATCTTAACTGGGTATTCTTGGCGTTCAATTAACGCATTTACAACCGTTTCATTTACGTCAGCAAACGTAACCTTCATACCAGCATCAGAAAGAAGCTTACCAATGAAACCACGACCGATATTACCTGCACCAAAATGTAACGCTTTCATAATTTTGACCTTATAAATATTTGAATCTAGATAGCTAACTGCTCAACAACATGCCTTGACGATGTGCCCTAGGCATTAAGCAGTAAGCTATTCAGACTGAATCTTGTTAGAAAGATTAAGACCGAAAATGAGGCCAGTAGGGGGATACCGGCCTCCTTCACTCAGGAGCTTGACTAGAGCTTTTTAGTTTCCGTTGAGAATACGTAGAACATCAGCAGGGTTTGTTGTGTTCTGTAGGCATTCCACAGCTTCTTCATCATCGAGTGAATTGGTAATAGCCATCAGCACCATGTTGTGCTCATCGCCTTGTGCGGCAATACCGATAACCATCTTCGCGATATCATCTTCATCTTCGCCCCACTGAATACCTTCAGGGTACTGACAGAAAACGATGCCGGTTTTTTGTACGTACTGTTTCGCTTCGATTGTGCCGTGTGGTACTGCGATAGACTCACCTAGGTAAGTAGACACAAGCTCTTCACGAGCAAACATGCCATCTACGTATTCTGGTGATACGTTGCCAAGTTTTACTAATTGTTCGCCAGCAAACTTGATTGCGTCTTCTTTTTGAGTCGCTTTAAGGCCAAGGAAGATGCTGTCGTCAGTGAGTGCAAGCTTGTTGCCTTCTTGCGCTGGAGCTGCTGCAGGAGCCGGAGCTTCTACTTTCGCTTCACCACTTTGAGCATCGACAAGCTCGGCAACTAGTTGGTCGTATACGCCGCCGTCTAGGAAGTTGCTTAGAGACATATGCATCGCACCTGGCACAGTGCTACGAGCACGGTCTGTTAGGTCTTTATGCGTAATAACGATTTGCGAATCAGCCGGTAGGTTGTTGATTGCGTAGTTGGTTACTTCAATGTCTAGGCCAGCTGTTGCTACTTTCTTACGTAGTAGACCTGCACCCATTGCACTTGAACCCATACCCGCATCACACGCTACATAAACTGCTTTTACATCCGCTAGGTTTACGTTTGCTTCTGCTGCTGCACCTTTAGAAGACGCTTTCATGTCTTTCATTTGTGCAGAAGCTTTCTCTAGTGAATCTTCCTCATCATCTTGCGCTGATGTTTTAAGAAGGATTGACGCTACAACAAACGATACTGCCGTTGCTGCGATAACAGATAGAATCACGCCGATGTAAGAGCCTTTTGGCGTCATCAGTAAGACTGCGAAGATAGAACCTGGAGATGCTGGAGAGATAAGGCCAGAATCGAACATTACGTTAGTGAATACACCCGCCATACCACCTGCGATTACCGCAAGAATTAGACGTGGGTTCATTAGAACGTAAGGGAAGTAAATTTCGTGGATACCCCCTAGGAAGTGGATGATAGATGCACCAGCAGCAGATTGCTTCGCGCTACCTTTACCAAACACCATGTAAGCAAGTAGAAGACCAAAACCAGGACCTGGGTTTGCTTCGATTAGGAAGAAGATAGAGCGACCCATCTCTTCAGATTGCTGGATACCTAGTGGAGAGAAGATACCGTGGTTGATTGCGTTATTTAGGAATAGGATTTTCGCAGGTTCAACAAAGATAGATGCTAGAGGTAGTGCACCCGCTTCTACCATTGCGTTTACGCCAGCCGCAAGTCCGCCAGACAGAATCTTAACCGCAGGACCAATCACGATGAACGCGATGATCGCACAGATCATGCCGATGATACCCGCAGAGAAGTTGTTCACTAGCATTTCGAAACCACTCTTCACTTTACCGTGAACAGCTTCATCGAATTTCTTAATTGCGATACCACCTAGTGGACCCACAATCATTGCACCCATGAACATTGGGATATCAGTACCAACGATAACACCCATTGTTGTGATAGCGCCCACTACCGCACCGCGGTCACCACCAACCATTTTACCACCGGTGTAACCAATCAATAGTGGCAGTAGGTATGTAATCATAGGGCCAACCATTGATGCTAACGTTTCGTTAGGCCACCAACCGGTTGGGATGAATAGTGCAGTAATGAAACCCCACGCAATAAATGCGCCGATGTTTGGCATTACCATATTGGATAAGAAACGACCAAAGTTTTGAACCTTAATCTTTGCTTCTGGTGATAACATAGGTAGAACCCCGTAATGTATTGGTTGGTCAAATGACCGAAAGTGTGTACTCAAAAGTCGATTAAAATGTATCACAACATTTCCAAAATGCACCTTAGCCCAGCTTTCGTGACAACCATCACACACGAAAAACACTTTAGGGTTAACAAGAGCACCTTAGATCACAAAAACACCATGAATTTAAATTACAAAGCCAAATCAATGAGAATAGATATCATCAAAACACGATCTAGATCACATTTTATTTTGTAATACTTAAAAATAAATAGTGATTAAAGTCACATTTAATAAAAGATAGCATCTAAGATCTATATAAACCGTATAAAAGAACATCGTGTCACGTATATAAAATATGCACCCAGATGAGCAAAATCGCGATACCTGTAATTTAATTACAGGTTGAGCTACATTTTGCTAAACATACAAAACGAGACCTAACGCTCTACTAAAAACATAGACCACTGAACTGCAGTTAGCATTGATAGATGTGATATGGTATTTACCAACGCTATCGCATCATATATATATCCAACACCCATCAGCTGATCACTCCGCTATTTGAGAAAAGACTATGTCAGACAAAATTTCCACATCCGCACTCGCTAAACAAAAAGGCATAGAAGCTAAAGCTTTATTTAGCGATCTAAAAACAGCGGGCTATATAGTGCGTTCACAAGAGCGTTGGATTCTCACAGAACGGGGAGAAAGCTTTGGTGGGGAATATGTCGAACACAAGAAGTTTGGTGTCTTTATTGTCTGGCCAGAGAAACTGCTTATCGATTTGGACTCATTCTCAGGAAAAACACTCACCGCCACCCAGCTTGGCAGTGCCTTTCAACTCAGCGCAAAGAAAATCAACTTACTGCTCAACGAGCTTGGTTGGATAACAAAAGAAGAAGACGGTTGGCATGTCACCTCTACAGGCTTAAAAGCCGGAGGTGAACAAAGAGAAGACAAAGCGACTCAAAACTTATTCGTGGTATGGCACGACTCATTGGTTCGCAATAAACGTTTAAAGCAGTCTGTTGTTGAATTCCTAGGGCATGATGCTGAAAGCCACTCGACCGATGTGTCATTCTCCAGTTTTCGTCAGAAATTTAAGGCGAAGCACCGAAGCTTAGACGGGCATTATGTTCGATCAAAGGGAGAGCTGATCATTGATAACTGGCTTTATATGGCAGGAGTGGTCCATGCGTACGAGCGTCCGCTTCCGATATCAAAAGAAGTGATCAGCGATTTTTATCTACCAAGTGGCAAAGTATACATCCAGTTCTGGGGAACTGATTCTGCGCCAATCGCCGAAAATAAACGTGAAGATACGAGAAAAATCTATGAAGAGCATGGTTTTGGTTTAATCGAAATCACGCCAGAAGATATCCCCAACCTAGACAGCGTACTTCCGCCATTATTGCGCCAATATGGTATCAAAGCGTACTAAGCTACTGAATCTAGAGATTCCACCTCCATTAAGATCACACTTATTGAATCATTATGGACATTATTAACCATAGTGATTTGATATGTTCGCTATTTTTCCCGAGTCATTCTTCTATTATCTTACACCCATCGACTTGAGCTTCCGCAGATACTCGATTTATTGGGGCATGTTCGATAACTATTTAGACGTTCAATCTATTGAGATTCGTTTAAATTGGTTATCCGTTTATTGTTGACGTAACTGAACATAAAACCCTACAACATTTATTATTGATAGATATTAGGATTCAACATGACTCATCCAATCATTACTGATCTAAACACTCGTTACACAGCTAAAAAATACGATGCAGAAAAGCGCATCTCTGCGGAAGACATGGAAGTAATCAAAGAAGCACTTCGCTTGTCAGCTTCTTCTATCAACTCTCAGCCTTGGAAATTCATCATCATTGAGAGTGACGCAGCAAAACAACGCTTCCACAATACTTTCGAAAACATGTTCCAGTTTAACCAACCACATGCGAAAGAAGCGTCACACACGATCCTGTTTGCTCACGATCCTAAGTACACTAAAGAGAAATTCGCGAAGCGTGCTGATACAGAAGTAAGCTCTGGTCACTTACCAGCTGAAATGTACGAGCAATTCTTAGGTGCTTACGCATTCGCAGAAATGAACACAGACGAAACAGGTTTCAACGGTAACTGGACTAAGTCTCAAGTTTACATCGCACTAGGTAACACACTGCACACACTAGCTCGTCTAGGTATCGCTTCAACACCTATGGAAGGTGTAGATGCAGCTATGATCAGCGAAGAGTTTGCTGACGAACTAGAAGGTCACGTTGTTGATGTAGCGCTAGCTATCGGCTACCACAAAGACGGCGAAGACTACAACTACGGCAAACCAAAAGCGCGCCTAGCTCTTGATGAAGTCGTTACAACACTTTAGGGCGTGTTGACCTTTCGTGGTTAAATTTTGTTCGGATGGGGACGCCTAGTCAAAAGCGTTTTAATCGCGGTGAGGGAGAAGTAGCCTAGTCATTCTAAGCAAACCTCCCTCAACAAAGAGTAAAACGCTTTTTGCGGGGGCGCCCAGCTCGAACCCTTCGGGCAGCGTTTGCTGGTCATTTCTACTGCGTTATCGGCTTCTCATGTAGGCTAGCTACACATCGATGCCTCTGCCTTGTATAAATACCCAGCAACTCACTGCAAAAATCAGCTCGAAAGATCAACACGCCCTAGTTATTGATGTGACAGAGCCCTAACCGCAGGGGTATCAGGCAAGAAAACCTCGATAAACAAGAACAAAAAAAGCCAGTCAACAGACTGGCTTTCTTGTATTCATCTTAGTCGATAAGCACATTGCGTTTAAGTAAAAGCGAACATTAACCGATAAACGAGATGTAACCCTGAAGGATAATCAGGTTAACGATATCGATAAAGAAGGCACCAACAATTGGCACCACCATGAACGCCTGTGGTGAAGGACCAAAACGGTTCACCAAAGAGCCCATGTTCATTACCGCTGTTGGTGTTGCACCTAGGCCGAAACCACAGTGACCACCTGCCATAACCGCTGCGTCGTAGTTAGAACCCATTACTTTGAACGTCACAAAGTAAGAGAAGATACCTAACACAACCGCCTGAACCGCCAGGATAACCAAGAACGGAATCGCAAGGTCAAATATGTTCCAAAGCTTAAGGCTCATTAGCGCCATTGCTAGGAACAGTGACAATGACACCGTACCAAGAATATCGACCGTTTCGCTGTCAGTCTTATGCAGCTTAGTCACTTCAAACACGTTAGTGATGAACACACCGATAAACAACGCGTAAACGAAGTCAGGAATCATCAACCAAGAAATTTCAAAAGTCGCCACCCACTGCTCTAGGTACTTCGCACCCGTGATACAGATAAGAAGGATGAACAACACTTCAATCACCTTCTTCGCCGTCACTTTGTCTTCTTCATACTCGTTGTAAGTAACAAGTTCAGGGAAGCGTTCATGTGTTTGCGTGCCAGTGCCGTACTCAGATTCAAGCTGGTTTTTATCAATCAGCTTTTGCGCCACTGGGCTACCGATAATACCACCGATGATCAAACCAAAGGTCGCTGAAGCCATCGCGATTTCTAGCGTATTTGCAATGCCAAACGTGTCTGCAAAAGTTTGAGACCAAGCCGCGCCTGTGCCGTGACCGCCCGAAAGGGTGATAGAGCCAGCAATCAAACCCATCAAGGGTTCAAGGCCTAGTGCCGTAGCTAAGGTTACGCCTACACCGTTTTGGATAATGATGTAAACCGACGCTACCCCTAAGAATAGGAATACCTTAGCACCACCTTTTATCAGCTGCGTGTAGTTCGCCGCAAGACCGACCGTTGCAAAGAACATCAACATAAACGTGTTCTGCAGGGGCAAGGAAAACTCAAGATCAAGGCCGTTAAAGTGCAGGGCTGTAATAGCAAAAGCGACAATCAAGCCGCCGACAATGGGCTCTGGAATGTTGTACTTTTTGAGAATCGGAAGCTTTGCATTGACGAAATGACCTAGAAACAAAACACTAATCGCGATTAGGAAGGATTCTAGTGGTCCAATTGAAATTAATTGATTCATATAACCTCTATTTTTTTACGTTCTCATCTTCCCTAATGAGTCTAGTTTTATCTGTAATTATTTGTGCTGCTCTACCTATATTTATACAAACTGGAGAGAAAGTGTGGATTCGAAAAGCGAACACATTACTGCGATCGCTTAGTACCATGTTAGTAGCACGTTAACTTTTATAGGAGATAAAAGGATTTGTGACAACAATCACCTCCTAAAAGTTGAAAACGGCGTGAGTATCTATGCCGCTGACTCTGCTTTCTTAATACCTAAAAAAGCAAAAAGGAGCTATTTCTAGCTCCTCTTTCATCACCATCGCTGGTAATTAGAATTTTTTCGGTGCGTAACCAGTCATAACCTCAATGCGAAGTTCTTTACCGATCTTCGTCATTGGGTGAACAATTACGAGTCCTTTAACAGACTTTTTAAGTTTACCCATATCCGCTTGCTCAGCCTTAGTGATCTCACGGCTAAATGGCATATCAACCAGAGACTTACGCTCTTGGTTCACATCATAGCTTTCTTTGTGTTTAAGCTGGGCAATTTTCTTAGTTAGCTTCTTAATCTCTTCCTCGAACTGACGAACAACAGGACGATCATTACGAGTTTTAGCAGCATCTAACTTGTGGCGACACTTGTCTAGACGGTTGTTAATTTGTTGAAGTTCGTTTTTAACACTCATAATAATTTCCTAAGATTAAACAAGCCAATTCGGATTGGGGCGCGGAGTATAGCACAAGGGTTGTGTTGAACCGAAATTTATCTGTTAATTACCAATAGAAACGAATCACATCGACACCGCTCATTCAGCTTACTTATTCTTTGTGGCGAATCTCTAAGCGGATTATTCATTGATAGGATAGCGCCTACTTCAAAAATTGCAGTCCTCGATGCATCAAAATTCCGTCTAAACTTATACTCTAACGCAATAACTAAATCAGGGTACACAGCTTGGAGTTGTTACCCCAAGCACGACTCTGAATCGCAACGTAATCACAAGGATAGCCGATGACATTATTGAAACGAACATTGACCTGCAGCCTAGCCCTGAGTGCAATGTTTGCCACAACTTATGCATCTAGTGAACAAGCCACCCAAAGTAACCTAATCGTCGAGTACTCTACACCGCAAAATACCGAAGAAGAGCAGCTCAAACGAGAGATTCAAAGCAGTGGCGTTAATGACACCGTGGTCGACCTATCAAACCAACTCTTCATGTTTGAGAAGCCATTAACCATTCAATATGGCGGGGAAGAAGGACCACTCTACGATCCACAAACCCATCAAGTACTGATCCCTTACAGTTTTTACGCTGAGTCACTCAATTACTTTGAGAAGAACCAATACGAAAAAGAGTATGGGAAATCTGCGCAAACCGGCGCTATTGATACCTTGCTGCACACCCTGCTACACGAGACTGGGCATGCGTATATCGAAGATCAGAACATTGCCATATTGGGTAAAGAAGAAGATGCGGTTGATAACCTAGCAACCATGCTACTGCTTAACTACGTAGAGCATGGGGCCGACGCTGCTATCAGCGCTGCAGACATGTTCGCTTTCGAGTCAGAAGACCGCCCAGAGTATTACGACTTGGGGGAATACATCGACGAGCACAGTTTCGACCTGCAGCGTTACTTCTCCACGTTATGCTTGGTGTATGGCAGCGATCCCGATGCCTATAAGAACTTGCTCGATGAAGTGGAAAACGACTATTTGAAAGACAGAAAAGAGTTCTGCGTTGAGCACTTTGACGTGATCAATGAAAATTGGCATCAGTATTTAAAAAAGAGTGACGATGCTTAGATGCTTAAAGGTTAGTGTCGAGAACTAGGAAAACGGCTTTGGCATCAAATTCCAAAGCCGTCACTCGATAGATTGGCTTAAGTCTTACGTGTTAAGAGTTAAGAGTTAAGAGCTTAAACCCTAGACGTTCACTTTGTACTTCAGATCTTGAGCTTCATCGCCGGTCATCCCTCGAAAACCCCAACAATGTGAAGGCTGCTCTTTAATGGTGATTTCAATATCAATCGGAGAGATAGAGAGCTGCTTTTCAATCTCAGAAAAGATCTTCTTGATTAGACGCTTTTTGGTGTTTACCGCTCGACCTTCCATCATATTTATCTCAATGACGGTATAGGCTTCTGTTCTTCCTTCCGGGTAAAAGAAGTCATCTCGTTCCAATGGCACAAACCGATGTGCTCGCTTGTCATCGGGTAAACCCATTTCACTGTTCAAGCACTGCTGCAACACATTAGAGAGCTGCAACTTAATTGGATTTAAGCACTCTTTGATACCATAAATAACAATCATGACCATTCCTTTGATGCGATGTTAGGTATAGAAGAACGTCAGATAGAAGCATCGTCTGGCAACTACCCATTCGCTTACTATTTGTTCATATATTACCTAATGACGCGTATGAGAAAAGGTAAAAACAATGAATTTATGAACAGGTGCAACAAAATATCTATCCCTTTGCGAACATAAGCCGAAGCGAATTGATCGAACACCACCCTCCCCGCGTATATCTTCTCGAATCACATCTGAACTAAGGAGTACTATGTGCCGAATTCACCTAGGAAGACCACGCGGACAGACGCCGAACCAGAAACACCCGTAGAGTCTTCTCTGGAGCTCGCTGTGTTTCCCCTCCCCATCTTCCTTTTACCGGGAGGCAGACAAAGACTGCGCATTTTTGAGCCAAAGTATCTCGCGATGGTCGCTCACGCAGCGCAGGGCGATGGTTTCATTATCGCCACTCAAGACAAATCTAACTCTGATCATCTCAGCTCTTGGGGAACAAAGGTGACCATCGTCGACTTCAATATGTCGGACGACCAGATATTAGAAATTGATGTCGAAGGCGAAAAGTTGGTGCAATTGCATGGGTCGTTTCGAGACGATGATGACCTGATTAAAAGTAAGTTCAGCTTGTTGCCTCACTGGCCTACCGATGAATATAAAGTGCCTAACGTGTTTACCGCTTTTTTGGTTCAGTTGTTTCGCGACCACGATTCGATAAGAACACTCTATCCCACTCCTGATTTTGAGAGCCCACAATGGATCTGTGCGCGATTGCTCGAAATGATGCCTATCCCACTGGAAAAGAAAACAGAATTTACTGAGCCAGCCAGTTTTCCGTCTCTAGTTCCTTTTTTGAATCAAATCATTACGGGGCAATAAGCACTTTTCTTCACTATAATTTTGTATAGTAGAAATTAATTTAAATTAAAGTGATCCCGACTTTCTCCTTTCACGTAGTGCCCATCAAATTCGCATGATGGTTAGTTACTATGCAAGTGGAAAGCAGAAGTTCAGGGAACGGCAAGGAGCATGTCATTATTCCCGATAACAAAGTACCTACAGACAACAAAGTACCGACAGAGCTCTCGAGCTGGCTGGTGTTGGTTGGTACAGACCGAGACAAGCAGGCGTTCACCTGTTTGTTCAAGTTCTTCGCTCCTAAGATCAAGCGTTTTGGTATCAGTAAGTTGGGTGGCGAAGCTGCTGCAAACGAGCTAGTTCAAGACACGATGACTAATGTTTGGAAGAAAGCACATCTCTACAATGTAGATAAAGGCGCTGCGACCACTTGGGTCTACACGGTAATGCGTAATGCAGCATTCGACATGTTGCGCAAAGTGAAAGCGAAAGCCGAACAAACGATAGCCGACGATATCTGGCCAATCGATGCGATGGTAGCCGAGTCTCAAAGCGAAGATTTGCCATTCGGTGACCATTTGATGAGCCGACACGTAATGACTCAAATAGAAAAGTTGCCTCTCGCTCAGAAAACCATCGTCAAAGGCGTTTACTTTCAAGAGCTCTCTCAAGAGCAACTCGCTCAGCAACTTGGCGTCCCACTTGGAACAGTGAAATCACGTCTGAGACTCGCTTTAGCCAAATTAAAAGTTCACATGGGGGAACAAGACCATGATTAAACATCACCCAAACGCGGCAATCTTGAAAGACTTCGTCGATGGCACGTTGGCTGATTCAGTTTCTTTGATTGTTTCTAGCCATGTAGAGCTGTGTGAACACTGCCAACAACAAGTCAAGCAGCTTACAGCTGTAGCAGCGAATAATGCTTTTGACGCAGAGCCAGTATTCTCAAATGAAGATCTAGACAGCTTCTCAATGGACGACATGGACTTTGATTTTGACGCGATAGAGCAAATCACAGCTGATACTTCTCAGTCTGTTGAAGTGACTCCAGAGGTTCAGAAAGTAACTGTTGCTGACACGACATTCACAATCCCTCGCGCTCTAAACTCAGTAGCGAGAAAGGACTGGATGAACCTAGGCAAAATTTCACGAGCAAGACTCGATTTTGCTGACGAAGCACACCACACCAGCTTGTTGCACATCGACAAAGATGGACAAGTGCCTTGCCACACCCACAAAGGCTTCGAGATCACGCTTCTTCTAGAGGGCAGTTTCGAAGACGAAATGGGCGTTTACAACAAAGGTGACTTCATCTGGTTGGATGGCAATCACACTCATCAACCGGCAACAAAAGAAGGTTGTGTCTGTTTAACCGTTTCAAGTGATGCGCTTTACTTCACAAAAGGTGTGAGCCAACTATTCAATCCACTTGGAAAATATATCTATTAACCCAGTTGCAGGCTATAAATATACAGGATGGCATAAAGCTATCCTGTATATCGTCAATACATCTGAATAAAAACAACTACGGTGTCAAAGTAAAAACACACCCAGCTCTGTAAATACGATTAGCAATGTTGAACTATAAGAAAAAGCTCAGAGCAAGAGCAAAGGAGTTGGCCAATGGAAAAGAAAATCAAAATCGGTATCAGTGCATGTGTTGCTGGACATAAAGTACGTTTCGACACAGGTCATAAACGCTCTCGTTTTTGTACAGACGACCTAGCAGACTACGTGGAATTGGAACCTGTTTGCCCAGAGATGGCTGTTGGTCTTCCAACCCCTCGTCCAACCATTCGTCAAACAAGAATGCTAGATGACATCATCCATGTTTCTCGCCCTGATGGCTCAGGTGATGTGACCAACGAACTGATCGAGTTCGGTCAAAACTACTCAAAGAAAAACCAACACATTGCTGGCTTTATTGTGTGTCAAAAAAGCCCAACCTGCGGCATGGAGCGCGTGAAGGTGTACCACCACCATGGTCGCGGCTCTGAATCGACAGGCATAGGCATGTTCACCCAACAAATTATGGACGGCAACCCGTTACTTCCCGTTGAAGAAAACGGCCGCCTTAACGATCCCATTTTGCGTGAAAACTTCATGACTCGAGTGTTCACTTACCAAAAATGGCTCGATCTTGTGGATGAAGGTGTGACCAAGCACAAACTGATTCAGTTCCACAGCGCCCACAAATATCTAGTCATGTGTCACCACGTTGAGGGTTACAAAAGCTTAGGCAAACTGCTAGCGGGTAATGATTTAGATATCGACGAACTAGCGGCTCAATACATCGAAGGCTTGATGACGGCGTTGTCTCATCACGCGAATCGAGGCAGTCACGCCAATACGCTGCATCATTTGCAGGGTTACTTTAAAAAACAACTGAGTAGCGCTCACAAGCAAGAGCTGACCAACCAGATCGCATCATTCAGAGAGGGCGTTGTTCCACTGCTAGTGCCACTGACACTGATCAATCACTACCTGATGGAATACCCGAACGAATACCTAGAATCACAGGTTTACCTAAACCCGCACCCTCAAGAACTTAAACTGAGATACGGATATTGAGCGACATACTATGGATACGACGAGACCTGCGGATTCACGATAACCCAGCGCTCGTCGCGGCAGTTGAAAACGGCGTAACGACCGCCGTTTTCATTTCAACGCCTCAAACGTGGCGGCAACACCACCTTGCGCCGATCAAAGCTGATTTCATCTATCGTCATCTAAAACAACTCGATTCCCAGCTCGCTGAATTCGGGATAACGTTGCTTCACCTGAAAGCTAGCGACTTTGACGACCAATCCAAACAGCTCATCGATTTGTGCCAGCAGCTTGATGCCAAGTGCGTCTACGCTAACTCTGAACCAGAGGTCGATGAACAAGCTCGCGATAAAAAGCTGATTTCAAGCGGCCTAAACCTGAAGATCAGCGATTGTGACGTTATGCTGCCACTCGGTAGCGTTCTCAACAAACAAGGCGAGATGTTCAAAGTCTTTACGCCCTTTAAGAACGCTTGGTTAAAAGAAGTTCAGGTGAAAGGCATCATCTGCAGTCCAGCTCCTGTCGAGTCAGCTGAACGTTCACAAACACAGCTTCCTGACGACTTACAAGCCTTAACCATCTCTGCTGACTATGATTTCGATTTTCCGCGTGTTGATTCGAGTCGCTGGCCATTAAGCCAAGATGTATTGGGCAATGTGATCCCCAATTTCTTAGGCAATAAAGTCAACGACTACGCACGTCTGAGAGATATTCCCTCAGTTAAAGGAACATCGGGGCTATCACCTTATTTAGCGATTGGCGCCGTGAGCCCACGTTGGTTAGCGATTCAATTGATTCAGCAGCAACCCGATCTGTTATTTGATACGCAATTACCGGCCTTTTGTTGGCTCAATGAATTGATTTGGCGAGATTTTTATAAGCATTTGATGTTCCACCACCCTAAACTGGTCAAAGGTGCTAACTTTCAGCAAAAATACAATGGTTTAGATTGGTATCACGATCATCCTAGCTTCAAAGCTTGGTGCGAAGGAAAAACAGGATATCCATTGGTTGATGCCGCAATGCGTCAACTGGTTGAAACGGGCTGGATGCACAACAGACTAAGAATGGTGGTGGCAAGCTTCCTAACCAAGCACCTGCTTATTGACTGGCGTTGGGGCGAGCGTTTCTTTATGTCGCACCTTATCGACGGAGACTTTAGTGCCAACAATGGTGGCTGGCAGTGGGCTTCAAGTACTGGCTGTGATGCTCAACCTTACTTCCGAATTTTCAATCCAATCACTCAGAGTGAAAAGTTTGATCCAAAAGGAATTTTTATTCGTAAGTACATACCAGAGCTGCAAAATATCCCAGATAAGCATGTACATTTCCCACATGACTTTATCGCTAAAAACGGAATAGACAGCGAATACTGGCAACCCATCGTTGAGCATAAAGAAGCACGATTGAGAGCCTTAGCCTTCTTCAAATAATTAGAGTGAATATTATGGATAACTCTCTATGGCTTGATAACTTTCTCAACATGTATCGAGAACTCGGAACCGACAATTTCGACGTGCTTAAGACGGTTTATCACCCTGATATTGAATTCCAAGATCCGCTGCATCATGTCAGCGGTATTTCGGCGCTTACGCACTACTTCGAGAACCTCTACACCCAAGTAACCAGCTGTTACTTTCATATCGAACACACTTTCGAAGCGAACGACGAAGCTTCCGTTTACTGGACGATGCAGTTTGCTCACAAGCAATTAAATGGGCAAAAGCCAATCGAAGTACAAGGGCACAGCCACCTTAAGATGCTCGACGGTCAAGTGGTCTACCACAGAGACTACCTCGACGTCGGCTCTATGTTGTACGAACACATTCCAGTACTGGGCTGCGCGATCAAATCCATCAAAAAGAGGGCGAGCCGATAATGCGTATTATGATTACAGGCGCGACCTCAGGTATCGGCCAATCCCTAGCTAAAGATTACGCTCAGCAAGGGCATCAGGTGATTGCTTGTGGCCGCAACTCAGACAAGCTGCAAGCCTTAGTTGACTCGCACGAGACAGACGTCGCGCATTCATCAATTTCACCGCTCTGTTTCGACTTGACTGATTACCACAACTTCCCAGAACTCGACCAAGACAAGCCGCTCGATCTGCTGATTTTAAATGCGGGTGATTGTGAGTACATCGACGACCCAGTGAATTTTGATGCCGAGCTTTTTGAGCGCGTCATCAACATAAACCTAATTTCAATTGGCTACGCCCTTAAAGCTTGGTTAAAAAACATCAAGCCCGGCGGCCGTTTGGTTTTAGTCAGCTCCAGCGCCAGCTTTTTACCTTTGCCAAGAGCCGAGGCTTATGGCGCTTCAAAGGCAGCCCTCACCTACTTAGGCAGAACACTTTCGGTTGATCTGGCAACGCACAACATTCATGTCTCAATTGTGCACCCTGGCTTTGTTGAAACGCCATTAACCGAGCGAAATACGTTCTCTATGCCTATGATTATTAGTAGTGAGGCCGCAACTCAGCGAATCGTAAATGGTATCGCTCAAGGAAAGAGTGAAATCGATTTCCCAAGACGATTCATCATGTTGATGAAGCTACTAAGAATGCTCCCAACTCCAGTTTGGCAAAAACTCGCTTCAAGGATGGTATAACAATGAAGAAAATCGCCATTATTGGTTCAGGTATCTCTGGACTCACTTGCGCGCATATATTAGATAAGCACCACGACGTAACAGTATTCGAAAAGAATGATTACGTTGGGGGGCACACCGCGACCGTTGATATTGAACATCAAGGCTCGGCGTTTTCGATAGATACAGGTTTTATCGTATTCAACGATCGAACCTACCCGAATTTCAATCAGCTTCTAGAACAACTCGATGTCGAAAGGCAACCGACTGAGATGAGCTTCAGCGTCCACAACACGACGACCAAGTTTGAATACAACGGCCACAGCATTAATTCGTTATTCGCGCAGAGGAGCAACATCTTCAAACCTCAGTTCTGGTCTTTAGTGTCTGACATTCTCAAGTTCAACAAGCTGTGTAAGGCTCAGTTTGAAAGCAATGAATTCACACCAGACGTTACCCTTGGCAGTTTCCTACGAGATAATCAATTTTCCGACTTTTTCAGCCAGCACTACATCTTACCGATGGGCGCGGCGATTTGGTCGACAAGCTTGGAAGAAATGGAAGAGTTTGAGCTCAAGTTCTTCATTCAGTTTTTCTACAACCATGGATTGCTCGATATCGCGAACCGTCCTCAGTGGTATGTGATACCAAAGGGATCGCGTTCTTATGTTGAAATCATCCTTTCACGCCTAAGTAAGACTGTTGCACTGAATACATCGATTAAACAAGTGACTCGCCAAGAAACAGGCGTCACGATTGAATTTGAAGATGGCAGCGCACAAGGTTTCGACGAAGTAATCTTTGCTTGCCACTCAGACCAAGCCTTACGCTTGCTTGGTGATGCAACAGAACAAGAGCAACAGGTATTGGGCGAGATCCCATACAGCCGCAATGAAGTGGTTCTGCACACCGATACTCGCTTGTTACCAGACAGAAAACTGGCTTGGGCAAGCTGGAACTACATGTTGGATGGCGACAGTAAACGACCTGCCTGTGTCACGTACAACATGAACATTCTGCAAGGCATCGAAAGCCAAGACACCTTCTGTGTCACCTTGAATCAAAGCGAAGCCATCGACCCAGAAAAAATTATTCGCAGCTTTGTTTATCATCACCCGGTACTTAATTCGAACACGGTCGAAGCTCAGCACAAGCGTGAGCAAATCTGTGGCAAAAACCAGACGCACTTTGCTGGCGCTTATTGGTATAACGGCTTCCATGAAGACGGTGTCCACAGTGCACTCGATGTGACCAAACGCTTCGGTTTAGATTTGAGTACGAGTTCCGCGCTATGAACAGTCAAACCCTGACACCCGAGATGGGGATCGCATCCGAAAAGAGTGAAGAGCTCAGCGGTATCTATTGGGGTAACGTCAGACATCGCCGCTTTGGCGACATCACTCATGAGTTCAGCTATCAGCTGTATATGATGGGGTTAGATCTTGATGAGCTGCCCCAAACCACAGCGCGCAGTGCGCTGTTCGGAACTCGTTGGTACAACCCGATTCGCTTTGTCGAATCGGATTATCTCGCTGAAAAAAAAGAAAATGTCACCACGGATGAACCAAAATCACTTAAGCAACGTATAGCTTCCAAAGTGCAACAACTTGGTGGGGTTTGGTCTGATTCAAACCGTGTGACGATGCTGGCTCAGTGCCGCTGTTTAGGCATCTACTTCAGCCCAATCAACTGTTTCTTCTGTTATGACGAGACTGGAGATTGTAAGTACATGTTGGCTGAGGTGAGTAACACGCCTTGGCGAGAAAGACACTACTATCTCATCGACATGCACCAAGAATTGAAGGTAAAAAAAGAGTTTCACGTTTCGCCGTTCATGGATTTGAACATGACTTATTTTTGGAAGATTAAGCCACCAGCGAAACGCACGTTAGTTCACATCGAAAGCCGCCGAGACGACAAGCTTTTCGATGCGACACTAGCCCTGACGAAGCAGTCAGTAACCAAGACAAACATTAGACGAACGGTATTCAAGATTCCGGCGATGACGATAAAAGTCGTGATGGGAATTTATTATCAGGCTCTCAAATTATTCCTGAAAAAAGTACCGTTTGTGGCGCATCCAGACTCAACATCTTAAGCGCTTAAAACAGAAATCATTTCTAGCTTGGGTTCGCTCCAATCAAGGAGCTGAACTCAGCTTAGTTGGCACAAAATATTAGAATGAGTTATCAGCGAGGTTTACATGGAACAGCTTGCCAAACAAAACAACAATATTGAACAACAAGCTAAAGCCGTTGCTGTTTCAAGCAACTGTAAATATCGAGCTTTAATCTTCAAGGTGTTAGAAAGCCTGCAATTCGCAACGCTTGAAATCATTGAGCGCGACCAGCATTCAGTATTTGGTGATCGAGAAGCTGAATTGAAAGGTCGAATCGTGATTCATGATGCGACCTTTTTTAGAGATGTGGTCATCAATGGCAGCATTGGGGCATCTGAAGCCTATATCGATGGTAAATGGACCAGCCCAAATCTAACGCATGTGATTCAAATCATGGCTCGTAACCAAGCCCAATTGGATGAGCTTGATGACAAGACACAATGGATTTCTCGCATCAAAAACCTATTGCTGCGTCGTAAGAATGCCAACACCGAGCAAGGCTCTAAGCGAAATATTCTCGCCCACTACGATATTGGCAACGAGCTGTATGAGCGCTTCTTAGATAGCTCGATGCAGTACTCTTCCGCAATCTACAGCGAAGACGCAGAAACCTTGTCGAAGGCTCAACAAAACAAAATGAAAACCATCTGTGAGCGACTAGAACTGTCTGAGAAAGATAGCGTGGTCGAGATAGGCACAGGGTGGGGCGGCTTAGCCATCTTCATGGCGCAACACTACGGTTGCCACGTCACCACTACCACGATCTCAGATGCCCAACATGCACTTGCTGAACAGAGAGTAAAAGCGCTTGGTTTAACCGACAAAATCACCCTGCTCAAAGAGGATTATCGCAATCTCACTGGTGAGTATGACAAGTTGGTTTCGATCGAGATGATAGAGGCGGTCGGACATGAGTATCTACAAACCTTCTTTGAAAAATGTTCCTCGCTACTTAAGCCCTCAGGCAAGATGCTGATTCAAGCAATTACTATTGCTGACAGCCGTTACGACAAATACCGCAAAGGTGTCGACTTTATTCAGAAGTACATCTTCCCCGGCGGTTGCCTACCTTCTGTTTCAGTGATGACCCAACACCTTGCGACCAGCACCGACCTTGTGGTTCAAGAAATTGATGACATTGGCCTGCACTACGCTCGAACGCTGAATGATTGGAACATCGCCTTTGAAAATAGTTGGGAAGAGCTAGAGTCTCTCGGCTATTCAGAAGAGTTTAAACGCTTATGGACCTTCTACTTCTGCTACTGTGAAGGCGCATTCAAAGAGCGCGTGATCAGCACTCACCATGTAGTCGCAAGAAAACCTCGTTACTTTGGAGCAAAAGATGAAGCGGTTTTGGATTATTAATCTCGTACTGTTTCAAGCGACCTGGGTTTGCAGTGCTTTCTTTACCGCGCAAGCCCCGTTCGTCACACCACTGATTGTAGTGGTTCACTTCCTTCTATCACCGACTCGCAGTAGCGATTTGAAGATACTCATTTTATTACCATTGGGGCTATTGCTTGATAGCCTCTTACTCCACTTCGGCGTGTTTGCCGTCGACTCTGAAATTGCGAATCAATCGTGGTTCCCGGTGTGGCTTGTCTGCCTGTGGATCATGTTCTTAATCAGTTTTAACCACAGCCTAAATTGGCTTTTAAAATGCTCGAAAGTGATCTTGTTTGTCATAGGGTTCGTAGCAGGTACTAGTAGTTATTGGGGAGGCATCAAAGCAGGTGCTCTTCTTACTACTTGGCCAGATGCATCGGTAGTTGCTGCCCTTGCAATAAGTTGGGGGATTTTGTTGCCCTTACTGGTGGCCGCCTACTCCAACTTAATACAACCTAAAATGGCAATAACGAGGTGACTTATGGCTTATCCACGCAACCCGACACAAACGTTCAAACCTGAGCGAGGTATTGTTCGCGCTCATCAGCAAGCAAAAAACACACTTCTAAGCTTTATTACTCTCCCGTTAATCTTTGCTGCGCTGTTATTTGCCGGACACGCTAGAGCCTCTGCTGTCGATGATCTGAACAAACGTGGTGAGGGTGAAATGAGTTACCTGTTTTGGACTCTCTACTCGGCAGAATTCTACGCGACTCCAACCAACTCCGAACGAGCTTTGAAGCTTGAGTATTACCGCTCTATCGATAGCAAAGACCTCGTAGACGCTACCGAAGATCAGTGGAACAAGCTTGGCTACTCTGACAGCAACATTCAACGTTGGTTGAAACCCTTGTACGCGATGTGGCCGAACGTGGAAGAAGGAAGCACACTCACGATTCGTGTCGCTGAAGATAACGTAAGTCGTTTTTATTTCGATGAACAACCGATCGGCACCATCCAAGACAAGCAATTTGGTGAAGCCTTTCTAGCGATTTGGTTGTCTGAAAACACCTCTGAACCCGGTCTTCGTAAACAACTTTTAGGTTTGAACAAATGAATCCAAAAACAACAATAATAAAATTTGCTCTGGCATTTTTTTCACTCACTTGGCTAGTGGGCTGTGGCTCTGCAAGTTTAGAAGACCATGTCGACACAACGCCAGAGCTCAAGCTTGAAACCTTTTTTAATGGCGAGCTAATGGCCTACGGCATGGTGCTAGACCGCTCTGGTAACTTACTGCGCCGCTTTGATGCCAAACTGATCGCGACTTGGGACGGTGACAACGGAGAAATAAAAGAGTGGTTCTCTTTTGCTGATGGCGAGCGCTCAACTCGCGTTTGGAATCTGATCAAAACGGGCGAAAACACCTATTCTGGGACTGCCAACGATGTCGTTGGAACCGCTTATGGTGAAACCCAAGGTTCTGCGCTGTATTGGAAATATGACTTAGAGATTGAAGTAGACGGCAGCACCTATGAAGTGGTGCTCGATGATTGGATGTTCTTAATGGACGATAAACGCTTGTTCAACAAGACTGAGATGTCTAAGTTTGGCTTTAAAGTCGGAGAGGTCATCTTATACATCGAGAAGATTTGATGTAACTGCCGTTTCTGATTCTTAGTTTTAAAACGATGACTACATCTACAGTACGTAACAAAACAGCCCACAACGAAAATTGTGGGCTGTTTTGTTTGATCCCTCGAATAGCATACATGCATGCTCAAGCCATTGTGCTAAGATGCGCCACCAGCATACAAATGGACTAGACTGACACTAAGCAGTCCCCATTTGTTTCGCTAAGCGTAGATTCCCTACCATGAATAATTGAAAAGGCTTTAAAGCATGAGCAAGTTGACCTCAGCGGAGCGTAAAGCTCGCGACAATGAACGTTTCTCACAACGCGTAAACGACCGCAGAGAAAAAGGTGAAGACGTAGTTGCTTACGCACTGACCAACAAAAAAGCTGTAAAATTCCTGACTAAGTCAGAGAAAAAACGTTTCAACGAAACGAGAGCGACTCTGCAAGAAGAGAAGCGAGTGAAAGAACAAGAAGAGCTTAACCGAATCGAAGACGCGTTCACGATCAAACAGTTCGACGACGAATAATCACTTATGATTACTCAAAAGCGCTGGCTCTATGCCGGCGCTTTTACTTGTTAGTTCGTTGTTTTTTAACGCTGTTATTTCTTGCTAAACCCGTCGATTCTTAACGGCTTTCCCCCACTTTCTTAGCTCAGCCTTACCGCTCGACCGATCACCCAAGCTATTAACCTATCAACCTATCAACCTATCAACCAGGCTATCGATCAACTTTAGCCATAGATCTCAGAAAATCTTAGCCTAGCCCCTTACTATCTCGAATCAACTCTACAAACTTAAGACAGTATGATTTTAATTACCGGATCAAGCAGCGGTTTAGGCGCAGCGCTCGCGATACAATACGCTAACACTGCAACAGACGCTCAGCGTGTAGCCATTACAGGTCGCAACGCACAACGTTTAGCAGAAGTAGCGCAGGGCCTACCTGCGAATACCATTAGCCAAGCGTGTGATCTCTGTGACCCGCACTCAGTGAGTGAGTTATTGGATGCGTTACCTGAAATGCCTAAACTGGTGATCCACAGTGCTGGCAGTGGCTACTTCGGTAAAATAGAACAGCAAGATCCAACCATCATCAGCGACATGCTGAAGAACAATATTGAGTCTTCGATCTTTTTGATTCGCGAGCTTGTACAGCGCTACAAAGATCAATCGGTCACCATCGCTGTGGTGATGTCGACGGCGGCCCAAGGTGCTAAAGCGGAAGAGTCCACCTACTGCGCGGCAAAATGGGCCGTGAAAGGCTTTATCGAATCGGTGAGGTTGGAACTAAAAGGTCACCCGATGAAAATCGTGGCGGTTTACCCTGGAGGAATGGCGACCGAGTTTTGGAATACAAGCGGTAAAGACATGGATACCTCGAGCTTTATGACCGCGCAAGAAGCCGCTCAGATGCTACAACAGGCGTTGACCAGCACAGAGCATGGCTTCGTATCAGACATCACGATAAACCGCGGCTAGTGCTTAGATAGAGCTACAAGGAAATAGAGCCGCGAGACAATTATTTGTGAGGGTGAGCATGAAAGTGTGCGACAATGCTCGGCGTAAATTCATATTCAAGGTTTATTATGAAACTTCTAGTTCGTAACCTATCGCGCTCTACCTCTGAGCAAGACATCCGTGTGCTATTTTCTGAGTTTGGCTCAGTAAAAGAGTGCAGCCTAGTTTTAGACCAAGAAACTGGCGACTCAAAAGGCTTCGCTTTTGTTGAAATGCCAGAGCAAGAAGAAGCTAAAGCGGCACTAAACAAGCTGAACTTGTCAAAGCTTGGCAAAAACACGATTCGTGTAAAAGTAGCGAACTCTTAATCGATTCAATGCTTCATAAGCCGCATGGCTTAGCTTAACAGCAGCACAGATGATAAAGCCCGTAACGATATGACGTTTTCCAGCGCAATATCGTTACGGGCTTTTTGCTGCTCGCAATTCTCTTTTCACACGATTTGAATACGCCTACAGACCTTCATGTTCATCAATAGCACGTCTTGCTTCGGCCATTGAACATCCAGATTCCATCACCAGCTGAGCCACAGTCATTGAAGGTGTAGCGGCCAACAGAGATGCCAAACACACCACGGGTTTAGGCAGCACTTTGTCGATTGCAATTGCTATCCAACCGTCTTTTTCATGGGTTAACATCGTTTTAAATTCAACGAGTTGATACTCTTGAGCGACCAACAGCCAATTACGCGAACGACGAACTCGTTTCAACTGACATCCACATTCCGCAGCATTCACCATCACTTGGCTTTTATCACTCACACGATGTACAAAACTATTCAATGGGACGCTAAACATAACTCTCTGCTAATCAATCTATTCCTACCATTCAAGAGCTCTCTACCTATCTCTCAAAACTTTCTAACTGTCACTCAATTAAAACCGTACGTAGGATTACACAGACACAAAAAAACCGCCAGTGATGCACTAAGCAACCTCGCGGTTTTTGGATGTTAACGTGTGTGGTTTACGCTTTAGTTTCTACCACAATGTCCGTTTTTACCGAGTTCGCGATAAAGCAGTTTTTGTGCGCCAAGTGGTGCAGTTTGTCGAGCTGCTTGGCGGTGGGCTTTTTGGTACCTAAAAACACAATTTTAGGGCGCAGAGTCACCTTAGTGACCGATGAGCGGCCAGATTCATCTTCTTCCAGCACACCAATCGCATCATCGACATAGGAGTCGATCACGTACTTCTGCTTTGCGGCAATGCCCAAAAACGTCAGCATATGGCAGCTAGAAAGTGCCGCGATAAACGCTTCTTCTGGATCAACATTCGCTTCCACCGAAAACGGCAGTGGCACAACATGTGGAGAGGACGAAGCAGGCACAGTGACACCACCATCGAACTCCCACGTATGACCTCGACTGTATTGATTGTCGCTAAAGACTTCATCTTCTGCTTTTTTCCAGCGAATGATCGCTCCGTATTCAGACATAATTCCTTCCTTTTTTATGCTCAATAAATTAACGATCAGCTGGATGATTGACACCATCGTTGGTCACCACATCACCAATATCAAAAGGATTTACCCCTTCCAAACAGCCGATGTTAAAACCGTATTCATTTGGGCTAGAACGGCGTTGATGATGGGTATAGATGCCGCAGTTTGAGCAGAAATAATGCTTTGCGGTGTTGGTATTGAATTGATAAAGCTTGAGATGCTCCGCACCTTTGAGGATCTTGATACCATCCAACGCAACAGAACCAACAATCGCGCCTTTTCGACGACAGATAGAGCAATCGCAGCGACGTGGTTTTTCTATCCCGTTAGGTAAGCTGAACTCTAGTTCAACCGCACCGCAATGGCAGGTTGCCTTGTGAAAAGGTTGGATAACCGTATCTCCGACGACTTTCATTTTTCTCTCCAATCACATCCTTATGTTGGTCGTATCATAACCAGTTCAATGTTCTCTGTCCGTACCCGGGTGTTGAGTTCGAGAGATCTGTCATGCGCTGCTTCTCGGCTAATCTAACTAGACTTTTCAACCAAATCGCTCAAACAAGAAATCAAGAAACAACCGGATACGCTTGGGCTGATATTTCTTGCTGATGTACACCACATTCAAATCGGCGCTCGACACCGACATCGCGGTATTGAAGTTTTTCATGTAGCCATTAAGCAGAGTCACAAGGCGTTGGTTATTGATGTCGTCTTGCACATCCAGCACCGATTTAAGCGCAATGCCCTCACCTTTTAATGCCCAGTACCGAATCACTTCACCATCATCTGAAAATCGCTTCGGCACAACCGTCACAGCCTTCTTCATATCATGATCTTGGAAGTGCCATGTCTTGAGCTCTTCATTACTCCGCAGCATCGCCAAACAGTCGTGTTCAACCAAGTCTTGCGGCGTCAACGGCGTCCCGTGTTTAGCGAGGTATTCAGGAGAAGCGCACAACACACGTCGGCTTGGCGATAAGCGTCTGGATATCAAACTGCTGTCGACCAGTTCACCATAACGGACCACGATATCCATGCCAGATTCAGCAATGTTCGAGAGGTTATCGTTCAAATACAGGTAAGGAATAACGTCCGGATACTGCTGGCAAAACTCCGACAAAATAGGAAGAATGTACTGCTTTCCGATGTCTTTTGGCGCGGCGATTTTTAGCGAGCCTTTGACTTCTTTTACGCCATTTTGAATCAGGTTTTCGGCCTCACTGACGTTGTCTAAAATCTCCAAACATGCCTTGTGATACAGATCTCCAGAGTCGGTCAAAGACACATGACGCGTACTTCGATTCAACAACTTCACACCATATCGTTCTTCAAGCGCCTGCAGCCTTGCTGTCATGGTCGCAGGCGATAAACCCAGTTCGCGCCCCGCCGCCGCTAACCCGTGATGCTTAACAATACTGACGAACATCGCCATATCTGAAAACTTATCCATACGATTCTCGCTTCCACCTCTTCGTCTTACTTCTCGATCTTAATGCTCGATTTGAATACTCAGTCACACTATTCAGCTTAACCGAATAATGAATTTATATTTTAACCAATTATCAAATTTAGTCGAATAAATATAATGGCAAACATCAACAGAACAACGCAGGAATTCAGAGAATGACTAACGAATCGACTAAACAAGAGCAACGCACTTTCGTCATCATTGGTGGCACATCAGGTATCGGCAAAGCACTAGCGATGCAACTAAGAAACGAGAACAACACGGTACATATTGCCAGCCGACACACAGGCGTTGATATCACCGATGAAAAGTCGATTTGTGAATACTTCGAATCGATTGGCGTGTTTGACCACTTAATCGTAACGGCTGGCTCATCCGCTCCCGCAGGAAAAGTAACAGACGTAGCAACCGCAAACGCTAAGACAGCTTTTGACACTAAGTTTTGGGGCAGCTTAAACGTAGCCAAACATGCCGCACGCTACATGACGCCAAACGGCTCTATCACCTTCACAACTGGTATGTTGTCACGCAAAGTTGTTGCTGGTACTTACGTAAAAACCGCCATCAACGCCGCACTAGAAAGCGTAACCAAAATACTGGCGAAAGAGCTATCACCCATTCGAGTCAATGCCGTTAGCCCGGGTTTAACCATGACGGAAGCCTACAAAAACATGGACGATTCCGCTCGTGCAAACATGTACGACAACGCCAAAAACAACCTACCCGCAGGTAAGGTTGGCGAGCCTTCAGAGATAGCCATGGGTTACCTGTTCGCAATTAATAACCCATACGTCACTGGGTCAATCATCGATATCGATGGCGGCGCTCTACTCGGCTAACACTCCGCAAAGAAGCAAAGACATAAAGAACAATCGTTAGGGCGTGTATCTCACGTCCTAACAAACAAGAATTTACATAGGTAGATCATCATGAAACAAGAAACCGTCAACCAAGAAACTATCCATAAAGAAACTACCCATAAAGAAAAGATTCCATTCCAAGTTTGGATACTGACACTCGCTGCATTTGCAATCGGCACGGCTGAGTTTGTTATCGCAGGCATTCTTCCACAGATCGCCACATCACTTTCAATCACAGAAGGCCAAGCTGGCTACCTTATCAGTGCTTACGCGTTGGCTATCGTTATCGGCGGCCCGATCTTAACCATCTACCTTGCTCGCTTTAACAAGAAGATGGTGCTGATTGGCTTAATGGCACTGTTCATCATCGGTAATGTCTTATCAGCCCTTGCTCCTAGCTACCCACTTCTACTTGCCAGCCGTGTTATCGCAGGCTTAGTGCAAGGCCCTTTTTATGGTATCGGTGCGGTTGTTGCAACCAACTTAGTGTCTGAAAAAATGGCAGGTCGTGCCGTTGGCCAAATGTTCGCAGGCTTAACACTCGCTAACGTTCTTGGCGTTCCAGCGGGTACATGGGTCAGCTTGCAATTCGGCTGGCACACTACTTTCTTTACCGTGGCAGCACTTGGCACTATCGCGATGCTTGCCATTCTGACTTCGATTAAATCGACTGGTCACAGTGAAGCAAAAGACATCAAAACTCAGCTGTTAGCGTTCAAAAACCCAATGCTGCTGATCAGCTTGGCAATCACTGCTTTTGCTTGGTCTGGCTTCATGACGCTTTACGGCTACCTTGCGCCAATCGCCATGCACATCACGGGTTACAGTCAAGAATCAGTGACTTGGATCTTAGTGATTGTAGGTGTTGGCTTAATCATCGGTAACACCTTGGGCGGACGCTCTTCAGATAAAAACCTAGGCAAAGCTTCAATGTTTTGGGCTGTCGCAATGATCGTGTCATTGGTGGTGGTTGGCCTTGTGGTAGACAACAAAATCCTATTCGTTGCAGCTGCATTTATCTTTGGTATTGCATCATTTGCGAACGTCCCTGCCATGCAACTTCGAGTAATGAACCACGGTGGCGAAGGGCAAGAGCTAGCAGCAACTGCGAATATCTCAGCGTTTAACTTAGCCAATGCCTTTGGTGGATTCCTTGGCGGCATGGTACTCGACAGCCAACTAGGCGCAGGCATGATTCCATTCGCAGCCGTTGTTGTCCCAGTGATTGGTTTGTTGCTTATTGCAAAAGCCAACCGATCTGAAAAGCCACAGAGCAACTCTATTTTCAGCCCAGCAGAAAGCAAATAACGCGACTTATCGCCCCAATAAAAAACGAAAGATCACAGCATTAAAACAAGGTAGAAACCATGAACAAATTATTCGAAGCATCAGAACTGAAAGGCCTAGCACTACAAAACCGCGTGGTTATGGCACCCATGACACGCGCTCGCACTAGCCAACCTGGAAACGTGCCAAACGACATAATGGCGACTTATTACCAACAACGAGCAAGTGCAGGGCTTATCATCACTGAAGCCACACAAATTTCAGATGATTCCCAAGGTTACTCATTCACACCCGGCGTCTATACCGATGCGCAAATCGAAGGTTGGAAATCAGTAACAACAGCAGCAAAAGAGCAAGGTGCCGCGATATTCTGCCAACTATGGCACGTAGGCCGAGTATCACACCCTACCTTTCAAAAAGGCGAGTTGCCGATTGCACCTTCTGCACTGGCACCCATAGAAACGCAGGTTTGGATCTCTGATGAAAATGGTAACGGCAACATGGTGGATTGCATCCAACCAAGAGAGATGACCCAAGCAGACATCGATCGTGTTGTTCAAGATTTTGCTAACTCAGCGAAAAAAGCTGTCGAGGCAGGGTTCAACGGAGTGGAAATCCACGGTGGTAATGGCTACCTCATCGATCAATTCCTAAGAACCAATTCAAATAAGCGCACCGACAACTATGGTGGCAGTCGTGAGAACCGACTTCGCTTTCTAATTGAAGTCGTGGATGCGGTAATTGAAGCGATTGGTGCTGACAAAGTGGGCGTACGTTTAGCCCCATTCATCACCTTCAAAGACATGAACTGCCCAGACATCGTGCCAACGATTTTAGAAGCGTCAAAGGAACTGCAGGCTCGTAATATCGCTTATCTACACCTATCAGAAGCCGATTGGGATGACGCGCCTGTGATACCTGAAAGCTTCCGTGTCGAACTAAGAGAGTTGTTCTCTAACACCATCATCGTTGCTGGCAGCTACACACCAGAACGCGCCGAAGAAGTGTTAAGCAAAGGCTACGCCGACCTTGTCGCATTCGGTCGCCCATTCGTTGCTAACCCAGATCTAGTTTCACGCCTACAAAACGGCAGCGAACTATCCGATCTCGATGGCGCCACTCTGTTCGGCGGCAACGAAAAAGGCTACATCGATTATCCAGCGTTGTAGTGAATTTGGAGGAGGTGATGGTTTCTAACCACTAGAAACATTTCCTTCAGGCAAAAGAAAGGCTCGCATGACTAGTGCGAGCCTTATGCAGTTTAGGGGGTAAACCACAATCTAGTTTAATCTTAAGATTAATTATTTAACTTATGAGCCATTATGCACTTGTGCGCATTGATATTCTATTTTTAAATGATTCACTGCAATTAATCAATCGATAAAAGTTAGCGTTTGGTCAATTTAAACCACATAAATAACAGTGATTTAGTGAACGACGTCTAGAAAATCATCATAAAATCCATAGAAATCATATTTATAGACTTCTCATTTGCCAATACCCTTCACCATTAGTCGCGAGTTGGCTGTGTAAATAATCAAGCGTATCCGCGACCGTTCCCGCAATGCCTTGGGGAGGATTGAACAACAGTAAACCACTACCGATCAGGCGATCATCACCCTTAGGATCTCGAAGGCGAAGCTCCGACTTAATCGGACTTGGCAGCAAACCATCTTTCACTGCGGTCACACAATGGTTCAAAATCAGTGAGCTCTTGTCATCCGTGTAGAGCGGGTACCAAATTAGTGCAGATACCTTCTCAGATTGCTGATACGCCTTAACCAAGGCATCAATCACCGCGAGATATTCTGAATCGGTTTCATAGGGTGGGTCGATAACAATCAGATGGTGGTTGTCATGTTTAGCAACGTCATCAGGTAACGCTTTAAGCCCATCACCTGCGCTAATCGTAAGCTTGCTTGAAATATCTAGGTTACATTGTAACTTCTCAATATTGGTTTGCAGTAAATCAGCTTCATCTTGCTGAATGTCTGAAAAATAGAAACTGTCTTGGCTGCGGCCTTGTTGATAGGTAATGGCAGCAGAACCGGGATACAAAGAGATAAGCTGATTCGGATTGTAGTATTCCAGCACCGTCATAAAAGAACTGAATGCCGACGGAAGATAAGCCTTATTTCGCCACAAGTATCCGACCCCTTCCGCAAACTCGCCCGCGTGATTGCTTGGTGCTGTGGTGAGGTCATAACACCCAGTACCTGAGTGTGTGTCGATAACGTTGAGGCGAGAGTGTTGCTGCATTAATGATTTAACCAGTGCACTTAAAACTGGATGCTTGAGTGCATCCCCATGGTCGCCTACATGACATTGATGTCGATATTCCATTCCCTTGCCTCATTTCTACGAACGTCATCTAAACATACTTCATATCATGAGGGCTTGCCTGCTCAATCCATCGTTTTTTGAAATAGGCTCTCTTTTCTGTAACTGTCTGACTCTTATAAAAAATAAAGCCCCTCGTTTTGTTATAAACGAAGGGCTTTGTTGACGTTACTGACTAAGTCGTACTGTTAACCAATAGAGAGCCTAAGGGTACTCACCCTCAACTTCTACCGGCGCTTTCACTTGGTAGTGACAAGGCTGTAGGCCAAGTAACTTAGGCAGTGTGATACCTACTGAAACTGAAGACCACGTACCACTGACAATACCTACAACCAGTGCAATCGCGAACCCTTGAAGTGCCGCACCGCCAAGTAGCCAAAGCGCAGATACGGTGATTAGCGTTGTACCTGAGGTCACCATGGTGCGTGAGAAGGTCGCTTTAACCGATTCGTTAAGCAGGTTATCAGTGTCACCATTTGGATTACCACGCAGCATCTCACGGACACGGTCGGCAATGATGATCGAGTCATTCAATGAATAACCCAAAATCGCCAACACAGCCGCTAACACAGTCAGGTTGAACTCAAACTGAGTAAAAGCGAACAGACCCAAGATAAGCGTCACGTCATAGATGATCGCGGCAAGGGCGCCGAGTGCTAAACGCCATTCAAAACGTACACTCAGGTACAGCATGATCATTAGGAAACACACCAATACCGCTAAGCCACCTTGGTCAACCATGTCTTGACCAACTTGAGGGCCAACCACGCTGCTGTTAAGCACTTTTACTTGGTCGCTTACAGAAGACAAAGCATCCACTAAGTTTGGCTGTGGAGCGTCTGTCAGTTGGCTATAACGGATTGTCCAGCGATCCTGTTCTGCCATACCAACCACTTGCACGTCTTGTTGGAAAGCTGTATCAAGTTTTGTTTTTAACGCATCTTTGGTGACTTGATCAGAGAGCTGAACCTCAGCAACCACACCACCTGTGAAGTCCAAGCCCCAGTTAAAACCTTTCACCGCCACCAGCATCACAGAGCTCATGAACAGCACAATAGAAATCACAGACATCACCTTACGAAGGCGAGTCATATTCTTGTCCGAAATATAGCTATTTGAAAAATAGCGGTCTGAAATAGTCATTTTTGAAGTACTCATGCTTAAATCCTTACATCGTGGCGTTGGTCACGCCCCCAAACCAAATTGATGATCGCTCGTGAAGCAAAAATGCCCGTAAACATACTGGTTAGAAGACCTAAGCCCAGTGTCAGAGCGAAGCCCTGAATCGGTCCATTACCAATGGTATATAGAGCCACAGCAACGATCATGGTAGTGACGTTAGCATCGAAAATTGACGAGAATGCGCTATCGAAACCACGGTCGATAGAGCTAGCAAAGCTGCGCCCTTCTTTCATCTTGTCTCGAATACGCTCGAAGATAAGCACGTTGGTGTCCACCGCCATACCAACGGTCAGTACTAGACCCGCAATACCCGGCAGAGTTAACACCGCACCCGGTAGCAGCGCAATCAAACCAAATAATGTGGTCATGTTAACCACCAATGCACAGTTCGCGACCCAACCTAAGCGGCGGTACCATAGCGCCATAAACGTTAGCGTAAGGCCAAGACCAAGTGCCAAAGCAGCAAAGCCGTTGGTTACATTTTCAGCACCCAAAGATGGGCCAATAGTACGTTCTTCAATGATGGTCACAGGCGCAGTCAATGACCCCGCACGCAACAGTAACGCAAGCTCTTGTGCGTCTGCCAAACTGCCTGCGCCAGTGATTCTGAAGCGGCTACCCAGTTGAGATTGGATGTTTGCCACACTAATCACTTCACTGTCTTGCTTGCTGTTGCCCGCTCTATCACGGCTGTATTCGCTGTACACCGTTGCCATTGGCTTACCGATGTTATGACGTGAGAACTCGGACATTTTCTTACCACCAGAAGAATCCAGCGTAATGTTGACTTCTGCACTGCCCATCTCACCAATGCCACTGCGAGCATCAATAATGTGTTCGCCACTCAACACAGCCTTGCGGTCGACTACCACACGGTTGCCGTCTGAATCTTTCAGGGTTTGAGTACTGCGAGTGGCATTGTCGTACACCGAATAGAACGCCAATGATGCCGTTGCACCAATCACGTCTTTCGCTGCAGCAGGGTCTTGTACACCCGGCAACTCGATACGGATACGGCTTTCACCTTGGCGTTGAATCGATGCCTCCGTGATGCCTAGCTCTTCAATACGGCTGCGCATGATTTGCAGGTTTTGTTGAACCGTAAGGTTGCGTAGCGTTCTTTGCTCTTCTTCAGACTGAGTTAACGTTAGCGACTTGTCTGAGCGGTTACGTAGCCATTGTGGGAACTCTTGACGAATCAGCTTCTGGGCTTTTTCGAAATCGGCGTCGGTACGGAAATCAAACTGAACTTGGTTGTTCACCACTTTACCGCGGGCATAACGCACCTGACTGGTCACCTCGTCGACCATCGCTTGAGCTTGCGCGTGATAAACAGGCTCCATATCCACTTCTAACAGGAACTGCACACCACCACGTAAATCAAGGCCTAACTGAATCGGCGCAAAGCCCATGTCAGTTAGCCATTTAGGTGCTGCTGGTTCCATCGCTAGCGCAACCGTCGCGTTATCCAATAGGCGCTCATTCAGCACCTCTTTAGCCTTCGCTTGTTGTTCTGCGTCTTCCAAGATCACGACTAAACGTTGGTCTTTTTGAAATGCCGATTTAGCTTGGATGCCTTCGCTCGCAAGGTATTGGGTAATTTGACTCGCATCGATGGTCTGTTCGGAACGATTGTTAATTTGAACCGATGCATTTTCGCCATACCAAGAAGGTAAAGCACTCAGAACCATGATGATGATGGTGGCGATAAGCACCACGTATTTCCACTTTGAGTAGTGGTTAATTTGTTTTCTTTGAATGCGTTTTTTCACAGTCAAGATCTCTTCTTTCTACCAATCACCGTAAATACGTGCTCAAAAATAGCACCAGAAAAAAGCAGTGATCGAGCATTTTAACCAGCTAGGGTGACCAGTTATTTACTACGATTGGTATGTCTAATATTTTGCGAACACGAGCGATGGCTAATCACGACCAGAACAAGCTGATTGAAAGATAGTGATGCTAAAGCTGATGTCGCTATGCTTGTTTTGATTAACTGGCGAGTTCAACGGGCACAAGTGACCATCGATACGACCAATTTAGGGTCAAACGATTAGCTAAGAAGTTCTCGGAAATGCGAGTATTGGATGTTGCCCTCTTTCCACCCAGCAAGCCGGGAGGACGGAGAACTCACAATGCTGGTCCAGTGCTGCTTGGAATCCAACAATGGTGTGTTGAAAAGCAGAGAAGCCAGTAATGAAGGGGGAGAGAAGTCGATCAGTAGGTGATAAGCAGGCTCAAGATCGGCCACGCTTTCTTGCTCATTACTGAGCATACGTCTGAAGTTTGCTGCTTGAAGGCTTGATTCGGTGTCGTGATAGTTGGAACTGTCACCAGAAGGTACTGTGCCAAACTGAGCCTTATCGCACTCTAAGTAGCTCGACGGATTATCCGTATCAGCTTGTTTACAAAAATAATTCTGTGAAGATTGCTCTTGAGCCGAGTATATTTGAAATGGCTTAGAAGGAAACGAATAGCCGTTAGAATTCACTAAGCCAAAGCTCAGTAAAAACAACATTAAGACTAATCGGGTACCCAGTTTAAGCAATCTAATATCCAAACAACATTCTCGTAGATCGTCAATCTACAATACAAATGAAACGCTGTCTTGATTTAAAACATTTTTTTAGAAAATGATACGATGCAACCGATTAAGCGATCTCAAAATTTAGATTTACATAGATCTAAAACGGCTTAACAACAGGTGAGGCATAGACGTTATGAATGGTGGGAAAACAAGAAAGCCAAGCGGTGCTCGCTTGGCTTTGAGTTGTCTCTTTCTGTTGGTTTCAAGCTTTAGGCTTTAGGCTTTAGGCTTTAGGCTTTAGGACGCATGATGTTCTTAACCTTACGGCTATCTTCACCAAAGATGCGTTGGACAAGTTGATTCATGTCTTCCGCAGTAATCGACCTCGCCACTCGCTCAACTTGAGACAAAGCTTCGATATCGTAACCATGAAGTAAATAACGAGACAGATACCATGCTTGGTCAATAGAGCTCGTCTCGAGAGGCGTGAAGTCCGCTTCAAACTGTTTCACGACTGCGTGCATTTCCTTTTCAGAGACGCCTTGTAAAAGGTCTGCAATCACTTTATCGATCGCCACTTCAACTTGGTCAACGTTCTCCGGCGCTACCATCGCCCCGATAACCCACTCACCACTCAGCTCACTATCTGCGGATGATGAATACGTATATGGCGAGTAATCTAAGCTCAACTCTTCACGAATATAGGTATCTAAACGAGTCGCCAGCAAGCGCTGCAGCAAGTCTTCCATGAAAACATCTTTTGCCGACATTTTAACTTCAACGCTAGGCTCAGAGATAACTCGTAGGATGTACTCTGCACTATTCACATTGTTGATCGCTAAATCAATGCGTGATTCAGATGGCTGCTTGTAAGCCACCTTAAATTCAGGAACCTCAGCTTTTTCTAATGGAATCGAAGCCAAGTATTGCTCAACCAAAGGCTTTAATTCACTTGGGTCGATGTCACCCACGATCACCAATTGGTTATGCCTCATTTGACCAAACAATTGCTGATGAAGATTAGCGACGTCTTCCACAGAAACCGCTTCAACACGTTCTTTATCAACAAAGAGGTGGCCACTGTCTTGACGATAGATATTCTGGTTTCTTGCGCGCTCAAACTGACCGACAGGGCTGCTCAAGAAAGATTCTTGACCTTGTACAAACTCCTGTTTCACTGCCTCTAACTGCTCGGGAACAATTTTAGGCGCAGTTATGAAGGTATAAAGCGCAGCAAACGTATCTTTAAGTCCGTCTTTATTGATATTAAATTCAATACCATGACGAGTATTACCAATGAAAGAATCGGCGCTAATATTTTCACGATCAAAGTACGCTAAAAGCTCAGAGCCCGTAAACTCACCGACACCACTTCGAGCGAAGGTAGGTAACGCAACCTCAACAGCTGGGTACAAGCTCGGATCCAAAGCGGCTTTTCCGCCGAGGCTCATGTACATCACCCCAACATCATCACCTGCCTCATAATCACGCAGGTACCACATGTCGATGCCATTGCTTAACGTCCACTTTTGGATGTATGGGTCAATAGACATTTGTTCAGCAAGTACAACCTCGCCTTGCGAGCTAGGTACAGCAAAAGCGCTGGCTGTTCCAATCGCAAGCGGCGCAACTCCCGCCTCGCTATACGTGGCTTTTAAACTATCGAGAGAGTTGATGATCGCGGTTCTGTCTTCGGAGTCATCCATCCCAATAACAATAAAGTAATCATCAGAAAGTAGATTCTTGATGTTGTCGTTAATCACTTCAAGGCTCAAGTTAGCGATGAAAGCTTCCAAGCTTGCTTGATAATCTTTCTGTGATTGGACTATTCGATCATTGACTAACGCACTCACTTTGTAATTCGCGTGTTCAACACTGTCCATTTTATCCCAGTTATGCTCGATGTTATCCAGCAAGTCTTGGTAGTAGTACAGTTCGCCAGCAATATCCGTTTCCGAAACACCAAAATCACGCAATGATGCCAATGTAGAAAGCAGATCTTGTTGGATAACTTCACGGTCTCCAGCCGGAAACCCAACACTTATTGACGAATAGTAAAAAGCGCCCATTCGATAACTATCAGATGCAATCCATTGAGTCGGGAACGCGGCATCATTGAACACCGCTTCTAATCGTCGTTGAATCAATTGCTGAGCGGTTTCATCTAACCTGCGTTGATTCTGCTGAGCATGATTTTCAACTATATTTGAACCGCGGTTAAACGTCAGAGTGATGCTTGGCGCTTCTCTTCCTGCGTACTCAACATAATCATCTTCATTGAATGAGGTCGTTTTCTGTTTCTCTGGTCTCGGCGTATCGCCACGCTCCCAGCTAGAAAACTTTTCTTCAATAAGTGGAATCACAGTTTTGATGTCCACATCACCAGAAACGACCAGCTCAACTATTTGAGGTTGATACCAAGTCTGATAAAAGTTGGTGATGCCTTGAGGAGTAGCATTCACGATCGACGATTTAGTCCCTAATGCATCTTGCGATTCGTACGGGCCGCCTTCAACGAAGTAATCATAATATATATCTCCGAATGACTTATCATCGAGGCGAGCCATACGGAACTCACCAAGAACCACGCCTTTTTCTTTTTCGACTTCTGAACTTGATAGATCCAGGCCATCACCAATGTCACGCATCCACGTCAAAGCAGACTGCAATTGGATGTTATCTGGCAAATCTAACTGGTAGACCGTCTCTTCATAAGAAGTGTAGGCATTAATATCAGCACCAAAGCTAGCGCCTGCGTCTTCGAATAGACGAATCACATCATTTTGAGAGAAATTCTTACTGCCATTGAATGCCATGTGTTCCAAAAAGTGCGCGTAGCCTTCTTGTTGAGAAGTCTCTTGAATCGAACCGGCGTGCACGACTAAACGAACAGATACGGATTCTTCATGATCTGGATAAACATGATAAGTAAGGCCATTTTCTAGTTGGCCTGAAGCCCATGCCGGATCCGGCTGGATTGGCGTTTCGGTAGTTTTTGATGTTGAGCTACAGCCAACTAAGGTGAGGCATAGAGCCGTCGCTAAATAATATGTTTTCATAACAACCTCTTAATGTCATTCATCGACAATATACAGATTGAGCTAACGATTATTATTTAATATTGAACCTGATGAGTATCTTTGTGATCTAGATCTTTATTTTATAAATCATAAATCGTTATGTAAGATCGCTGTGCTCATTTAAAGTGGTGTTTTGATAAGAGCCTAATACATCGATTTTAGACTCGCTTGTCAGTGCAATAAAAAAAAGCCAAATGCTTGAACATTTGGCTTGTAAGTGAATCCACATATAAAAAGTAGAAGCGGCTTTCAAGAAAACCACTCACCTAACTAGACCTAACCTTGTGGGCTTAACAAATTCTTCAGCTGATAGCTGTTATCACCAAAAATTTCTTTCGCATACTCTGTCATGTCTTGACTAGAAATTGAGTCTGCCGTCCCCTGCAGGTCGAACAACACCTCAAAACCATAGTCATGAATCAAATAACGAGAAATAAACCAAGCTTGTTCGGTAGGCTTATATTTAAGTGGAGTAAGGTCCGCTACAAGCTGCTTAGCGGCCGTCCGAGTCTCATCTTCAGAAATCCCTTTTGCCGCTTCAGCAATGACCTTATCAATCGCCTGTTCAATTTTATCTGAGTTTTCTGGAGCCGTTAAAGAGCCGATTAACCAGTCATGACTCGGCTCACTGTCTTGTGCAACCGAGTACACATAAGGCGCATAATCCAAACCTAACTCTTCACGAACATAAGCCGTTAAACGGCTCGACAACACGCGCTGAAGCATATCGTCCATAAACACATCTTTTGCGGTTTGATCCCGAGCTTGCTGGGAAATCACACGCAATAAATACTGACTGCTGTCTTCATTATTGACGGATATATCCATTCGTTCTTTCGAATCAGGACTATAAGCCACCTGATAATCAGGAGACACAGCGGCTTCTAATGGCAACGATGCAACGTATTGACGCACAAGAGGCTTAATTTCAGCGGGGTTAATATCAGCAACAATAACCAATGTATTGTCTCTTAATTTTTGAAAGAGTTGATGCTGTACGTCTAGTATATCTTGCGACGTGACAGCTTTAATATCGTCACTTTCAAGCATCATGTGACGGCTGCTTGTTTGATAGCTATTGCGATTAACCATCTGAATAAACTGACCAACTGGTGTTTCTAAATATGCTGTACGATCTTGAGCAAATTCAGACTTCACAGCCTCAAGCTGGGCACTGTCTATTTTAGGTTCGGTTACAATGGTATGGAGCGCAGCTAAACCCTCTGCAAGCGTCTTTTTCTTGGCGCTTATTTCTAAACCATGATGAGTAAAGTTGATAAAGGGGTAGATTTCAATGTCTTCGCGTCTCAAGTGAGCGGTGAACTCCGAACCACTAAATTTACCAACACCACTACGAATCGAAGCTGGCAGAGCAATCTCTACAGCAGGAAACAGCGAAGGACTCAGCGCCGCTTTTCCCCCCTCACTTGCATAGTAAACCCCAACACTATTACCAGCCTCAGAGTTACGGAGATACAAAACTTCAATGCCGTTGCTTAGTGTCCATTGCTTCAAATTAGGATCGTCACTCACCTGAACTTGTTTTACAATTTCACCTTGAGACGCTGGTACACTAAACGCCGAGCTTGCAGTAACGAGCAATGGTCTGTTACCTGTCTTTTTATAGGCTTTTCTGACATCTTTTAGCTCGTTATTCATTGCCTGCAAGTCTTCTTTAGACGATAAACCTAATCCCAAAATATATGGACTAGAAAGTAAATCATCTAAATTATCATTTACGGCTTCTAGATCCGTACTCGAAAGAAACTCTTTCAAGCTCGACTTATAATCAAGCTGTGATTGAACCGTTTGGTTAATCACCAGCGCCGTCGACTTACCGTCAGCATGAGCTACTGCGTCCATTCTCTCCCAGTTAGCTTGAATGTCATCAAGGTTAGCTTGGTATTGCTGTATCACACTCGTGAATTCATATTCGCTCACACCATAATCACGCAATGAGGCGAGAGTAGAAATAAACTGCTGCTGGCTTTGCTCTCGACTATCGATAGGAAAGCCAACCGTAGTAATGGAATACCTTTGGTACTCTAAGAAATAGGGAGTCGAAGCAACCCATTGCACTGGCAATGCAGCGTCAACAAAATCTGAATTCAACCTTTGTTGGATGAGTTGTTGAGCAATATCATCTAGCCAAAGCTGATGTTGTTGCTCATGGCTCTGTGTCACTCTTTGCCCACGCTCAATCACTATCCCGATGCTCGGTGGCTCGCTCCCAGCTCCATACGCCACAAAATCTTGAGTATTGTAATCCGCTGACGTGTTCTTCACGGGAACCGGTGTTGTGCCTCTTTGCCAATCAGAGAAAGTTTCTTCAATCAAAGGGATCACTTCTGCCAGAGTGATATCACCAGAGACAATCACCTCGGCTAACTGAGGTTGATACCAGGTTTGGTAATAGTTATTTAACTCTTGAACATTCGCATTAGAAACGGATTCTTTATTGCCAATGGGATCGTTGGTTTGGTAATTCGTGCCTTCAACCATATGATCGTAGAATTTAAATGAGAGAGGCTTATTTTCAACTCGTGTGTGTCGAAATTCTCCTAATATCACCCCTTTCTCTTTTTCGATCTCAGCGCCGGACAGCAGTAAACCATCGCCAATATCTCTAAACCATGCCAACGCTTTATCTAGATTCTTGTTGTCGGGTAGATCTAACTTATAGAGGGTTTCTTGATAAGAGGTATAAGCATTTAAGTCAGCGCCAAAGCTAGCACCAGATTGCTCAAATAACTCTACTACATCATTCCCTGAAAAATTGTTGCTGCCATTAAACGCCATGTGCTCAACAAAATGGGCATAACCTTTTTGTTGATCGCTCTCTTGAAAAGAGCCGGCATGCACAAGTAAGCGTACCGATACTGGTTGTTCTCGGTCAGGGTAAACGTGGTAGGTTAAACCGTTATCTAATTCACCTGTGACCCAATATGGATCGGATTTCAATAACGTTTGTTGATGAGGAGTAGAACTGCAACCTAGCAATGTGGAGCTCAATACGACGACTAAATAGTATGCTTTCATAACGATCTCTTTGAAGGGCTTTGCTTCAATATATCCGATCGCCAAAGTGTAATAATTCGCCATTAAATCAAACGACTAAAATTTTAGAGTCACTCGATATAAATATGAAAGTGTTTAATTTATAAATTACATGAATCAATTATAAAGGTGATATGTCGCGCCTTTTGCTCGTACGCTACATACCCTTAAACAACGCTTGCGAGGCACGGCTGATCGGTAGCTTTTCCCCTGACACATACGCCGACATCTGACCTGAGAGCCCTTTCTTCACCTTATCAATGGCGGAAACTTTCACTACCACTGAACGGTGGATTTGCCAAAACTCATCAGGATTGAGTTGCGCTATCAACTCTTTTAGTGACACGCGAAGAATATACTCCTCTAGCGATCCCCCTTGACCCTTCTTAAATATAGACACGTACTTGTCTTCTGCTTTGAAGTAAGCGACATCATCGACGGCGATTAGGTGAATGTCTTCCCCTACACTGGCTTTGAGCCATGTGAGATACTTTTTCTCCGATAGATAAGGAGGCTGCGTTTGCTGTGACGTCGACTGGGATAGTTGTTGAAGCTGAGCCATTAACGCCGTGATATCGGGCTGTTCTGGCGTGGTACCTGTTTGTGTTTGATTGCTCGACAGACGCGCTTGCACTTTCTGACATGTGGCCAGTAAACGCTCTTCATTGATTGGCTTAAGCAGGTAGTCCATCGCATTGTGATCAAAAGCTTTGACCGCGTATTCGTCATAAGCCGTGATAAACACAATCAATGGCGGTGAATCTAACTTGTTGAGTTGTTTCGCCAGAGAGATACCATCCAGTTCCGGCATACGAATATCGAGAAAAGCCACGTCGGGCTTAAGCTGCTGAATACTCTCCATCGCCTCCAAACCGTTTTGTGCTTTACTGACGATTTCTAACTCCGGCCAAACCTCAGCAAGGCTCTTGTCTAAGTGGTGCCTTAACAGTGCTTCATCGTCTGCGATTATCGCCGTTACGCTCGGCTGTACTGTTGGGTTGTTCATGGTTAGTCCTTTAAATTCACACTGTAAATCGTCTATTTTGCGTCACTGTTCGGTGTTTTCTGATCTGTAATTCTAGGCGGCTGCCTCAGTCAACGGTAACAAGATCGTCGAGACTACCCCGCCTTCAGCGTGTTCAGTAATCGTTAGGCTCGCCTTATCACCATACAGGGTTTCGATTCTTTGACGAATATTGCTTAACCCAACACCGTGACCCGTATTCGCAGAAGGCGTTTTCAACCCAGCGCCATTATCAGCCACTTCAATTTTTAGCTGCTGTGCTTGTTGAGTAATACGAATATTCACTTGGCCACCAGCGGCTTTGGGCTCGATGCCGTGCGTGAGTGCATTCTCGACCAAAGGTTGAATCAAGAACGGTGGAATCACCTGCAAATCGCTAATCTCGTGTGTTTCAATCGAGAACGTTAAGCGCTCACCCAAGCGTATCTTTTGGATATTAAGATAAGCGTCTAACAAGTCGACCTCTTGTGCGATGGTCGATTGTTCAGTGCGGCTGTTTTTCAGAGTTACACGTAATAAGTCAGTCAGTTTTTCGAGCATCAACTTGGCTTTCGCGCTGTCACTCTCAATCAATACATTGATGGTCGCAAGCGTGTTGAACAAGAAGTGCGGTTCAATTTGGCTTTGCAGTTGTTTAAGCTGGCTTAGCACCACCACCTTTTCTTGGTCGGCCTGACGACGCTTGGCCACTTCCAATTCGTTATCGGCACGTAACTGCTGCTCCCGAGTATAGAAATAGTAATAGCAAACCGAACAGAAGATCACACCGAGCAAGACTACAGATTTAAGGTCCGAGATATTAGCCCCGAAATACCCGTTCAACCAATAGTGTGCGTTCAAGGTACCAAAGGTCATCGCGATCACCATTGAGATACCCACCTCAAGCGTTCGAGATGTCCTCTTAAACAACTTCACCAAGATGAAAGAAGAACCCACGGCGCTGTAGCCAAAGCCAAAACTGATTGCCAGGTTAACCGTTAATCCGCCGCCCCAAATCGTATGGGTTGTAATCGCAATAAGAACACAAAATAGCGTGGTGAACGCGAAACTCTTAATCCATGAAAATCGACTGTTTGAAGAAGTGTCCATTAAAATCGTCCTTTGATATTTAAGAGAATCATATGACTATCGGGTAAACTGGCGTAAGCAGAATCACTTTTACCACCTAGAAAGCGTGCAGCAAGTTCCAAATCCAACGATGAATTGCCATTATCTAAAGCCTGATAATTGAGCCACTGAGTCGCAATAAAACCGCCATCTTGAGGAGACAACATGACATCGAATGTTGGCGTGATATCTTCAAGCCAGCCATGTGTCGAATCCAGAGACCAATGAAACATGATGTTGTGTTGAACCAAATTGGCGTGCTGATAACCTTGAGCATAAGAACCTACCAACGAAGATGTCATCGGATTAACCGACAAAGACTCTGCACTTTCTATCGCGCTTTGCCACTCAGAATGACTCCAAGCGCGGCTATCAAACCAGTATTCCAGTACCACATTGTGGCCCGTCTCGTTGCCCCATATCAGTCCGAGTAAGGCTTGGTAAGCCTCGCCCTGCTCTTCTAGATAAACCGGTTTATGCAGTGAGTTAGGCTGGCTGTAACCCAAACTTTGTCGCTGATAAACCATCGAACCGTGAAACTCCCACGCGAGATTTAATACCGACACCAAGCTCGCTCCAAGCAAGCCGTGGCGTACATCGTCGTAATAAGCGATCCATTGATATTCGTGGTCGCCAACCAGATTGTAACGACGTATCCCAAAGCCTTGTTGCTGATTCTGCTTTTCGAATTCATTTACGTCTTGGGAAGTCCATGACGAATCGCTGTAAAGCAGTGTCCATTCGCCCGTCATATCGAACAGTGACGCCGAGGCAACACCTGCGCCCTCTTCTGCGACAATGCCAACAGGGTTTTGTCGGTAAGGCTTGATAATGTCTAACGGTCGGTAGCCATAACCAACACCCCAATCTAGGCGAACCTTACCGAGTGTCACATCAAGGTAGTGATCACCGAACGCTGAATTAGACAGTTCAACACCACCTTGCCAAAACAGCTCGCGCGCAATGAATTCCGATTCAAAGCTCGCGTCTTGGTCTTGAGGAGTATTAGTCAAAATATCATTGGCTTTCACGGCAAACAGGCCAAGCCAATTGCCATACCCAACTTCAAGATCCAACAAACCATTGAGTGACTGACGATTATCAGATGCAAAAGGGCTAAATGGCGACTCTCGCGATTCAACGGCTTCAGCACTCAGTTGCCAGTCCCACGCTAGGCTCAGATCGTCCGCTTGAGTCGTGTTACTCACACAAGACAATGCAAGAAAGCTAGCGATTAAAGGCTTAATGTGGAATCGACGACTAGAAGCTTTCATGGCACCCACCTAAAGCCCAGACACGCTATTACGTGATAAGTAAGCAGGGTTGTAGTATTTGTCCGCTAAAGCTTGTTCGCTTACCTCGCGGTACTCAATCACGGTTTTCTTACTTGGTTGAATCTTATCGAGCAAAGTCATCGAAACTACACTTGGCAAGCCATCTCGCACGCCTTCAGTAAACCAAGCTTGCTTGGCCAGTTTTCCAGAACGCAGATACAGATCCGCTTTAACAGGAAACGCTCGGTCTGCCGTTAACCACAGATCAATCGATTGATAGCTGGCACCCTTGGTTTTCGCCGTTAGCTTTAGATGATAAGTATCGAGTGTCTCGCCAGTCGACCTCTCAACCTGTTGCTCGGCAACCCACTTACCTTGGTAATCTTCGCTCCAAGTGAGCGTCGAAATGTCCCCTACCGAAGCTTCACCCAAGAGTTTCTGCATTGGTGTGATTCGGATAGGTCGGCGCGATTTCGGCATCAGTAACCAATAGTTGTCCTCTATCATCAGCATCTTTTGACCCGCCTCGACCGCCGACTTGAACACGACCAGCGACTCTCGGTTTGGTCTTGTGTAGACGTTGTATTCGCGGGTTTTGTCCAGTTGCTCGTCTTGATATAGCGCGACCAGAGAAACCACTTTAGACGCCTGTTCGCTGTTCAAGCGATAGCTATCCGCCTTGGCGATCATCTCTGTGACTTGTTGTGAATCGACTGCCCAGCTTGGTGTCGATGCTAGAACCAAAACCAATACAGAACCTAAAACAGTGAGTGAACGAGTAAATTTATACATAAACCAGCGCCTCCGTGGTTGGCTTATTCACGCCTTTGCGAGCAGAAAAATAAGCAGCTAGCAAACATATCGTCAACACACCTAAAGTGGCGTAACCAACTAATTCCAATGAGAAGTAAATATTGAGTGGGTAACCCTCGGTTCTGCCGGGAGGTGGTGGCATTTGGATATCCACCACCAGCAATAACACCGACACGAAGCCACTCACTAACGCGCCGATCGCGCTGCCAATCACAGCCAACAATCCCGCCTCTTTTAAGAAACCTGCGACGATTTCAGACGGGTAACTGCCTAGTGCCGACAAGGTGCCAATTTCACGAGTACGCTCGGTCACCGACATGGTCATGGTGTTAAACAACGACACAAACACTACCAATGCCATCACCGCGCCCATGATGCCGAAGATACGGTCGTAAAGATCTTTCACCTTGGTGTAGAAAAACGCGCGATCTTGCCACGGGGTGATCTCGATCTCTGTGCCTTGATCGCTTTGGCTCGCACTATTTCGATCTAAAGCTGTTTGGATACGCTGTTGAACGGTCGAGGTCTTGCTTGTTTCAAATAGAAACACCGACAAGGTACTGACTTTGTCTGACGCTAAAAGCTCTTGGGCAGTGGTGATGTGTACGTATAACTGACGCTTATCCAGCTCAGGCACTCCTGTCGAGTAAATACCCTGCACCTTAAAATCAAAAGCGTTCAATGCGCCGTCACTGGTAGTCGCGAGCAGTGTCACCCAATCGCCAACGGCAACTTTGAGATTACGAGCAAGGTCAGTTCCCAGCATCACTTGTGGCTCTTGGCTGTCGTATCTGGGAGATTTCACATCCGAGAGGGTCTGACCGCTGCGCACATCTAAGAAAGGTCCTTTCATGTCGAACTCGCGCTCATTAACGCCTGTTCCCATAAAGATGCTCGACTTGCTTCCGTTAGACACCAAACCACTAAAATAGACTCGCGGCTGCACCCCACGCACATTGCTGTCGCCAATAATGCTCTTGGTTAGGGCTTGAACATTGTCTAGACCATTGCTCAGCGGCATGTCTTCATCTTGCTCAAAATATCCCGGCGTACTCAAAGTAAGATGACCAGTATCGCGCGCGGTCGATTCACGCAGAGATTCATAGGTATAAAGCCCATAACCTCCAGCCGAGGTCAGCGCAAATACGGCAATTGCGATGATCAATACCGAAAGCAGACTACGGCGACCGTTTCTCAATAAATTAAGCCACGCCAAACGCACCGAGGTAGGAAGCAAAAAAGTGCTCATTCTTTGTGTTAACTTGCCCATGAGATTGCCTCCATTGCTGTGGCTTGTAGTGCCAGTTGACCATCGATAAGTTCAATGACTCGGTCACAACGCTGCGCCATTCTTGGGTCATGCGTTGCGACAATAAAGGTGGTGCCCATTTCGTGGCCGAGCTCTTTCATAATGTCGATCACAAGGTTGGCGGTGTGACTGTCTAAGCTAGCGGTCGGCTCATCGGCAATGACTAAGCTTGGGTTGTGGATTAGCGCTCTGGCTATCGCGACACGTTGCTGCTGGCCGCCTGAAAGATTGTCTGGGCGATGATGTACATATTCGCCTAGCCCAACACGCTCCAACATCTCTTGTGCTCTGGTCTGCTGTTCTTGTTTCGAACATTGGTTCAACATCAATGGGTAGGCCACGTTCTCAAGTGCCGTCATCACTGGAACCAGATTGAAGCGCTGAAATACAAAACCCAACGACTGACGGCGAAAGCGTGCAGCGGCGATTTGCTCTGTCGGATACGGTTGGCCATCAATATTGATCTGTCCTCGATAGCTCATATCCAACAAACCAAGAATATTCAAAAGTGTGCTTTTTCCAGAACCCGACGGGCCACACAACGCCACCATTTCACCGCGCTGGATATGGCCATCGACCCCGTTTAATGCATCAACACGTTGACCGCCTGTGACATATGCTTTGCCGATATCTTTAAATTCAATCATCCCGTTTTCCTCTGATTACTAACCAACTGTTTAGCTTCCATGCCCTTTATTTCGCTTTCGCTATTAGGGCCTTCGCAGTCATCGTTTCGATGTTGTCGGCATCGGCCGTTTCCATTTGCTCTAGCCACGCTTGTGCTTGCGTTAGGTCTTCAGCACGAATCGATGCCTCAATCGCATAACGGTAAATCCACGATGTCACAGCGAAATGCTGTTGCTGGAAAGCATCTTCAGCCAATAGCGAGAGGAACAGGTCATAACCACGATCGAAATGATTAAACATGTCTGGCAGAGAGGTGTAAGTAACGGCGGCCATAGCGCGAGTCAAGTAAGAATCTGGCAGCCCTTGAACACGGGGTTGTTCATGAATTGGTTGGTCTTCGTCTTTCAGCAGCACCAGTGATTTATCAATGGTTGATAAGCCTCTCTCCACATACTTCATCTTGTTCCAAGGTAAGAACGCATCACGCCCCATCAGGGTTTCTGTGCTTCCTAAATAAACTAAAGTCAGTGGCGTAGCGCCGTCTTGTTGCAGCGTGTCATTAAGGCGTTCATAAGCCACCTCAACCAAGTCTTCATTACCTTGCGCGGCTTGGTTGTAGATATCGAGCACGTCTGAACTCGGGTTCGCTAAAGCTAACGACGGTGCAAACGAAACAAGCACAATCAGTAATGAACGCTTAAGCAGAGAAGTGGTAGAGCCTGAATTAAATGAGTGTGAAGTAGTCATGATTTCTAATCCCTTTCAAATGTTGACGTTGAAAGGTTAACTAGAATTTGTCGCGCAGTTTTACCAATGCGACGAATGGTAATTATAAGGAGTGAATGGTTGAGCTGGGGCGTGAGTGGGGTCTCAACCTTATAGGAACTAGACGAACACTATTCGCATAATTAGCCATAGTTACCTCCCCCTCTAACTCCCCCTCAATCTGGGTTCATCAATATCTCTAGATCTTTAGCAGAGGGGGAGAACTTTCTTTAGCACTGAACATACATCGACACTTTTAACGATCGATGTTCTATTCCTCCCCTCTCCACGATCAGCAAGGGATCTACATATGAATCAAGGGGAGGCTAGGAGGGGATTTATTTTGGATTAACACACTCGGCAGAGCTCAAACCAAAAAAATAGCCGCTAATCCGCGGCTATTTTTAGTTATCTAAACGAAGTTCCTATTACTTCGATCTTTCTACTTCTTTGTCTCTTCAACCACGGCTTTCATCAATACTGATGTATCCATGCGGCCTTGTCCTTCGGCAGACAGTGCCTTGTAGGCGTTGTTGGTCTTTTCAGTCAGTGGAAGCTGGATGCCTTGGCGCTCAGCTTCATCTAGACAGAAACCTAAGTCTTTGATCATCCAATCAATTGCAAAGCCAAAATCGAACTTGTCTTGTGCCATTGTGGTAGCACGGTTTTCCATCTGCCATGAGCCAGCAGCGCCGTTTTTAAGGCAATCAACCAGAGTTGGGATATCCAAACCTGATTTTTCAGCAAGCACTAAGCCTTCAGATAAGCCATTCAACACTCCTGCAATGCAGATCTGGTTAACCATTTTCGCGCGTTGGCCTTGGCCGACTTTACCCATAAGAACTGACGACTTACCGTAAGCTTCGAACACAGGTTGAAGGTCGTTGAAAAGCGCTTGTGCGCCACCACACATGATGGTTAGCACGCCATTTTCTGCGCCCGCTTGGCCACCAGATACAGGTGCATCCATAAAGCGAATACCGGCTTGCTTCGCTGCCACTTCAAGCTCTTCAGACAGAACTGCAGACGTTGTAGTGTGATCGACAAGAATCGCGTTTGGCTTCATCGCTGCCAATACGCCTGTTTCGCTGGTTGTCATGCTGCGTACGTCGTCATCGTTACCCACACAAACCAATACCACGTCAGCTTCCGCTACACACTCAGCCACAGATTCAGCCGCTTTACCTTGGTGTTTATCAGCCCAGCCTAGCGCTTTGCTGTGAGTGCGGTTAAATACCGTTACTTCAAAACCGGCTTTGACTAGATGGCCTGCCATTGGGAAACCCATAACGCCTAGCCCGATAAAACTTACTTTCATTTCTTTCTCCTTTTATTTGACCAAACCATCGCTATGAAAAGATCGAACACTCTCAATCAATGCATCAATAAGCAGGGTCAAAGCCTTTGGCTGATATTTTCTTTCTTTGTACACTAAATACGCTTGGCGATCACCCCGATGATACTCAGGGAGTACTTAAATCAGATTCATGTCGGGATAAGACGAACAATATAATGAAGTTCAGCGATAAATCGCGACCAGAGAACGCTTTGTCAGCCGTACATTATGGAACGATGATCAAGGAAAATCAGGTATAACGTTCATAAAAAAACCGAGCACTAGGCTCGGTTTTTTGTATTCTACATTTACTCACAAGAGCAAAGCTATCAATTATAGATTGATATTACAGCTCAGCGTTGTGGTAAACCTGCTGAACGTCATCACAGTCGTCAAGCATGTCTAAGAACTTCTGGAATTTCTCAGAATCTTCTTCAGCTACTGGCGTAGTTGTTTGAGGAACGAAAGTGATTTCCTCAACGTCTAGCGTTAGCTCTGGGAACGCAGTGTTTAGTGCAGTCTTCGTTTTGAAGAACTCAGTCGTTGGAGCGAATACAGTGATTACACCGTCTTCTAGCTCAACGTCAGTCACGTCTACGTCTTCCATCATAAGCGTTTCTAGGATGATCTCGTCATCTTCGCCTTTGAACTGGAATACAGCTTGGTGAGCGAACATGTGAGAAACAGTACCTTCAACACCGATTTTCGCGCCAGTCTTAACGAAACATTGGCGAACGTCTTGGAAAGTACGGTTGCCGTTGTCAGTTAGACAGTCAACGATTACGCTTGTGCCACCTGGGCCAAAACCTTCGTAGCGAGCTGGTTGGAAGTCTTCACCGCCGCCGCCGTTCGCTTTATCGATCGCTTTTTCGATAACGTGTGCTGGTACTTGGTCTTTCTTCGCTTTAGCAATCAGGTGCTTAAGAGGTAGGTTCATGTCTGGGTCAGAGCTGCCGTTCTTAGCCAGTACGTAAATCTCTTTACCGTATTTAGAATAAACTTTAATTTTTGCGCCTGCAGTTTTCGCCATTGAGGCCTTGCGCACTTCAAAACTTCTTCCCATCGGGATCTTCTCTCTGATTCAATTAACGGTGCAAATTCTAGCAAATTACTGTGTCATTTCAATTCTACAGCACTGCTGGGCAAGGTTTGTCTGCGTTTATGCGACACCCATTACCCGTTTGTATTTTTCTACAGACTGATCAAACCAAGCCTTTTCTTCTGGGTCACCTAGCTTCATTGCTTCTTCAACAATGGCTTCAGGGCCACATTTCGCTTGCTTCAGTTTCCATACAAGAAACGATGCTTGCTTATCCAGTTCGATTTTATTTTTCTCGCTGGGTGGAAGGAGTGAAAGGTTGATAGACATTGCTAGCCTTCGTCTGTAATACACTTGGCCGAGAAATATATCATAGAGCAGCCTCATAAAACCAATACTATGAGTAGTAGAAAGGATTTATGAGACAAGAAACCAAGCAAGTGCTGATGTAGGTCAAGCTAGTTTGGGAAAGTGCGTTTGGTGAAGAGCAACTAAAAAGTGAAAAGCAGAGTTTTGAAAGTTAGCTTACTAAACAACAAAAAGGCGTTAAGGATCGATCGATAATGATTGATAGAATAAAATTGGACCCTTAGATATCTTCTGATTTAGTTCAATAGCTCTTTTTATATCTAACCGCTTTCCATAAGCTAGCACTTCTCTTGTAGCCTCAACATACCCTTCTAATAACTCTAACGATGCTTCCATTCCGAGAATATGGAGATTCATTCTAGCCTTACGCAAAGTTAGATTACTATTGAATGAATTTAGGTAAGCTGTTTTCAAAGAGCCGTCATCGACTTGATCTCTTAGATAATTCGCTAATGTAGTCGTATAAATCGCCATTAAATGCTCAAATTCTGCTACATCATTTGCAGTTTTCATTAACAGATCATTCCGCAGCTTTTGAGCGTCTTTCTTTTCGTCATTGTCGTTATTCAACTTTGTTAAAAGATAAGTTGATGCTGCACCAACTAAACCACCACATAATGTCCCTAATACAGGAAACCCAGACTTAACTATATCGTTATATAATTGTATTTCTTCATTTGTCATTGTATTTGCACATTTTAATAGTAGTAGAAAGAAGGAGCGAGATTTAACCTATAAGTTGGCTCGTTTAACAACCTTCTGTGGCTAAAGAACTGCCAACATTCTCAGCACCTTTAAGTATATAAATTGAAGTGAACCCTATTCCGGCAACAGATAGCGCGTGCTTCTACCACCAGAACCAGATTTAACTAAGCAGCCATGCTCAATCAAAGCGTTCAAATGACGTGTTGCTGTGGCACTACTCACCTTTGCTACTTTCTGATATTGGCTGGCATTGATACCTTCTGAAAAATCACCATCGAGCATCCTATTCAGCACTTTTACTTGCTCTGCTGTAAGCTTGGTTTGGTCGATGCTGCGCCAATAGTTGGTCTTATATACAGTTTGGTCGACCTCAGCGAAAACCCCTGTAAACGTCTCGTCTAACGTATCTAAGAACCACATCAACCATTCGCTAATATCGAGTCCCCCTTTCTGGGTTCGCTCCAATATCTCGTAGTAATGCTTGCGGTTAGCGAGAATTCCCACCGACATCGCATAGAAGCGTACCGACTGCTGCTCGGCCTGTGCTAATGCCAAGTCGGTCAACAATCGAGTAATACGACCATTACCATCATCTAACGGGTGTAAGGTGATAAACCAAAGGTGAGTGATTGCGGCTCGCAATAGAGGATCGAGTGTGGCGTCGGTAAGTGAATCATTAAACCATGTGATAAATGTATCTAGCTCAGCATCAAGAATGTATCGGCTAGGTGCTTCAAAGTGCACGGTTGGACGATCAATTCTTCCTGATACCACTTGCATCGGAGCTTCACCTCGTAGCTGACCTCCGACTACAGGATTAAACATGGTGTAGCCTTGAGGAAACAGTCTATCGTGCCAATGTAAGATCCTATCAAGCGCTAGTGGCTCTGTTAGGTTCTGCACCGCATCCAACATAATTTCAGCTAGGCCATCGGTTTGTTCTGTCGTTGGAAAAGGTCGATCTTCACTGACACCGAGTTTATTGGCTAAAGAAGACCGGACCGAGAAAGCATTAAGCTTTTCTCCCTCAATCGCACTGGAATGGACTATGTTCGCTAATAAGGTGTCGAGCATGGTTTGGGATTGATCTGCCGACTGTGAGGTAATCTTGCCCAATAGAATGCCCTGATTAAGCCGTACTTCTCTTAACCTCACGCCTATTTTCTGATTATCCCAAACAAAGTTTGGCCAATTATCTTGCTGCCAAATCCACATATTACACCCCATGATGCGAAAGTATCACTTATTCAACTCATACTATGAGCTGTTTAAGGCAATTATTCAACTCACATTATGAGCCGAATAATGAGTTAATCGCATCACAGAGGTTGCAAGAGTAACTCCTAACCTACAAAACTATTCACTCACCGCGAACACATCGCAGCGTGAGGCGCAGATGAAGTCATTTTTGTGCAGGCCTTTGATTGAGTGGCTCCACCAAGTGACGGTGACTTTGCCCCACTCCAATAAGATCGAAGGATGGTGGAACTCTTCTTCTGCCAGTTCTGACACTATGTTGCTGAATGCCCATGCTTGTTTGTAGTTCTTAAACTTGAACACCTTCTCAAGCTGCGGGATGCCGTCTCTTTCGATGATCTGCCAGTCTGACAACTCCAACAGTAAAGATTGTTGTTCATCTTTACTTAGGGCAATCGCGTCGATACTGCAGGCTTCGCATTTTTGTTCATTCAACATGTGTTGGTTCCTTGGGTTCAAAAAGTGGTGGTAGTAACCCCGCGTCTATGGCGAGATCAGCTTGCTGTAATAGGTTTTCCTGACTGATTTTAAAGAGCTCAGATAGCTCGTCGATCACGTAATATTTCGGCTGCATGATGTCGATTCGATAAGGAGTTCTTAACACCGTTTGCAGATCGAACCGCTCGCGAACGGCCAAATCCCCTCCCAACGCATACATAGTTTCCGCTGGAGACGAAAGAATGCCACCGCCATAGATTTTCAGTTGTTGGCCTTCTTTTACTAAACCGAACTCAACCGTAAACCAATACAAACGGGCAAGATAAGCGCGCTGTTTAGATGTGGCGGCTTGGCCTAGTTTTCCATAATGCTCAGTGAAAGCCGCGAAATCGGCATTAGTGAGCATGGCACAATGGCCGAAAATTTCATGAAAGAAATCAGGTTCTTGTAAGTAATCGAACTCGTCTCGCGTTCTCAGAAATGTCGCAACTGGGAATTTCTTATTGGCGAGCAAATCAAAGAATCGGTCGAAATCGATCAATGCAGGCACAGGCTGAACTTGCCAACCGGTTGTTTCCATTAGCACTTTATTTATCTCTGGCAGCTGGGGAACTCTGTCTAATGGTAGATCCAGCAAGGTCAAACCGTGCAAATAAGCATCGCATGCGCGGTCATTAATCACGTCCAGTTGCCTTTTCACTAAGTCGTGCCAAATAGCGTCTTCTTCGAGGCTCCACTCAACCCATCCCTCTTGGCTCACGGGCTTAGAATGATATTGAGTCATTACACACCTCCTTTCGAATGTCTCACTTTAAGCCTATCTCCACTCCTTATAAGCGCCAATTTGCGCGATTTTTCGAAACAAGCGATCGTGTAACATTTTATTTACACAATTCCACCAAGCGCTTATTTTGCTGAACTTTTGACTTTGTAAAACCTAAATACCAGACTGAAAACGTTAACTTTTTGTTAAAGGTAAAGGAATGCACGAAAGCAATAAGCCCATTTGGCAGCCAAGCGAGCAGCGTATCGCCAATGCCAACTTAACCCGATTCATCGATAGCCTTGAACAGTCTTGGTTAAACCTAGATAGGGACGTAAAAAACTATGCCGAACTCCACCAATGGTCTGTAGTTCAGCCGGAATCGTTTTGGCAAAACGTGTGGCAGTTTTGTGGAGTAGTCGGCTCACAAGACTCTATTAACAAGGCAGAAAGCGAGACCATCAAAGCTCAAGGTGGGAGCCGCTGGCAGCAGCCTAAATCGAACCGTGATGCGGTTTGGTTTCCCAATGCACAAGTAAACTACGCCGAGAACTTGCTGCGTTTGGCACACACCATGCCTGATGAGCTTGCGATTTGGTTTGAGAATGAACGTGGCGAACAACAGAGTTATACATGGGAAACCCTGTGTGAAGCTGTCTCTAGTGTTCAGCAATGGCTTGTCGATAGCGGAGTGAAACAAGGTGATATAGTTGCTGCGTATACTCCCTATCTGCCACAAACCGTGATAGCCATGCTAGCCGCCACCAGCTTAGGCGCGATTTGGACATCGACCTCGCCTGATTTTGGAGTAGAGAGTGTGATTGAGCGATTCGGACAGGTGAAACCTAAGGTGCTGTTCACCTGTGACGGTTACACCTTCAATGGCAAAACGTTCGATATGGCGGGCAAGAACCGTGAAATCATCGAACACTTAAACGAATTAAAACAGGTGTGTGAGATCGGTTATTTGAAACCGAGTAATGACTTAGAGAAGAGCGATTTAGAGAAGAACGAATTAAAGAAAAACAAAGTTAAACATGATGTGTCACCCCAAAGCTGGCACAGCATCATTAATCACTATCAGACAAAACCTCTTCGATTTACTCGTGTCGGCTTCAATGAACCGTTGTTTGTACTCTACTCTTCCGGCACCACAGGCAAACCCAAATGTATAGTGCATTCTGTCGGTGGCACTACCATCAACCACCTAAAAGAGCATCAGCTTCATTGCGATATTAAACCAAGAGATCGCGTGTTCTACTACACCACTTGTGGTTGGATGATGTGGAACTGGCACGTATCTGCGCTCGCCAGCGGTGCTTGTTTGGTTATCTTTGATGGTAGCCCGGTTTACCCGCAACCTAACGTTCTATGGGATTTAGCGCAGCGTGCTGACGTATCGACATTTGGCACCTCAGCCAAGTACATAGAAGCGATTGAGAAAGCCGAACTCTCACCAATCGACAGCCACTCTCTGCCTCAATTAAGAACACTGTGCTCGACGGGTTCTGTGCTTTACCCAGAGCAGTTCGATTACGTTTACAAGCACATCAAGCAAGACCTGCATTTAGCGTCGATTTCTGGCGGCACGGATATTTGTGGCTGCTTTGTTTTGGGTAACCCAATCTCGCCTGTGTATCGCGGTGAGTGCCAACAGGCCGGGCTCGGCGTCGACATCAAGGTGTTCAATTCGTCTGGTCAAAAGGTCGATCACGAACGTGGCGAATTAGTATGCATCAACTCCCTACCCAACTTCCCCGCTGGCTTTTGGAATGACACCGGAGAGCGCTATCACAGCACCTATTGGGATAGGTTCGACAATGTGTGGCATCACGGTGATGAAGTCGCACAGAGCGAACATGGCGGCTACCTGTTCTACGGGCGAGGCGACACCACACTCAACCCCGGTGGCGTGCGAATTGGTACGGCCGAAATCTATCAGCAAGTGAACACCATTGACGGCATCATCGATTCGATAGCAGTCGGTAAAAACATCGACCGCAATGAACAGGTATGGCTGTTTGTTCAGCTGCAGCAAGGTGTGAATTTAGATGAAAAGTTACTGACAGCCATCAAAAGCAAACTCAAATCCTCTTGTTCGCCAAGACACGTGCCAAGCCAGATATTTGCGATCAGCGACGTGCCAAAAACACGCTCTGGCAAACTGGTGGAGTTGGCTGTGAAACAGGTGATCAATGGCAAAAATGTAGAAAACCTCGGGGCTATCGCTAACGCCGAGGTTTTGGAAGAGATAAAGAGTGTTGTTTCGCTTTAGTGTTCCTATCTCAAAAAATCCAAGCTAGAAGAAAGTAAAGTAACCAGTTATCTATGCGAAACCTGACGAATATCTGAGTTGATGTCATCAATAAGCTGTCTTGCTGATTCATCTCTTTGCTTCACTAATGCAATGAACAGCAAATCAGTAATAATGTTTTGAGCTGTTCGGGATGCTATCGATGAACTTCGGTATTGGCTTTCATCAGCAATCGTATCAAAGGATAAATCCGCGATGCTTCGAAGTTTACTTTTACGAGCGGAGGTAAGAGCGATGACCTTAACACCTTGCTCCTTTGCTGTTTCTGCGGCGATTAACACATCTTTTCTTTCCCCTGAAAACGAAATAACAACTTGGACATCTTGCGGGGTAAGCGTACGGGCTATCGCTATCTGAACGTGACTGTCTTGTTCTGCTAAAGCGGTAATGCCTAATTTCAGCAATTTAAAGCTAAACTCTTTTGCCGTGAGTGCTGAGCCTCCAATACCCACGACTTGCACTCTATTGGCACCATCTAACAGTCGAATAGCTTCCGTGCAGGTATCAAGTGACAGCGCATTGGTTGTCTGGATCATCGCATCGGTTTTTTCTTGCACAAGCTTTTGAGAAATAACGCTGAATGGGTCATCGGCCAGAATATTACTGTGCAGTGGGGTGGTTTGAATGGCGTGCTTTCGACCTATATCCTCCGTCAGCGCTAACTTGAATTCACTGTAGCCTTTAAAACCAATTCGCTGCGTAAATTTCACGATACTTGATTGACTCACGTTGGTCGCTTGCGCCAGTTCTTGGCTTGTCAATGAGGCTGCCTGTTCCACATTTGATGTTATCCAATCCGCAATTTTTCTCGCATTGGCAGAGAGCTGAGTACGACGGCTGACAATTTTATTCACGACTGACACATTTCACCTCGATTATTTTAGAATAAAATATTCCTAATGAAGAATAATGAATATTCAGTTCAAACCGCCACTTAAGTCGGAATGCCTGGGATTTAGTATAAATTTATCACAATTATTCCACCTAAATCACCACTTCAGAATAACTCTAACTGTGATTTTTATCACTCAAACGGAATATTTTATTCTTTAGTATCGCCCTCAGTTTGTATTGGGTAAGAGAACAAGTAATGAAGATCGATTTGAACCGTTTGGTTACAGAGAGCCGCAATCCTGCAAGCGCAGACATTGATAAGCTATCAACAATTGACATGCTAACCGTCATCAACAAAGAAGACCAACGTGTTGCGTTAGCCGTAGAAGAAGTCCTTCCTCACATTGCAAAAGCCGTTGACGCGATCACAAGTGCTTTTGCAAAAGGTGGCCGATTAATCTACATCGGCGCTGGCACTTCTGGGCGCTTAGGCATTTTAGATGCAAGCGAATGCCCACCGACTTATGGCACGAGCCCTGAACAAGTCATTGGCGTTATTGCTGGCGGGCACCAAGCCATCTTAAAAGCTGTAGAGAACGCGGAAGATGATCCTGCGCTCGCACAAGCAGATTTAAAATCGTTGGCGCTAACAGAGTCAGACGTAGTCGTCGGAATAGCCGCGAGCGGTCGAACTCCATATGTGTTGGGTGGCCTCACCTATGCTCGATTCATCGGAGCGACCACTGTGTCAATTTCATGTAACCCCGGAGCTCCAATGGCAAATTCCGAAGACATTGCGATTACTCCAGTTGTCGGCCCTGAAGTGGTGACTGGGTCATCAAGAATGAAGGCCGGTACCGCTCAGAAATTGGTTCTCAATATGTTGACCAGCGGCGCCATGATCCGCAGTGGGAAAGTGTTTGGAAATTTGATGGTTGATGTAGAGGCGACCAACGCCAAACTCGTCCAACGTCAAATCAACATTGTTATTGAAGCAACCGGAGTTGACAGCAAACACGCTGAATATGCGCTTAACGCTTGTAATAACAACTGCAAAACCGCAATTCTCATGATTTTGGCTGGCATCAGCGCCGAAGAAGCCTGTGCACGACTCAATAAAAGCGGTGGTTTCATCCGAACTGCACTCGCCGACGAATAATTAAATTCAGTTATAAAAGGTAATTCAAATGGCAAAAATAACGCCTACCATGATTGAAGCTTTACTGTTGGCCGTTGGCGGCAGTGGCAACATTCGTAAATGTGGGAACTGCATGACCCGCTTACGTTTAGCCCTCGTAGACATCAATCAAGCGTCTCTGGATACCATCAAGAAAACCCCAGGCGTTCTGGGTGTGGTAGAGAGTGACGAACAACTTCAGATCATTCTTGGGCCAGGTAAAGCGCAACAAGCTTCTGAGCTGATGAACAGCTTGATGCTTGAGCAGCCTGAAGCGACCGTAAAACAAACTAATGCAGAGGAAGATTTGTCTACGGTTGCGGCTGAACAAAAAAAGCAAATGAAGAGCAAGCAAACCAGTGGAATACAGCGATTTCTTAGTAAGTTCGCTACCATCTTTACCCCCTTAATCCCTGGCTTTATCGCGGCGGGTCTGTTGCTTGGTTTTGCAACCTTACTTGAGCAGACCTACATTATCGATCAAGAACCAAGCAAGTCGCTGTTAGACCTTGTTGCCTACATGAAAGTATTTGGTACCGGCCTTTTTGCCTTTTTGAGCATTCTGATTGGCTATAACGCCCAGCAAGCCTTTGGCGGCTCTGGCGTTAACGGGGCGATTCTGGCTTCACTGTTCGTCTTGGGATATGACCCAACCGCCACGTCCGGCGTCTACTCAGGGATGAATGAGTTTTTCGGATTCTCTATCGACCCGCGTGGCAACATCATTGGGGTATTACTCGCGGCAATCACCGGTGCTTACGTAGAGAAACTGGTTCGAAAATACATGCCCGATGACCTCGATATGATCCTAACGTCTGTCGTCACGCTTCTTATTATGGGCGCGGTCACCTACTTGTTGATCATGCCGATTGGTGGCGAGTTGTTCAAAGGCATGTCTTGGTTATTCCTTAACTTAAACGACAACCCATTTGGTGCCGCTTTACTGGCTGGCCTATTTCTTATCTCTGTCGTGTTTGGTATTCACCAAGGGTTTGTTCCTGTCTATTTTGCACTTATGGAAGCGCAAGGCTTTAACTCTCTGTTCCCAATCTTGGCGATGGCGGGTGGCGGTCAGGTCGGCGCGTCAATGGCGTTGTACTTCAAAGCCCAAAAAGACTCTCTTCTTCGCACTCAAGTCAAAGGGGCTATTGTGCCTGGTTTGTTGGGTATAGGTGAGCCGCTGATTTACGGCGTCACACTTCCACGAGTAAAACCGTTTGTTACCGCTTGTATTGGCGGTGCAGCAGGCGGGTTCTTTATTGGATTGGTCTCTTACTTAGGGATGCCAGTCGGTTTAAATACAGTGTTTGGCCCATCGGGTATCGTCGCTGTGCCATTAATGACTTCTAACAGCGGTATTTTTGCAGGGATGGCGGTGTTTGTTATTGGTCTTCTTATTTCGTATGTCGTGGGTTTCTTTGCTACGTACATGTTTGGTTCCAAAAACGTTGATTTAACTTAGGTAAAAGCAGTGATGAAATTGAATAAGATCATTTTGAGTACAGCAGTATTGTCTGTTGTGGGTTGTTCGAGTGGCATGAATAAATTCAGTAATCAAGACCTAGAGCAGTACCAGCAACAACCAGAAAAATACGCTGAAAGCGTCGTAAGTACGATGAATAACAGAGAGTTAATCGGTCAAACATTGATGATGGATTTTCGCTCGTGGGGCAAAGACCCATACACCGATGAAGAGATCCCTGTAACTCGAATTAACCATGACATAAGCTCGATGATCACCGACTACCATATCGGCGGTGTAATTCTATTTCGCCAAAATCTAGTGAATTCGAATCAAATCGTCGAGTTCACTGATGCCTTGCAAGAGGCGAGCAGTAACCTACCTCTTCTCATCGCGACTGACCAAGAAGGCGGTTACGTCACTCGATTGCAGAATGGCACAGAGATGCCAGGAAACATGGCGCTAGCTGCCTCTGGTGACGCGAACAATGCTTACGTTGCTGGCAAGATTCACGGCTCAGAGCTGTCCGCTTTAGGCATTAACTACAACTTCGGCCCTGTGGTTGATGTCAATGTGAACCAGAACAACCCGATCATTGGTGTGCGCTCGTACAGCAGCAATGTTGATGTGATCAATGAAATGTCTACCGCCTACATGGATGGTATTCATGAAGCTGGCGTGATCAGTGCACTGAAGCACTTTCCTGGGCATGGCAACGTGAGCGTCGATTCACACTACGATTTACCAGAAGTCAGCTACTCACGAGAAGAGTGGGAAGCGATCGACCTCGCTCCATTTAAGTACGCGATTGAGCACGGTACCGATTCCATAATGTCAGCGCACGTGACGCTACCAAGCGTGGATGACACTATGATCCAAGCGACCTTAAGTGACAAAGAAATGCTAATCCCTGCAACGTTCTCCAAACCTATTTTGACTGGGGTTTTACGTGACAAAATTGGCTTTGATGGGCTAATTGTGACCGATGCGCTCGATATGGGGGCCATCGCTGACAACTTTGATCGCAACTACGCAGTTCACGCTTCACTTTACGCCGGTGCTGATATTGCTTTGATGCCGCTTCAAATTACCAACCGAGATGAAATCAAACAGTTGGAAAGCCTATTTGTCTACCTAGAAGACAAAATGGAAACCAATCCAGAGTTCCTTGAGCGTATGAAAGAAGCCGCAACTCGCGTTATAAAGAAAAAGCTTCAAATGGGTCTGGTTTACCAAACCACAGACAAACAGTTTGCCATCGACTCAGTAGGCTCTGAAGCGAACAAACTTGAAGAGAAAAAGGTCGCTGATGCATCAATCACGCTTATTGAAAACCAAAATAATGTATTGCCTGTCGATCCAAGTGAAGCCAGCAATATCCTAGTTATTTCTGATGAAGATAGCCGCAATGCACTTGTAACCAAGTACCTGAACGTTGTGAAACAAGAGACAGGTAATCACCCAATGTTCATTAGCGAGCAGAAAGCGGCATTAATGGAAGATAACTTAAATGAAAATGAGCTTCGTAGCACCATTGTAAAGTCCGATCTGATTATCATGTCGACATACAACCTAATGGGCCACGCGGCAAATGCTCAGAAAATCGTAGATATCGCGAACGCTGAAGGCAAAAAACTGGTGATGATTTCAACGCGTAATCCTTACGACATTGCCCATGTAGACGGTGTACAAGCGAACATCGCTATTTACGGTATCACAGGGTTCGACGTGACCAACAATGACCGCAATTCACTTGAAGCAAACATTAGCTCTGGTATTCGCACCTTGTTTTTAAACCCTCAAACGGGACTGCCTCTGAACGCACCAACAGGAACTCTTCCAGTAGATGTAAAAAATGACAACGGTGACGTTATTTACCCATTCGGCCATTCAATGAACTACCAATAATTCGTCCTAGGAATAATAAAAATGATAAATAAAAAGTCTGGAGCTACCCTACTAGCACTGCTTCTACCTAGTCTCGCGCTTGCGACTGAAGACAACGCCGTAAAAGTTGAAACGGAAGAGCTAACCCAAAACTTTACCTCTGAGTGGAACGTTGCGTCGAACATTTACATGGAAATGGAAAAGTTTGAAGGGCACAGAGACCCTGATGGCAATGCAGTGATAGACAAACTCACCCCAGTCGCACAGCTATTCATTAATAGCCCTAACTCCAAATGGAGCTATTTTCTTGAACATAAAGTGGCGCGCCGTTCGATCACTGAGGATCTAAATAACACAGATAACTCGTTTCAACGAAACCGTACTCAGATTGGTGCGACTCGTAACTTAGTTCGCAACGATGATGTGGTCTTTAATCTGAACGCTACATACCGAAAAGAATCTAACGACTCTGCACCGGGAACAGATGCTCGTGGCAGCAACAACCTGTACTGGATAATGCCTAGTGGTGAGTTTAAGATCACCGATAAACTCTCATTCTCTTACTGGGATGCGTTTTACTACTATGATCGCTTCGTAGGAGAGAACGATTACGAGTGGGAAGCGGAGCATGGTTTTGCGTATAAACACAGTGATAGTTTCACAGCAAAAGTCTACCTATACACCGATTGGACTTGGGATAACGACCAAAACAAGAACTGGGAACAAAACCAGATTCGTGGGTACTTCCCAACTAAAATTAATGACAAATGGAGCGTGATGCCTTATTTCCGCTACTTCATCAACGAGAAAATCTATGATGCGTCAAACAACTACAACGTCGTCAATGAGACAGACGACGGGCTGCGTTTAGGTTTGAATATCGACTATAAACTGAGCCCTAAATCAACGTTGTGGGTAGGTATGGCTTACGAAGAAACCAAGTGGGATGAGTCTAAGTCTGCGGGCCTAACCAGTGGTTCAGACAACAGCCAGAAATTCTATCTAGCTCAAGCGGGTTGGAAGTATAAGTGGTAACAGCTTGATTATATTTTCGATGTAACAACATACCAACCGGAGGCGCGTTCTCCGGTTGGTATACTAATGATCATGACTTCTCCCGTTTCATTGATACTAATCTGCACCAATAAAACTGCACACTCAATCAAGCGACTTTCCAATACGTGAAGATATTCGTATATTGCTAAATGAGCAATCAGGCTAGAACAGAATAGTCCAAAAACGGTTTTGGTAGCGTAAGGGAAAAGTATTTGCGTTTACATCAGTGAATCTACATGGAATCATTCGCATCCGCTTGATTCTCTGGCATCGCCTCAATAAAAGCAGGTAACTGATTGCACGCTTCGACAATTGAGTTAATCAGCGGATAAGGCGACATATCAACGCCAAAGCGCAGCGCATTATACACCTGTGGCACCAAGCAAATATCGACAATGCATGGTGAATCGGTGAGGCTATAAACTGAATCAGCGTATGTTTGACGATGCTTAGAAAGCTTCTCTTCTAATGCCGAAAAACCTTGGCTCATCCAATAGTGAAGCCAGTCTATTTTCGCCTCTTGCTCACACGACAACTCTCGCTCCAAATACTGCAACACACGCAGGTTATTCAGAGGGTGAATTTCTATCGCAATATCCTGAGCCATTGCCAACGCTTGATAGCGCAATGGTGTTTGCTCTGGAATCAACAAGGAGTCTGGGCTGCTCTCACACAAATAGTTTTCGTCCAAATATTGCAGAATCGTCAGCGACTGATTGAGTTGAACATCACCATCCACCAGCACTGGCACTAATTCACTGGCATTGAGCTCGCGATATTGTGGATCATGCTGCTCGCCGCCATTACGCACCAAATGCACCGATTTAGACTCATAGTTGAGTTGCTTTAGGTTCAATCCAATACGCACCCGATAGGCGGCCGAAGAGCGCCAGTAACCATAAAGTGTCATGTTCTGATTCATACAATGATCTCGCTCGAGCTGAATCTTTATAATATGGGCTATAACGCTCGATATTGGCTAACTTTTTGGTCAATCGCACCAAAAATGGAATCACCCGCCGTATCAAACATCTCTAGGCGAATCGAGTCGCCAAACGACATGAATTGAGTCGAAGGTTTGCCATCGCGAATCGTCTCAATCATGCGCACCTCGGCAATGCATGAATAGCCCACGCCGCCCTCGGCAATTGAGGTGCCGTGGTCAGTGCCTTGCTTATTCGATACCGTGCCTGAACCTATGATCGCGCCTGCCGATAATGGTCGAGTTTTAGCTGCATGCACAACCAACTCTGCAAAATTGAAGGTCATATCTACACCGGCATTCGGACAACCAAAAGGCTGGTCATTGTAGGTTGAAGTCAGTGGCAGGTGTACCTTACTGCCTTTCCACTGTTCACCTAGCTCATCAGGCGTAACGGCAACCGGGGAAAACGCTGAAGAGGGCTTAGACTGGAAGAAACCAAAGCCCTTGGCGAGCTCTGCTGGAATCAAGCCACGCAGCGACACATCGTTCACCAACATCAGCAGACGAATCGAATCGTGCGCTTGCTTAGCACTAGCACCCATTGGCACATCTCCGGTGACAACCGCGACTTCACCCTCGAAATCGATACCCCATTCGTCACTGGCAAACTCAATATTGTCACGCGGACCAATAAAGGTATCTGAGCCGCCTTGATACATGAGTGGATCAACCCAGAAGCTTTCTGGCATTTCAGCACCACGAGCCTTACGCACCAGTTCAACGTGGTTTACATAAGCGCTGCCATCCGCCCATTGATAAGCGCGTGGCAGAGGCGATTCACAATACTGAGACGCAAACACTTCACTGCCTGTCACATGCCCGTTATTTAACGAGGTGTATAACTCTTCTAACTGAGGTGCAACGCTGTCCCAGTTATCCAAGGCTACTTGCATGGTTGGCGCCAGATGCATCGCATGGAAGATTTCAGTGGCAGCCACACACTGTTTGAGATCTTTACTCACGACCATCAATAGACCGTCGCGAGTACCATTTTTCTTGGTTGCTAATTTCATCCTTGTTGCCCCTTACTTCTCTTGCCAACAGTAGACATACTCTTTGTTTTCAACGCTATCGAGTTCATCAGAGAACTGCAGCGCATGGCGAGTATCGATCATCACCGCCACTTCATCGGTAAACTTCTTCTTATGCGCCTGACCTGCCTTGAAGGCCTTTGGATGAGGTCCATGAGTGAAGCCTGCTGGATGGAAGGTCACCATGCCCGCTTCAATGTTGTCGCGGCTAAAAAAGTCACCAGCGTGATAGAAAAGCACTTCATCGTAATCATCGTTGTTGTGGTAGAACGGCACTTTCAACGCCCCAGGATCGCTCTCAATCGGACGTGGCACAAAGGTGCACACAACAAAGCCTGCGCCAACAAAGGTGGTGTGTGCAGACGGTGGCAAGTGGTAGCGATGTGACATCAGCGGTCTGATATCGCGCCAATTCACTTTCACCACGGCCAAATCACCATGCCAACCAATTGCATCCAATGGATTGAACGGATAAGTGATCACGCTAACTTTGTCGTGGCGCTTCACCTGAACCTGAGTCTGGTTTTCTGAATACTGAGCGCGGAATTGATCATTGATAGAAGGGATGTCGAGCACCGCAGGATCAAACACCGCGTGATTACCGACCATGCCTTTCTCTGGCAAGGAATAAGCCGCGTCTGTGTTCTCAATCATCAAGATAAACATCGGTTCACTTGGCTCCAAGCGCCAGTTGGTCGAGCGCGGGATCATCACGTAATCCCCTTCACTCACTTCTAAATGGCCATAGTCGCAATAGAGATCAGCGCTGCCTTGGTGAATGAACAACAGCTCATCGCCGTCAGAGTTACGCACTAAGAAATCCATCTTCTCATCCATACGCCATACGCGGATTTTGCAGTCCGCATTGTGCAAAAGATGAGGCACCGCCCAAGGGGTTATCTGGCTGGCTTTCTCCACCAGCGTAAAATCAAAAGCGCGAGGGCGCAGATCGCCCTCCCACTCTGACCAACCTGTTGGGGCATGTTGGTGATGAAAGTGAGCGGCAGGGCCGAAGAAACCACTCCGACCTGCTTCTCGCTCATAGATTGCCTCTTCAGGGAAGTCGGCATGCGCTTGTTTAGAACACACCCCCTCCCGATGAGGAAACGAGATCCATTTATGCATCGTCTAATACTCCTCGACGAATCTGGTCCTCTTCAATCGATTCAAACAGCGCCTTGAAGTTACCTTCACCAAAGCCTTCGTTGCCTTTACGCTGAATGATTTCAAAGAACACAGGCCCGATTACTGTCTGCGTGAAAATTTGCAGCAAGATGCCGTCTTTGGTCGGCGCGCCATCAATCAGCACACGCAAGTCGCGCAGCAGATCGGTGTCTTCACCGTGGCCTTTCACACGATCGTCAACTTTCTCGTAGTAGGTATCAGGGGTTGGCATAAAGTCCATACCGCGATCACGCAGAGTTTTCACGGTTTTGTAGATGTCATCCGTAGCGAGGGCGATGTGTTGGATACCTTCGCCGTTGTATTCGCGAATAAACTCTTCGATTTGTGATTTGTCGTCGGAAGACTCATTGATAGGGATGCGGATTTTGCCACACGGTGAGGTCATGGCTCTGCTCACAAGGCCTGTCAGCTTGCCTTCGATGTCGAAGTAGCGAATCTCGCGGAAGTTGCCAAGACGCTCATAGAATCCAGACCACACATCCATATTGCCTTGCTTCACGTTATGCGTGAGGTGGTCGATTTCGAACAAACCAACATTGGCTTCGGCCATACTCTCTTCCGCATCGTCATAGAATCGGAAATCGACGTCATAGATGCTCTGCTTGCCATAACGATCCACAAAATAGAGCAGGCTCTCACCGATGCCGTAAATAGCCGGAATGCTCAGCTCCATCGGCCCTATTTCTGTTTTGTACTCTTCACCACCGCCCTTGAAAGCTTGCTCCATTGCAGCCGTTGCCTCGTTGACACGAAAAGCCATGCCACATACCGATGGACCATGTACCTTGGCGAACGCTTCCGCTTGGCTGTGTGGCTGTTCATTGACGATAAAGTTGATGTCACCTTGTCGATACAGCCAAGCCTCTTTTGAGCGGTGCTTGGCGACCTCAGCAAAACCAAGTGACACAAACAACGCTTTAAGTTGCTCAATTCCCTTGTGGTCAACGGCCGTGTATTCAACAAACTCGAATCCATCCGTGCCAAGCGGGTTGTATGTATCCACCATGAACTTTCTCCTTGTACCTATTGGTTTGTATTACGTGGTTTTTTATCACGTGACTTTTTGTTACGTGCTTTCTATTACGTAAATAGATGTTGTGTGTTTTTTGTCCTTAATTAAATTTGGCCCACAAGCCGAGATAATGGAATGGGTGGAGGAAAATGGGCAATTTCGATGAAACCCCGTCAATTTGTAAAATATTTGTTACACGCGAATCGCTAAAACAAGAAAGTGAGTGCTATCAAGGGATTGAAGAGTGGTGGTTTGATTTACAGCAGAGGAATAGATGTTATTGAATTGTTACATTTGAGCTTTATGGGCTAAAGCAGAAAGAGATAAGTGTATGTTGAACGTAAAAAGAGCATCACAAAACAGGTGATGCTCTTTTAAAAAGCTTCATATCCCAATGGTATTCTCATAGGGTGAGCCATCAACTCTAACCCATTACTTTAATGGTTGATGATTGATGGTTGATGGTTGATGGTCAAATGGAGGTTGTTTCTCTTGTGAGCACGTCATCAATTCAAGCAATCATAGAACGAGATTTTTTCAAACGAAATGAAAGCACGGAAATTAAACTGATAAGCACCAATAACCCGGTACCGGCACCACTACGTTCAACATCTTCAGCGCTATCATCACTTCTTTCAGCGATGTCCTCACTTGTTGCTCCAGATATCGGGATAAGTTTCACTGCCACCACCCTCTCATCACCCACTCCATCATTACAATAAGCAAAGTGCGCGGTTGAATCATAAGCCATAGAAGAGGAGCTACTTTCACTCGCAAAACATTGTATTGCCGTCCCGGAGATAACACCCGCATCATTAATGTCGGTTGCGTCCAATATTCTAAAGTGGTTGTTGGCATCACTGTAGTCACCACCGTTAGTTAGGTCGTCTAACCACCAAGCTTGATCATTATATCTTGCACGTCTATCAGCATCGGTACCAATGTCGTTGTAAGGGAAAATGAAGCCGCGATGCCTCCTTTCATGGCCGTCTACTTCAGAGTGAGTTTCTGCGTCAACATAGCCAACAATTTCATTGTAATTATTGATCTCACTTGCTTTTCCTTCTGCACTATCAAAGAAAATGTCTTCACCTAAACTTGCGAAGAATGTAGCTGTTGGCGTTGTGTCATTCGCATCAGCGACAAACATACGATTGTCAGACACACGATCCGACGGATAATCACCATCTCTTTTTGCATAACCAATAACCATCATGTTTTCATTAATGTCTGTTGCGACAGAATTACTGTGAATGTATGAATCACTCACTTCTACCGTCGCATTAGCGATAAATGTAGTCGTCCAAGCATTTTCCGAAACGCTGAAATTTGACGTACTGCTTGGCCTAAACACAGCAGCCTGCATAAGAAAGTTATCAGAATCATCTAGCTCTGTATTGTAACCAACTAAAACAGGATAAGAGCTATATGTCCCTCTAGATGAAATCGTTGCAGCCCTCACACTCGCCTGTGCTGAAGCTTCATCATCGTTGTAAGAGTAATAGGTCGAACTGGTTTCCCAATCGGATACTGAGAAACGGTTTCCATCATCATTGGGGCCATTCGCATCGGTTATATTCCAGACAAAAGCTCGATTAGCAAAAGCAAAGTTCTGACACTCTGGATATAAAGCAGGCTCAATATCTTCATCGATACAATTATCTAGATCCTCAGCATCACTGTCGGATGTGTACGGAGAGTCATAATCTTTGTATCCATCACTGTAATAAAAAGTCGCAACGGACGCGCTTCCGACCACATAGCTTTCCCCTCCATAACTGAAAGAGTCAAAAGCCATCGTTCTTCCCATTTGGGAGATTATATTCGCTTCGCCGTCAGCATCGCTGATCGTAATGCTGGTATCGGCTTCAGGTTGGAGAACCGTAAATTCAGTGCCTGTATCGTAGTAACCACGCTGCCTATACAACTGAATATATTGGTTGTTATAACTGTAGTAACCACTGCTGGTGTTACCAAGAACAAAACCATTCTCGTCAACTTTAGTGATGACCTTCTCCTCTGTTCCATCAACAAAGGAATAACTATAACTGCTCACATCAGGTGGGTTGCTGCCAACATCTGGGATCTCGCTTAACGAATAAGAATCATAAAAAGCCGTGGAATTCGTCTGATAGCTCAGCCCGTAATACGCATCACGCTCATTTTTCAAGCCTCCAATGCCCGCATCATCATCGCCATACCACAATAAAGAACTCCAAGCTTCACAAGTCGCGTAGCCAAGTTCGCTCGTGCAGTAGCTATAGATATCGTCATAATCCAAATAGTAGAACGTGTTATCGATACCAAAGGGGACCTCCTCTTTAAAGGAAAAACCTGGTTCTGCATTTTGAGCTTCCCCTGCGAATGCGTAGTCGGTGTCACCACAACTGGTACTAAAGCAATCCGTTGTACCAAGCTCTGGTTCAACTGCGACCCCGTACACCGATTCCGTTTCTACTGGTGATTCCTCCAAAACCACCCTATAAAGCGCAGCGTTACTATAAGAAGCAACCAACAACGTAGAAGAGACAACGACTGATTTTTTTACCATTGCCTTCATTCTACGGCTCCTAAAAAATAATCCATTTCAATACCAACGATAGCTTTCTGCCTTTATTGCTAAAGGCATTAAATTCATGAGTTCAATAGTGGACTAGGATAAAAATAGAAAATGTGGAAACTATGTAGAAACAATGGAGGTTTAAACAACCTGACTTGATGGGCTAATGATCTGATGCTCTTATAAAGTTAAGCGCTAACTTTCATCTCCTAGATTTATCCATTTTCTCTGCTAATTTGATCGCTAACCTATTTGCGTCAAAGAATTACACTTATATTTGGTTACGAAGAGGAATTAAATGATGAACAAAATCACGACAGCATTACTTTTACTGACATCGACATTCGCGCTTCAAGCGTGTGCTGAAAGCCGTGAAGGCCCAAGAGAAATGCCAAGCTTTGAAGAAATGGATGCAAACGGTGATGGCGAATTACAATTAGAAGAGCTCAGAGGTCCACTCGCCGATGACTTTGATAAACTAGACGCAGATGGAAGCGGTGGTCTATCGGAAGAGGAAGTTCCGCCACCACCACCAAGACGTCAATAATGGTTAGAGGGTTATCCTAAAATAGTGATAATTCAATGCGAGCTGATGGGATATAGCACCCTGTCAGCTCGCTATTCGTTTCTAACAAAAGAGTGCTTATACATGGCCTAAGATGAATAAAGAAATCAATGTCCATATTTCCCACACGATCGAGGGCTAATATTGGTTTATCTCATTTTATTGTCTTAACTCACTCTATCGTCTTAATTCACTTTAATTTCTGGAGAGAACGTGCGCATATCAATTTTCACCAAACTGTTTGTTTCAATACTAATGGTGTGCGTGACCATGCTCTTTGTACTGACCTATTTTATTAACTCCAGTTTTCAAAGAGGGCTCCAAGATTTCACAAATAATAATGAGATTGCCCTAGCTCAAGAACTCGCCAATAACTTAAAGCAATATTACTCACCTTCCGAAAAGTGGAGGCGGCTAGAGCGTGAACCACATTTAATCGCCAGTAGCATTAGCGGCCCCTCACGACGACCACATCCTCGTGACAGACACCCATCGCCACCACCATTAAGAGAGCCGGAAGCGCCAGGCCTTCAACCTATTTGGCAACGACTCAACATTTTAGATCAAGACGGGCGAGCCATAATTGGACCGCCTGAAAACCTACATCACCTTGAAGATGGTCAGCATCAAGCGCTAGTCGAAATAACACTGGATGATCAAGTTATTGGGTATATCTCCATCGTCCAGATGGATGAAATATCAGGGCCTTTAGCAGAAAGCTTTTTCAAACAACAAACGACGCATGTAAGCACTATCGCATCGATTACCGTGTTGCTTTCATTCCTTATCTCTTTGTTTCTTGTTAGGCGATTTTTGAAACCATTGCGTGCTTTGTCGAAAGGTGCCAAATCTATCGAAAATGGCGATCTCGATTTCTACATTAAAAAAAGCGGCAATGATGAATTGTCTGATCTCATCGGAATATTCAACGGTGTTGTCGAGACACTAAGAAAACAGAAAACACTTAGAGAACAGTGGTTATCAGATATTTCACATGAACTTAGAACGCCTATCACCGTGCTTAGAAGTGAACTAGAGGCGCTACAAGACGGTATTCGATCACCTGAACCAAAATACATCGACTCGTTACATCAACAAATCATCACGTTGGGTCAACTCGTTGAGGATCTTCACCAACTCTCCCTGTATGACATCGGATTTAACCTCAATGTTAAAAACAACGTTGATATACATAAACTGATTGATTCTGTGATCGTTCAAAACTCGATCCGTTTAGAACAAAAAAACATCACATTAACAAAGCACTATGACCATTCGGCGCCACTGTTTACCTCGTGTGATGAGAGATTACTGACACAACTGTTTGTGAATCTGTTGGAAAATAGCGCACGATACACTAGCGATAATGGGCATGTATCGATAGATGTTACCGACATTAGTGATAGTATTATTATCAACGTTGAAGACAGTGATCCAGGTGTACCTGATGCATCACTTCCACGTTTATTTGAGAGGCTTTACCGCGTTGATAAATCGCGCAGTCGCTCAAGTGGCGGTTCTGGACTTGGCTTATCTATCTGTAAAAATATCGTTGAAGCGCACCAAGGACACATTACTGCCGACCACTCAGAATTGGGTGGACTACGAATCATCATAGCGTTACCAAAGGAAATAAAATCGTGATTTTAGTCGTCGAAGATGAGCCTGCATTAGCAAGTGTACTGTGTGAGTACTTAGAGCACTCTGGCCTTGAAAGTCATCATATTATCGATGGTAACCTTGTCATTGACTGGGTAAAGCAAGCATCGCCTAAACTCATTATTCTCGACCTCATGCTACCCAATCGAGACGGGTTGGATATTTATCGAGAGCTGAGAACGTTCAGTGACATCCCAGTGGTTATGGCGACAGCCAAGGTCGAAGAGATTGATCGACTCGTTGGGCTTGAACTGGGTGCAGATGATTATATATGTAAGCCGTACAGCCCGAGAGAAGTGGTTGTGAGGGTGAAAAATATTTTGCGCCGTTCCAACAAGCCCCAAGCCACGTCACCAACGAACGCCATTGATATTGATGAATTGAGTATGACCGCTGTCCTATGTGGTATTAAGCTAAGTTTAACGCCAGCTGAGTTTCGGCTTTTGCACCTTCTCTATCAAAATGTTGGCCGCATTTATAGTCGCGATCAATTGATTGATAAAATCTACGACGATAGAAGAGTGGTCAGTGATCGCACTATCGATAGCCATATCAAAAACTTACGCAAAAAAATGGTCTCGATAAATGAAAAATGTGACTACATCAAATCCATTTACGGGATAGGTTACAAACTAGAAATAGAATAATACGAATCAAAAAGCCGCTTTCATCAGCGGCTTTTTTCGTTCTAAAGCGAACATAATTCAAAGATGGGATCAGCGTTAATCCCAGTTGAGGATCGACCAGTTCGGTTGATCGGCTAACGCTTTCAAACGCGGGCATGGATTCACCAGGTAAGCAAAATCAGCGTGTTCACACAAAGGTAAGTCGTTGATTGAATCCGTATAAAAGTGGATATCTGAATAGTTGGTTTCTTGATTGTCTAACCACTCTTTTAAACGCGTCACTTTGCCTTCACGATAGCTTGGTACGCCTGATATTTGAGAAGTAAAACGGCCTTGGTTTTCAATCAAATCAATACCGAGTGCATTCTCGATACCAATCTTACGGCCGACCGCTTCTACTAAGAAAGTGACGCTGGCTGAGATGATCAACATGTCGATATCGTCACGCTCTAACTGCTCAATCAAAGGTTTAGACTGCTTGAACTGTTTAGGCAAAATATGCTGTTCAACACACTCTTCCACCAATGCGGTGACTTGCTCTGTTGGCATATCGGCTAACGGCTGCATGGAAAATGTTAAGTAATCTTCCATGTTCAGTTTGCCTTCCGAATACAGGCCCATTAAGCGCTTATCTTCTTCAATAAAGTTGGGCGCAGTGGCAATGCCCTTTTCAACCAAGAACTCATTCCAGAGCATCGCTGCATCGGCATTGATCAGCGTTTCATCCATATCAAATACATACAAAGGTTTGAACATCTTAGGCTCTCACAGGTTGAATTTCGTTAAGGTTAAACAGGAGTTCAAGTTGGCTGCCGTTTGCCAACAGTCGTTCAGAGGAGCGGTTGAGTAGGTCGACCGTTAATTCACACTCATCAACGTCCACTTGGTAGCGAATCACGTTACCCAAAAGCTGGTGGTTACGAATGGTGCCCGTTTTCGGCGCGGAGATATGCTCGCCATATTGTCGACCTTGCTCTTTCACGTAGATAGATTCAGGGCGAATCGCCACCTTCCACTCGGTTTCAATGTTGAACAGCTGCTTGGCTTTGTTAGCTTGCACCAGATTGTAGTGCCCCATGAACCCCGCCACGAATTCATTGGCAGGTTGAGTGTAGATCTCTTCGGGTGTGCCTGCTTGTACGATCTCACCTTTATTCATCAAGAAGATGCGGTCAGACATGATCATCGCCTCTTCTTGATCGTGGGTCACGAAGATCGTGGTCAAGTTCATCTCTTTTTGAATATCTCGGATCTGTTGGCGTAGGTGCTTTCGGATCTTCGCATCCAACGCCGAAAGCGGCTCATCAAGTAGCAGAATACGCGGCTTGACCACCAAAGCTCTTGCCAAGGCAACACGCTGGCGTTGACCGCCCGATAGCTGATGCGGGTAAAACTTCTCTTTGCCCGTTAAGTCCACCAGCCCAATCACTTTCGCGACTTCGTGCTTAATCTCGTCAGCAGCAAGCTTTTTCATCTTGAGGCCAAACGCAATGTTGCCTTCAACCGTCATGTTCGGGAACAGGGCATAAGATTGAAACACCATGCCGATGCCACGCTGTTGTGGCACTTGGTGAGTAATCTCTTCGCCGTTGACCCAGATCTCGCCACCATCGACAGGATTCAGGCCAGCCAAGCTGCGCAGCAGAGTCGATTTACCACAGCCACTTGGGCCAAGCAGAGTAATGAATTCACCCTTCTCGATGGAAAATTGAATGTCTTCAAACACTGTATTGTCACCAAAGCTCTTAGTGAGGTTTTTCGCATTTACATAGCTCATTATTTTGTTCCCTGGCTGAAACGACTTGCCAACCAAGTCAGTAAGAAAATAAACAGGAAGTACGTCATCACAAGGGCTGACGTGAAGTGACCACTGGTTTGACGCATGTTGTATAGGTAGATTTGCAGTGTCTCGTAGCGTGTTCCTACCAAGATGTTGGCGAACACGAACTCGCCTAATAGGAACGAGAACGACAAGAACAGTGACGCCATTAAGCCTTTCTTAAGGTTTGGCAGAATAATCAATAAGAACGCCTTGGTGGTACTTGCGCCAAGCAGATGTGCCGCGTCCATCAAGTCATGCAAGTTGATTGCTTCAAAGCTGTTGGCAATCGCACGATACATGAATGGCAGCGCGATGGTGAAGTAAGTACCAATCAAGATCCACGGTGTGCCTATCAGTGAGATTTCGCTGTCTGCATACAGCTGAAGCAAGCCGACTGACGACACTACTGGCGGCACCGCGAACGGCAATAAGATCAGGATGTTCATCACCTTGTCGAGCTTCGGGAAATAGTAAAACACCACGAAAATCGCAGGCAAGACCAATACCACACTCAATGACAGTGCCGCCACACAGATAAACAGTGAACGACCAAAGGCTTGCAAGAAGCGAGGATCCGTCAGCAGGTTGATATACCAATCTAACGTGAAGCCATCCGGCAGGATCGTTGCGCCCCAACGAGAAGAGATCGAGTAAATAAAGGTCGCTAAGATCGGGATCATCATGATGCCGACAATCGAATAGACAACCGTTTTATGAAAACGAGTATTGACGGTGTTCATTACTTTCTCTTCCCTGCGTAGCTTTTGCTGATCAGCCATTGGTTAATCACGGTGATGAAGGCCAGCATCGCCATCAGAATCACTGAAATTGCCGCAGCTAGGTTTGGTTCTAAGAACAAGTCGCCCGATACCAAGCTCGCGATACGAATCGTAATCACGTTGTAGTTGCCCGAGGTCAACGCATACACACTTGCGTAGGCGCCAATCGCGTTAGCAATCAAGATGATAAAGGTGCCGAACAAAGCCGGAGATAACACAGGCAGCGCGATTTTGGTCCAGTATTGCCAAGTTTTCGCGCCAAGCAGTGCCGAAGCGGCTTGCCAGTCGTCACTCAGAGCATCAAACGCTGGATACAGCAACAACACCGCCAATGGGATCTGGAAGTAGATGTAAATCGCCAGCAAGCCCCACTTGCCGTAAAGGTCGAAATCACCCAGCAATCCATACTGCTTGAGCAATAAGGTAATCGCACCATTGGTGCCCAAGATGATGATGAATGCGAACGACAGAGGCACACCAGAGAAGTTGCTGCTCATATTGGTAAACGCGATCACCGCATCGCGGATTTTAGAATCAACGCGGCGCAGTGAAGAAACGAGCAGAGTCGCAATCGCTAAGCCAACAATGCTCGACCAAATCGACAACCATAAACTGTTGCCAAAAGCCTGCATCATAAAGGCAGAATCGAACACTTCAGCGTAGTTTTCGATAGAGAGTTCGTCGTCATAGAAGAAGCTGTTGATCAGCACCCAAACCATAGGTGCCAGTTGGAACAGATAGAAAAACAATGCGAAAGGCGCAAGCCACAAAGCGGGCTTGAAGCGTTGAAACAAAGATTTGGTTTTGGGTTTAAGCGCAGAGCCATCGCTCTGCGTGATTACAGAACTGCTCATAGGGCCAACAATTCCTGAGTGTAAGATTTATCGTGATCTAAGTTGAGTAGCTGACACACGCTGCCGCAGATGTCGGTCTGTTTCACTGCACAAGCTTGGTGTGTAAACTTATCGCCAATCACAAAGAAAGGCACTTCACGCTCTTCAGGCAGAATGCCACCATGAGACAGGTCATTGTTCATGCCATGGTCACTGGTGATGATCACTTGATAACCATCATCTACCCATTTCTCAAGGTAGTTCGATAGGTAGATATCCGCGCCACGAGCACTATTACGGTACTGGCGAGAATCCAGCCCGTGCTTATGTCCCATGTCGTCAATGTTCATTGGGTGAATCAATAAGAAATCAGGCTGATGAGTGACGCGCAGGTGCTCAGCATCCAAGAACAAGGCTTCATCTGGGTAGTGGTCCCAGTGGTAGAAACAACCGTGTTGGATGTTCATGGTTTCATCGTTGGTGAAACGGTCACGTACTGCATCAAATGGCGCTCGGTTATATAACTCGCTCACCCAATGATATGCCGCTGCAGCCGTCACTTTGTTCTGCGACTTCGCCAAGCTAAATACCGACTCGTGATTCGATAAACGCACGATTTGATTGTTGACGATGCCACTCTCGACAGGGCGAACCCCAGTTAAAATGCACTCATACAGTGGACGGGACATAGATGGCAGCTCACACTGCACAGGGTAAAGCGTGGCGCGCAGCTTGTTTTTTTGCGTGCTCTGCGAAGTGCTCTGTTTATTCTGCAAATCGCCTTGGTTATTGTACGAATCGCCCTGTTTTGTCTGCAAATCGCCCTGTTTCTCATACATATCACTTTGCTCTAGAAGACCGTTCAGGTAGCCCATGCAATCACGGGCTACCTGATAGTTCAGTCCATCTAGAACAACAAGGATAACCTTATTGCTCATGGTCTATTCTCTATTGCTTGTTTCTAAAAGCCACCTACTGAAGGTGGCGTGTTAAGCGGGGTTATTGCTGGTGAATCAATACGCTTTCTTGCCATTGACGTGGCAGGCGACGTGCTGATTTTTCCCATGCTGAGAAGTCAGTCACTGGGTGAACATTGCTGTATTGCTCGTTTGAGATCAGCTTGTCTTGAACTGATTGAGGTAGCGTAATGTTGCTACGGATTGGACGTGCGTAACCTTCTGCTAGGTTGATTTGGCCTTGGTCGCTGAAGATGTATTCACGAGCCAACTTCGCCGCGTTCGGGTTTTGTGCGTATTTATTAATGATGGTGGTGTAACCAGAAATCACTGAGCCATCTTGTGGAATGCTGACGGTAAAGCGCTCACGGTCGATCTTGTCGCGGTAGTTCAGTGCGTTGAAGTCCCACATGATTGCCACTTCCACTTCGCCTTTTTCAAGATTCGCGATGCTTGGGTCGGTGTAAGACAGACGGCCTTGCTTCGCTAATTCACCAAAGAATTTAATCGCTGGTTTTAGGTTCGACTCGTCACCGCCATTAGCAAATGCAGCCGCTAAAATCGCGTTGTTTGCTTGCGCTGCTACGCCTACGTCACCGACTGTGACTTTGTAGTCACCTTCTAGTAAGTCACTCCAAGTTTTCGGCGCATCTTCAACAAGGTTGTTGTTGGAAATGAAAGAGATGGTGCCAGTGTAAGCCAGAGCCCAGTGACCATCTTTGTCTTTTGCCCAGTCTGGAATGTCATTCCAAGTGGTTGGTTTGTATGGCTGAGTGACGTTTTTCTTCACTGCCACACGTGCAAATGCGAAACCCACATCACCAATATCAGCGGTTGCGTTTTTCTTCTCTGCTTCAAATTTCGAGATCTCCTGAGCCGAGCTCATATCGGTATCCTGATGCTTCAAACCGTAGTTTGCTTTCAGGTCAGTCCATGTGCCTTTCCAGTTTGCCCAACTGTCTGGCATACCCACACTGTAAACTGCACCCTCTTTTTGAGCGGCTTCAATCAGTGACTCAAGATCAGCATCCTTCGCCATCGCTGGCATTGAAAGTGTTGCCGTTATTAGCGTTGCGCCGATTAATTTTGCAGGTGAACCGATTAATTTAGCTGGCGATACAGTTGAACGGCTAAGCAAAGTTTTCATTGTCTCTATCCTTCTGGACTAGGTCAGTAAGTTCGTTTTGTATGCTATAGCCGGAATGTGACGGTTTGCCGTAAGTTATTTGACAGTTCGAGTGCATTTACGTGGCAGTTATATTTCACTCATATGACAATAAGCCATTGTTTACTGTCACATTCCTGTTAACTCCATGGTTTACCTTATTAAGCACACGAACTTATGGACTAGATCAGTAATGAGAACATTGGGCACCGGGCAATCAGGGACACAGTTAGGAAGAATTAAGGCGAGTATTCGAGAGCAGCTTCAATCAGGTATCTTCATTGAAGGGCAAAAACTGCCATCAGAAAGAAACCTTAGCGAACTGTTTTCCACCACACGAATCACGCTCAAAGATGCGTTGGTGTCTCTGGAAACCGAAGGTTTGATATACCGAGAAGAGCGCCGTGGCTGGTATGTGTCACCCGAACGTGTTCGCTATAACCCATTATCACGTTCTCACTTTCATCAAATGATTCGTGAACAACACCGCATAGCAGAAACCAGACTGCTCAGCACCCGTACAGAGATGGCGACAGGCGATTACGCCAAAGCATTAGAGATAGAGCAGATAACGCCAATACACGTGATTGAGCGCTTGCGTTTTATTGATGGTAGAGCAGTGCTGTTTGTTGAAAATGTACTGAAAGCGCCCTTATTTGATGGTGTCTTGTCGGAAAACCTCACCATGTCACTAACAGGCATCTACCGAGAAAAATACGGCTACGAGACCCAACGCTCGCGTTTTGATGTAATTCCCACTTCAGCCCCAGCCTATGTCGCTAAGGCGCTAAATTTGGCTGAGGGTCAACCGGTGCTGAAGATCTGCCGTGTGAACTACAAGCAAGATGGCGAGTTGATGGATTGCGAACTGGAATACTGGCGACCAGACTCAGTAGTGATCCACATTGATAGCATTGGCTAGTACCACATCCTCTTAATGCGGTAGCAACACAAATACAAAAACTCCGACTGATTCAGTCGGAGTTTTTTAACAATCAAACATTAAGGTGCGCGAATCATCTAGCTCATGAATCAAGCTTGAGGAACTTCCTTACCCTTGTTGAATCTGGGTTAGTGAAGAACTTCTCAGGGTTAGATTTCTCAATCAAGATGCCCTTCTCAAGGAATACCACCTGATCCGACACCTGACGCGCGAATTCCATCTCATGAGTCACCACCACCATGGTGTAACCCTCTTGCGATAGCTTCTTCATTACCAGTAACACCTCTTCGACCAATTCAGGGTCGAGCGCGGAGGTTGGCTCATCAAACAGCAATACATCCGGTTCCATCGCGAGAGCTCTGGCAATCGCGACACGTTGCTTTTGCCCACCCGATAACATGCTTGGGTAACTCTCTAGTTTGTGTGACATCCCAACCTTGTCGAGTTGCTTACGAGCCATCTCCTCGGCGTCTGATTTCGCTATCTTCTTAACATGAACCAGCGCTTCCATGACGTTTTGCAACACGGTGAGATGCGGCCATAAGTTGAAGCTTTGGAAAACCATTCCAAGACGCTCTCGAAGTTTCGCCAACTCTTTGTATTTGAGTGGCTTACCCGTTTCAGAGTTGATACCAATACGCTCATCACCCATAAAAATCGTGCCGCGCTCTGGCTGCTCTAACCAGTTCATGCAACGCAGTAGCGTCGATTTCCCCGAACCTGACGAGCCGAGAATACTCACCACATCGCCTTTGTTGATGTTGAGGTTGATGTCTCGCAGTACTTCGATGCCATCAAACTGTTTCGACAGGTTTTCAACCTTGATGATCGTCTCTCGTTCTTCCAATAGTGGCTCGCACTCAATCACTTCCAAATTCACGCCCAAAGAAGGGTTAATCGGTGCTTCCGTTTCAATAATCTCTGATTGTTTAAGCATGGCTAAGTCCTCTAAGTTCAACTTTGGTTTGGATTCGTTTGGTGATGCTTTCAAGTGCAATACTCACAACCCAGTAGAGCGCGATAGCAATGATGAACGCATTCAATGGGATGAAGTAGGTCGATTGAATGCTGTTGGCGGCCGCGGTAATTTCTGCGACGGTGATGATGCTAAGAAACGCAGTGTCTTTTAAGCAGATGATGAGTTGGTTAGTGATCAGAGGAACCGACTTACACAACACGTTGGGTGTGATGACTCGTGTGAAGGTTTTGAGTTTAGAAAAGCCATAAGCGTGCGCCGCTTCGATGTAACCAGGCTCTAACCCCTTACGAACACCTCGGAAAATCTCACAGAAATACGTACCATGATAGAGGCTGAGTGCGATGATTCCCGCAGTCACTGCATCTAGTCGAATGCCAACCTGAGGCAAACCGTAATAGAGCAGATAGGCTAAAATCAGAAACGGTAAGGTGCGCATCATGCCTATCAAACTGTTGATGGTGTACTTAACACCGAGTCTCGAGTTTTCGAGACAGTACAACAAACCAATGCCTATGACGAAACTCAAGATTGAAGACGAAACAAAAAGATAAAACGTGGTTACAAAACCAGAAGCAAACAGCTCTTTTTGTTGCCAGATAATATTCCATTCTTCCATATTTACTCCTTAAATTTACCCACTCAATGACGCTTCACAAGCAGGTAAATGGTGTAGCTGACCAAGTAGTGATGACGGCCAAACTGTTGCTGCTACTGTAAACAGATGTATGCACTTATTGCTGCAGATAAGTGGCTCGGTTTTCAGCCACAGCTTGCAACTTCACCAACACGCCAATAATCAACATGTAAATGGCACCGGCACATAGAATCGGCCCAAGTGGTTCATAGGTAACCGCAGAGATTCGATTGGTGACACGAGTTAGGTCGACGATGCCGATCACCGCAATCGCTGGGCTGCCTTTGATTAAGAACGACATCTCATTGACTAGCGCTGGTAGGCTCATGATCACCATTTGCGGGAACATGATGCGGCGAAAATAAGTGATACGTCTCATACCAATGGCTTCTGCCGCTTCCATTTGTCCTTTTGAAAAGTTAAGAAAGGCATTGCGCCAAATCTCTGCATTGAATGCCGATGTATTGAGTGTGAGAGCTAAAATAGCAGAAACGTGTTTATCTAAATTGATGCCAAATGACGGAAAAGAAAGGAAAATAAACAGAGCCAGTGTCACCAAAGGCGTTGCTCGTGCCCAGCTGACATAGATACCCAACATTTGATCCACAAACGGGATTTTCATCATTCTAACTAAGGCAATCATTAGGCCGATGACGACACCTAATACAATCGATACTGCCGATATCCATGCCGTTGCCCACGCGCCCTGTAGTAACTGTTCCCAAGCGTAATAATCCATAAACGACCTCTTTGATCAGCGACTTCTTTCTATAGATTGTGCGCCAAAGACTCATGGGTTAAACCGCTTTGAACCCATTGGCATGGACACAAACAGCCGCTAACTGTTTGTGTCGGCGCATGCTTATTCATCTATTGAACGGCTGTTAGCTTGTGATACTGCTCAACCGAAGTGATGGCTTCTGAAGGGAGTTGGTCGAACGATTCACCGAACCACTTCTTCTGCAACTCTGCCATTTTTCCTGTTTGCTCAAGGTGTAGGAAGAATTCCGTTAGGTAAGCCAAAAGCTCAGGATTATCTTTAGGAACTGGCCAGCTAACGAAACCTGGGCCAGAGACTGCTTCGCCTTTTTTGAATACCTTTGACTTCGACTTCACTACCTCGTTAACTGAAACCACACTGTTGATCACATAGTCTATTCGGCCGATTGCCAAGTCGGAATACGCTTCTGGGTAGGATTGATACTGCACCACTTTACCCAAAGATTTGCCTTGTGCTTCGAGCATCACTTCGAGCTCTGGAAGCCTTTCTAGCAAAGCACTGCCCGCTTGTAAGCCCACTGTTTTTCCATCTAAATCGGCTACCGTATTAATATCTTCCGCGTCAGCTCTGGTTAAGAAGTAATGCTGCGCTGAAGCGATAGGTGGAGTGAAATCAAAGGCCTTCAAGCGAGCATCGGTAATGATCGCGCCAGTTAACGCCACATCATATTGACCCGCAGATACCGAAGCGAGTAGTCCTGTCCAAGGTAAGATCTCTTGTTCGATATCGAACTTCGAATATTCACGTAACTCATCAAGCAAATCTTTGTTAATCCCCGCAGGCTTACCGCGGTCGATATAGTTGAATGGAGAGTAGTTGTCTTCTGTCGCCACTTTCATGAAGCCTTGCTTTTCGATGGCTGCAAGCTCCGATGCTTGTGCGACTCCAAAACAACCCAGTACAACTGTCGCTGCCGCTGTTGAAACCCATGCCTTCATCGTCATTCCCTGTTTCATACGCTTTCCTTATCGAGATTATTTGCCTGCCTTTACTTTATGAACGGAATGCATCGGAGACGTAGAGCCAATTTAATTTTCAGGTTGGGACAGAACGATTTTCTAGTTTGGGACAACGTAATTTTCGGGGTTGAGAGAGAGCAAAACACACTCTTAAAACATCAATATGAACTCTGGCGCATTTCTTGCTCTTTTATACAAATTGGACTGAGGTTCACTGAGAATAAGGACTGTATCTCATGGCGATAAATCACAATTGTTTCATCGAGTTTGATTCCAAAAGAAGCCTGCAAGAACAAGTACGTAGCTATTTGGTGACGGCGATATTGAATGGTATTTTTCCGGCTGAACAAGCGCTTCCGTCTTGTCGTAAGCTGTCTAGCCAATTGGGTGTTTCACGCAATACTGTCTCGTTGGTGTACGACAGTTTGCTCGACGATGGCTACCTCATCAGTAAGCCTCGCAGTGGTTATTACCTTTCAGAAAAGTATGAAAACCCGAGTGATACTATCGACGCGAGTTTGGATCATTTTGAATCAGCCGACAGCGACAATGCACCGGATTGGAGCAAACGCGTTAAGCTGCAATTGGGCCAATACCCACGCATCGTCAAACCCTCGCATTGGAGTTGTTACCAATACCCATTTATTTTTGGCCAACCCTCTATCAATGACTTCCCATTAGCTCAATGGCGAGAAGCGACAAGAAAGGTCACCTCAGACCCACATGATCACCGCTGGCTTTGCGACAAGGTCGATAAAGACGTCGACATGCTGGTCGAACAGATACGCACAAGGGTGCTCCCACAGCGCGGTATTCATGCCCAAAGTGATGAGATCCTCATAACCTTAGGTTCGCAGAATGCGCTGTATTTGATTTCGACTTTGCTCATGAACCATCAGAGTCGAGTCGGAGTCGAGAACCCCGGCTACAAAGAAGCGAATCACATCTTCAATCTCTCTGGCGCGCAGTTACACCCGCATCAAGTGGATGAACAAGGATTGAGATTCAATGAGCACTCTTCACTGTGTGATCACTTCTATGTCACGCCTAGCCATCAAGCTCCAACCGGCGTCACCATGAGTGATGAGCGTCGAACTCAGTTACTTGAAATGGCCAAAGCCAATGACGCGGTAATTATCGAAGATGACTATGACGCCGAGTGCAACGTGGAGTGGAATCCTAAACCCGCGCTAAAAGCCAATGACAAGGAAGGGAGAGTCATCTACGTCAGCAGCTTCTCTAAGCTACTGGCACCCGGCTTGAGGTTAGGCTACATCGTGGCACCTGAAGAGTTAATCTACGACCTTAGAATACTGCGTCGCTTGATGTACCGACATGCGCCAAGCCGTGTTCAGATGGAAGTAGCGCACTTTATTGAACAAGGCTACTACGACAGCTTTGTGAGGCGCTTTAGAGAAAACACTCGCCAGCGCTGGAAGCTGATCAACGATGCTGTCTTGAAGTACTTACCTGACTGCAAGCGACTGGCTCAAAGCGAGCAGGCCAACTCTCTGTGGCTACAAACGCCCAGCCACATCAATAGCCAGCGTTTAGCTTCACGAGCCGCCCAAAAGGGCATATTGATTGAGACAGGCTATTCACACTTTATGACGAATACCGAAACGGAATCGGGCTGTGAAGCATTGTCAGAATATGACCCCAATTCCTATTTTCGATTGGGCTTTCACGCCATCGACAAAGATCTGATCGCACCCGGTATCAAAGAGCTGTCAGAGGTGATGAAGATCTAGCATCACTTAAGAGCAGTTTGACCAGACTGATTTAGTGAAAGAACGTAAAAAGAGCATCAATCGATGCTCTTTTGTCGTTTCTGAAGGTTAGGTTTGGCACGTTGAAAAGAACGGGGAATTCTTTGTCAAAGTGCCTTGGTTGCTGTGCTGGCTATCTTATTGGAGACTTAAGAAGCGAGTTCAAACAACACTTCATCAATGATCTTAACGCCTTTCTTTATATCGCTTGGCTGAATAACCAAAGGTGGCGCAACGTGAATGCGGTTATTCACAATGAAGGTCAACAGGCCTCGCTTGGTCAATTGCGCTTTCAATTGCCCCATTTTTTCATTGCTTAAAGGTGTTTTACTTTCACGATCTTCCACCAGCTCAACCGCCCAGAACATCCCTTTACCGCGCACATCACCAATCATAGGGTGCAACTCTTGAAGGCTCAGTAGGAGCGGCCCTAGAACGCTGTTACCGACGTTATCAGCATGTGTGACAATGCCCTCTTGCTCCATCACATCGAGCGTTGCAACGATAGAAGCCATCGCCAAAGGGTGACCAGAGTACGTTAAGCCGCCCATAAAGAAGTTTGACTTAAAGTGCTCAACGATCGGTTCGCTGACCACCACGCCACCAGCCGGCACATAACCCGAGTTCACCCCTTTCGCGAAAGTAATCAGATCCGGCACTACATTGAAGTGTTCAAACGCAAACCACTTACCCGTGCGGCCAAAGCCGACCATGACTTCATCGAATATCAACTGAATGCCATGTTTGGTTGCCAGCTCACGCACGCCGATAAGGTAATCTTTGGGCGGAATGAGAAAACCAGCCGTTCCCGGAATCGTCTCTAGGATAATCGCCGCAATCGCCGTTGGTCCTTCGCATTCAATCACTCGCTCTAAATGCTGCAGGGCACGCTCACTCTCTTCTGCCTCAGTCGCCGCGTTGAATTCGCTTCGATAGAGAAATGGATTGAAGAAGTGAACGTGCCCACGGCTATACTCGTTTGGAATTCGACGAAAATCCCCCGTCGCAGCAATAGCAGTACCTGTATTGCCATGGTAAGAACGGTAAGCAGATAGCACCTTGTCGCGCCCTGTGAATTGTCGCGCCATACGAATTGCATTTTCGTTGGCATCTGCGCCTGCGTTGGTAAAGAACACCTTCTTAAACTTGCTTGGTGCTTTAGACAAAATACGTTTAGCGGCCAAACCACGAGTGAGGTTGGCGGTCGCAGGGGCAACGGTTACCAATGAGTCCGCTTGATCTTTAATCGCTTTGATCACTTGTGGATGCTGATGACCAATGTTGGTGTTAACCAGTTGGCTACTAAAATCAAGGTACTCTTTACCTTCGTAGTCCCACATTTTGCATCCTTGCCCACCCGCAATGGCGATAGGCTCCGCTGCTTCTTGAATCGACCAAGAATGAAATACGCTCTTGTCGAGGTCGATAATATCTTGGTTCACAAGCTGTTCTGTTGATACTTCCATTTCATCGTCTCCATTAACAACACTAGATTCACAGCCGCTCGTGCTTGGCTCGTCTTCGAGAATGAAAGACACAAAACACGACATTGAAAAGGCTGCGCTATCGGATGGAATAATCTTCATCCCAAACAGGGCGGAGGTCATAGTGTCAGTTTCAACAAAACATTGGGCCAGTACATCAGCCCAAGTCTCATCCCCGATCCAACAAACAGCCTGACCCAATCCAATCGTCGATCTGGCTCTATTCAAAACTCTTAGGTGTGAATAGATTGAAAGGCAGACGAGACAGGTCTCATCGAACGCTAATTAACGCAGCAGCAATATCAAAAGCAAAGAGGTGAGCAAGAGTGGAATTAGGATTAGCGATGACATTGATTCTGTTTGCAGGAGTAGTTCGAGGCTATTCAGGATTTGGGTTTGCGATTATCGTAGCGCTTTCCCTCAGCTTTATTGTTCCACCATTGCAAGCGGTAACCATCGCTATCTTGTTGGACTTTTTAAGTGCCTTTCCTCTGCTCAAGCGAAGTAAAACCACCATCAATATCCGGCTTATTGCGCCGCTGTGTATTGGCATGTTGGTTGCGGTGCCTTTCTCGCTGTATTTCATTAGCACGATATCGGAATCAGGCTTGAAGGCCTTTATCGCGATGATGTCTTTGGTCGCTGGCACGCTGATTATTTTGGACTTACGCCTCACTTGGTTGAACCAACGACACGCGTTTTGGGCGGGAGCCATTTCGGGGTTTAGCATGACCACCGCTTCTTCAGGAGGTCCGCCATTAGTGACGTATTTGATGAACCTGACCATTAAAACCAGTGAACAGAGAGCCACCGCGATTGTGTTTTTTCTGCTGAGTTCAGCGATTTCACTGATCGGCTTCATATGGATTGGCGCATTTAACCAAGAATCGTTCATCACAGGTTTATGGCTATTACCGGCAGCTTTGATTGGCAATGTACTGGGGCAAAAACTGTATCTATCAGTACCCAACTTGTCTGCAAAAACAACGACCGCGCCGATTTTGATCGGCATGGCACTACTTATGTTAATTTCAAATTAGAAGGATGTATTTATGGATAAGATAGCGTTCATTACAGGGGCAACCTCTGGTTTCGGCAAAGCGGCAGCAAAACGTTTCGCAGAAGATAACTGGTCGTTAGTGCTGTCTGGTCGTCGAATCGAAAGGCTACTCGACCTAAAGGAAGAATTAACGGTGCCTGTGCATGTAATTCAACTCGACGTTCGAGACGCAGACGCCGTAAAACAAGCCATTGATTCATTACCCGCTGAATTTTCATCGATTACCGCATTGGTCAATAATGCTGGGTTAGCTTTGGCACCAGAAGGCGCGCCTGATGTGGACTTGAAAGACTGGCACACTATGATCGATACCAATGTCACAGGCTTGGTTAATGTTACTCATGCGCTGTTGCCTACGTTAATTAAAAAAGGCGCAGGAAGCTCAATCATCAATGTTGGGTCAATCGCCGGACAGTGGCCTTACCCAGGAAGCCATGTGTATGGTGCCAGCAAAGCGTTCGTAAAGCAGTTCAGTTACAACCTACGTTGTGACTTACAAGGCACAGGGGTACGAGTGACTGACCTCTCCCCTGGTATTGCAGAAACGGAATTTACTCTTGTAAGAACTAAAGGTAACCAGACGGCTTCAGACAACCTTTACCAAGGCACTACACCGTTGTCAGCAGAGGATATTGCCGAGCAGATGTTTTATATCGCAACCTTGCCAGATCACATCAACATTAACCGAGTCGAAGTGATGCCGACACGTCAAGCATGGTCTGCGTTCGCAATCGATAGAGATTAAGTTCAAACCGACACATACAAAAAAGGTGGTCTTTTCAGGCCACCTTTATCATTTCTTTCACACGATACTTCAAATATAACCAACGGCATAAAAGACTATGTCTAATTCGCCTCATTACTCTTTTAATGAAAGTAAGATTAGAGATACTCAACTAAACAATTTGCTGCTCATGTTCTTTGTTTGATTCCGTCTCTTTCGACAAGAAACTCGCTACGATCTCTCTCAGTTTGCCTTGGTTAACCGGTTTAGGTAAAAACTCATCCATGCCTACATCGAAGCACAAATGCTTGTCTCGCTGCACGACGTTGGCCGTCAGCGCAATGATTGGAATATGCTTTGCAGCCCCTTCTTCGAGCGCTCGGATCTGCTTGGTCGCTTCGAAGCCATCGAGAACCGGCATCTGACAATCCATAAAAATCATCTCGTATTCGTTGGCTTTGAATTTCTCGACACCAATTTCACCGTTGTCGGCAATATCAACCTCAAAGCCAAGCTTCTTGAGCATCATCTTGGCGACTTGTTGGTTTACTCGCGAGTCTTCAACAACTAAAACTGTACCACTAAATTCTCCGGCAACTGCGACAGGTTTTGACTCTGCTTGAATTGGAGCTTGTTTATCGGCTGGTGTGGCGTTTACAGAGACAATGGGAGCATCTTTAACAACCGCTGCAGGTTTACTTAACGGCACAGGTTCATTGTCTTTAAACGCAACCTCTCCTCTGTTCGGATAGGTAAAGACTGAAGTATCAGCCGCTCTCGCGAGTACCTCACTGATGGTCCATTTAAGCTGATTATCTTGGTAAGGACGCGCAATGTAGGCAACAAAACCGACTTGTTTAGCACGAGCTTCATCTTGCTTTCTAGGGTCAGCAGAGATCATCACTAACTTGGGACACTCGCTACCAAAGCGTTCAACTAAGCTTCTCGCCAGTTGAAAGCCATCAACGGACGGCATTACTTTGTCTATCAGAACGAGATCATAAGGTGATGACTTAGCCACAGACTCTGAAACCAACTCTAACGCTTGGTTTGCCGTTTCACAGCACTCAGACTTAACGCCAAAGGATTGAAGCTGTGTAGACGTTATACGCATGTTCAGCTGGCTATCATCCACAAGCAGAACCGAAACCTTATTGAAATCGATATTGCTTTCATCGGCTTCTAAACACGGGTCAAAGTCAGCCGTAAAATAGAAGGTACTGCCTTTACCTTCAACACTGGTGAGTTCAAGCTTGCTGCCCATCAATGTCACTATCTTCTCGCATATTGTTAGACCAAGCCCTGTGCCTCCATAAATACGTGTGGTACTGCCGTCGGCTTGTTGAAACTTATCGAACACCGATTTCTGTTTGTCTTCTGCAATACCGATACCGCTGTCGACAACCTCGAACCTCACTCTGAGTTTTTGCTCAGGCTCAACCACCTCTTCCAAACGAAGCGAGAGCGTGACGTGGCCATGCTCGGTAAATTTAATCGCGTTACCTACTAAGTTATTTAGGACTTGTCTTAGTTGTGTACCGTCGCCAATCACCATGGTTGGGATCTTAGGGTCGATCGCTAATTGGAATCGAAGCCCTTTCTGTTCGGCTTTCACTCGAAAGGTTGATTCAACGTCGGCCGCAATGCCCATCATTTTCATCGGCTCTTGCTGAAGCTCTAGTCGCCCCGCTTCGATCTTCGAGTAATCGAGAATGTCGTTGATTAAGTCGAGCAACGTAAGCGAAGAGGTATTGAGCATGTTGATGTACTCTTTTTGCTCTTTCGGCATATCCATTTCAGAAAGCAAAGACGACAGCCCGATAATCCCATTCATTGGGGTACGGATTTCGTGACTCATATTGGCAAGGAATTCACTTTTATTGCGGTTGGCCACCTCAGCAATGTCTTTGGCTTTTTCCAGCTCTTGATATTGTTGACGAATACGTTCTACCGATCGGTTATAGCTACTCTCTAGAGTCGATATCTCATCTTTGTAAGTAGAGTGAGTTGGCGTTATAAAGCGCGGTTTGTTGTCTTCGACCTGTTGTTGGTTGATTTGGGAAGACATAGTCATCAAACGTTTTACGACAAGACGATAGACGATGGTTAAACATACGAGAGACAACAAGAAGATTTTAACGGCTTCGAAGGCGAGCAACAATAACACTCGTTCTTCAAAGTCATCTAGGATCATGCTCAAGTCTGATTGCACCGTGAGCGTCGCCAACGGGAAGTCTGTGCCGCCCATCTGGTGCACCATTTCCCAAGACTGAGAATAAGATTGGCCTTCGGTCTTTTGACCTAACTCTAGAATTTTTTCATCGGGACTTTCGATAAGAAGGTAACTGACCGAAGGGAGGCGAGAGATGCCTTCGGCTTGCACAAACAATTGCTCTCGATCTTCAACCCACAAACTTGCCGTTAAACCAGAAAGGTAGCCAGCCTTGACCTGCTCGATCTGAGAGCTGATAAAAGAAACTCGACTTTGGTACTCTACATACAACCCGAGACCTGTCACTATAACTGTGAATAAGGTACTGATCGCTATTATCATCCCGATCAACTGTCGGGAGAGTCCAACGTAGCGTTTTCCTTTTGTCACCATACACAAATTACCATTATTGTTATCCTAGCAAACTACAATTACTCAACTAGTATAATAGTAGTCATCCATCAAATAACTAGGGAAGGTTATGAAAAAACATCTTATCGTTGCATCCATAGTCAGTTTGTTTTCAAGCAGTTATGCTTCTGCAAGCGAACCTCTTCACTACTACATTATTGCGAGCCAAGCGCAACCTTTTCAAATCGAAACTGACGGGTCATCTCACAGAGGAATTGTTTCAGATATTGTGGAAGCCGTGTTTGATGACAGCCAATATGAGATCAACTACCACACCTACCCTTTTAATCGAATGATCGACAAGCTCGATGCGAGAGAGAATCCAAACTGGGTTACCTATGGCAGCCCTAGTTGGGGGAATATTCAATCTGCGAACCTATCTGAAGACCCGATTTACAATGTAAAACACGTATTACTCAGCAGCGGTAAAAAGCCATTTGAGTTCAATACAATCGATGATCTCGATGGGAAAGCCGTAGTATTGCTGAAAGGATTTGAGTATCCGAACTTGGAACCTTATATCCAACAGGGCAAGCTCAACGAGATTCGAGTAAAAGATTACACTGCTGCGTTTCGTGTCCTGAACCGAGCACCTGGCGACACCGTGTTTGTGGAAATGGAATCACGAATCAAATACAACCTAAACGAGCAAAAACTGAGTATTGATGATTACCAGATGCATGAGTTTGGTTCTGTCATCAATAACTACCCTATCCATTTGGCGTTTGACCCTGAGATGGATCCTAAGCTGCAAAGCTTCATCAACCAACGCCTAGACCAAATGAAAGACGATGGACAGCTTGACGACATCGTACAGAGTTACTTATAGCACCAGCGTAACGTAGAACTTATCAACGGATAGCTTAGTCACGTACGTTAACTCTCGTTGATGCCTGACTCTCTAAAACCGAAAAGGCCGCCCTGCTTCATACTAGATAGCAGGGCGGCCTTTTAAATGCGTCTAAGGAGTAATGATAAGCATGCCGCTATCTGAATCGACGAATCAGTGTGAAGCAATTAAATGCAGTTGCTGAGTGCGAAGCTGGTGACGCACTGCCATCAGAATCTTACCCAAATGGTTCTCGCCGGTTCCATCGCCGCCATCGCCCCAGAAGTGGTCTTTGTGCGAATGTTCTTTGATCACCGAATCTCCGGTATTGGTAAGAAACAGCGCAAACTGTGGATTCTGTCTGAACTTCTCCGTCACAATAAACTGCATCACTTCAACACGAATGTCATACCAATCTTCGCGAACTTGGTCTTCGTAGTCACGACTTAAAGAGAACGCTTCGGCAGGTGTACTGGCTTCCAAAATGATATTGCGTAGCGCTTCGGAGGCAAACTTCATCGCTTGATAATAATGTTCGCTGGTTGCCCAAACTTGATCACCTACCTTGATAGGACAAGCGGCAAAATTTGACAGGTATCCGTTCGGATCTTCGGGTTCGTAAAACAGCACTTCTTTAACTTGAGCCACAGAATTAGACATAGCCTTCTCCTTACCAACGACATCGCATATTTTTGCTTTAACTTTAAAATTAGTGGCGTTGAATATGACTGTCAAACAACTTAGTTCAAGAGTATGCCATGTGCGTGTTTTTCATCTGAAAAGCGTAATATCACAAGGGATAGGCTAAACGGAACAGTGAGCCAAAGAATCAAGGAGTTGATTAAATCTGGATAGGGAACATGAAAAAACACTTATAAATCAAAGGGTGGCGTTGTGCCACCCTTCTAAATGCAATGGGGATTATTAGTGAATAAGACCTAGCTCCCTCGCTTCTTCCAGACTCAAACCGCTTTCTCTAATTTCTCTTAGAGTCTCGATACGACGACGAGCTTCAGCAGACTTCATTTTCTTTTCTGGTTTGAAAGATACTTCTTCTTCAGCATCCCACTTGTTTGCAATATTTGTCATTTCATCATGGTTGATAGAATTAATGGACATGTTTTCCTCCGAAAAGCACCATGTAATGGACAGGTAATCTGTAGCAAATGCTTTTTCGCTTGTTAAGAAATTCTGTACTGAAGTGTGATGATTCCGACGCTTCACAAAGCTAATTAATAAATGCCTCATTTAAACTTTGCCAAAGCCATTTTCTGCAATTATATTTAAAAGATTCCCCATAAGAAATGTGGTTTGATCCAACTCTCATTTTCCCCTCTTTCAATGCAATCAAATCCGTTAGCTTTCACATAGGCTAAGGCGAGATTTTCGGCTTAGCCGGAGAATAAGGCTGCGGGAAAAGCACCTGCGCACGATTGATGACCAAGGTTTACCCCGCGACAGAGGGAGAGATACTGTTCAAAGGCAGAGACATCTCTACGCTGAAAAGCCGTAAAGATATCTTGGATTATCGCAGCCGTGTGCAAATGGTGTTTCAAGACCCCTTTGGTTCACTCAATCCCACTCACACTATTGATCACCATTTAACGCGCCCACTTAAGATCCATAAACAGGTAGTCACTAAACAGGCTCTCACAGAGCGCCTCAAAGAGTTATTAACGCTGGTGGAGTTACCCATCGAAACGCTAGCCAAATACCCGCACGAGCTCAGTGGGGGCCAAAGACAGAGGGTTAACCTAGCCAGAGCACTGGCCGTTGGCGCTGAGGTTATTCTTGCTGACGAACCCACCTCGATGTTGGACGTTTCGATTCGACTTGGCGTGTTGAACTTGATGCAAAAAATGAAGAAAGAGTTAGGCATAGGCTTTTTGTACATAACCCACGACCTTGCCACGGCACATTACATCGCTGAAGAGACGGCGGTGATGTACAAAGGGCAGATCGTCGAGTGGGGATCAACCCAGTCGATCTTGACCAATCCACAACACCCGTACACTAAGTTGTTGATCTCTGCGGTACCAGATCCCGATCTGCCATTTGGCGAACTCGTCAAAAATGAGCCAAACTATTCAATAGACGCTGATCGTATTCGAGAGCAGAGCAGTGAAATACAGCATGAAATCAAACAAGTTTCTGATAATCACTTTGTAAAACAGTGGGATAACGTTGCATGAATGAACTAGACACTTGGTTAGAGCGGATCGGAGATTGGTACAAAGACCGAAAGCATGATCAAGTGGACCGGTTAGAACCTTTGATCTTAACGCCTCCAGATGCGCTCTGGGGGCCATTGATCACGGATGAGCAGAGCAAAGGCATCGCATGTTGGCTAGACGGATGCCTGAGAATCTTTACTTTCTATCGCCACCTCGCGGATTCATCGAATCCGGACTTGGCTTCGCAGGAGGCCAACAGCTCAAGCCATCAAGATAAAGCCTACCAATACCTAATGTTTGCCTACAGTAAGCTGCAAGCGGTGTCATGTGACCCAAAATCAGAAGCGGGATTGCAAGAGTGGTGTACACAGCGGCTACAACACTTGTGTGTATTGGCTTTGGAGTTTACGAACCAACAGCAAGAACCACGTTGGAAAGCAGAGTCTGAAAAATTGATCGAGTCGCATGTACGCTTTATGGCAACCCATCCCCGAAACGATGATCAAGGAATTATTCAACGCCATCTCCACTGATCAAGCCCTTCTCGATCAAGCATCAAATCAGAATCTCACCAGAGCTAGATCCGTAGAAAGCATGATCGAGCCTTGATCATGCTTCGGCGTTTAACTCTGTAAGCTATTGAATTTTAATGATTGACTGAATTTTAGGCAAAAAAAAGCGAGTCCCTTGGGAACTCGCAAAAATCTATTCAGTATGATGTAACAAAATATGAGCCAATCTATTAATCACAAGAAAGGACAAAGGTTGTCTATTCGGGATAAATAATAATCAACTAGATGCGCTACTTTGTCATCACTTTGTCAGCGTTAGGTGCGATTTTAATCAGCACCTAATGTGTTCAAAACTATCCATTCAGCGACGGTAAAACAGGCTTATCGCGATAGGATAATGACTAGTGGCCAATCGCCATTTCATCGAGCGCAAGGAACACGTTTTCGTCTAAATGACCTTCATGAACTTGTTTACACACTTTACGACGCACCGCTAAACCAGAGATCAAACGTTCAATGGACAGATGTCGATTGCTGGTGCTATCTCGGTCGTTATATAGCTCAATCAAGCGACTCAGTGTTTCGTATGGGATAACGTCCTCCCCTACTCTCAACCAATCAAGCTTCTCAATGAGCTCTGAGCACTCTTCTTTGATTGAGGCATGTGAGTGCCCTGTCATAGCAGATAAAGCCGTTATGCTGCGTTCTAGAGCCTCTGCAGAGGTATATTTAGAGAGAGTAATCATGATCTCGTCAGCGTTGATCTCAACAGAGTGTTTACGCTGCTTAACTCGACGTCCCAATTTGCCTCTTGGCGACGGTGCTTTACGCTGAATGGGTTCAAACTCACCATCGATAATCTCAGACAGCTCTTCCAGTTTCTGCTTAGACACCATTTCGTTACGAAGTGGGTTCGGCAGCGTTGGTGCCATATTACGCTTACCTGCGTTAGTGGTACGCGCTCTTGAGTAACGTAATACTTCTTCCACATTACATTTGATATCTACCTGATAATCGGTCGTTTTCCCTTTTTCGATCAACGCGGTGATCGTCAAGTGATAACCCCATAGATTAACCAGGAAGGTATCTTCTTGATCCCCGACTTCACCCAATTTTCTGAGCTCGCGGATCAGATCCATCGAGAAACGACGCCAATCGATGTTACGCGCCAATTTCTGGTTGAGCTCACTGAGCAACATGCTATCTGAATGGCGACGTGCCATGCGGCTTCTAAAGTACGAATACATTTGGAAGACCAAGGTATGTTGCTTCAGGATTTCTGGCGGAAATAGGAAGAAATAGTCACGCGTCAGCAGCTCTTCGTAGAACGAAGGCTCCCAAACCAGGATGTATAGGTTCGGTTTAATGCGAATTTCGCCGTCAGAGCCTTCTGTAGGCGCTTCTTCCGATGCGGTAATGGTTCTAGCTAAGAATCGGAAACGATCACTCTTAAAGCCTTCTGGCATGTTCTCACTAAGCCAACGGCCTGTAAGCTCGTGCAGTTGGAAATCCGTGAATTCGATACGATCAATACTGTCGCGGATAGAATCACGTGCAGGGCCGCTGTCTTTCTTGCCACGTAAAGACAAAATATCAGTGATGTAGAGTGGTGTTTTGTTTGGCGTGTGTTTCGCGTCTAGATGGTAATCATCTTGGTGATGATCATGATATTGAACGGTGAGAGTGAATAACGCGAATAGCGTCATCAGATCGTCAACGGTCATGATATTTTTAGAAGATCGTGTCTCGATCACAGCGCGAGTGCCAGAGATCGAAACCATGGATTTCTGGTAGCTCTTACGAGTTCTAGGTGGCGCTAACGCTTGATCAATAATCCCCGCCCAATTGGTTGGCGAAACAATGAATTGATCCGCTTCATCTTTCATCGTTGGTGGGGTATTCAACCCATGTTCATTCAGTAAGCGCTTGTTTACTTTGGTTTGAGCTAGGGCTTTAGAGCGCTTTTGCTTTTCATTTTGCTTCACGCTTTCTGTCACTAAGCTGGTGGCACCCAGCACCGATATCAATTGGTTTGGGTTCACAAAGCGATGCAACATGGTTTTACCAGCAAGGCCTTCTTCAAAGCGAACGGGGATTTGTTTGAACAATCCGATATTAACTGCAGCTCTCAGCCTTTGCTGTAAGGCTGCGCGAGTGACTTGACCATCGGTTGATTCAATAATCTCAGTGGTGGAAACGTACCCATCTTTACTGCTAAACCCACGAAGTGAAATTAGGTTAAGAAGCTCAACTATGCTTTTGGTGACACCTTTGAAGTGTTGATATTGTTCTATCCATTCAACGGCTGTTTCAGATACCTCAAATAAATGACCATCTTTGTGGCTTCGTGCCTTAATTAACAATTTCTCTTCTGGTTTCATTTTTGATCCGTATCACACTAACCGTAATTTCACTATAGTTCCTGAATGATAAAGAAAGAATGATCATAAATAAAGAGAATTTATTGGCTTTTAAATAACTGATCTTTTTGATTAATATGATCTTAAATGATTAAGTGATCTAATGATCTGGACGTAACTTTGCTTATAAGTGGCTGAATTTAAATAATTAAAATAAATCGCCTTGGAAAGCATGATCATAAAGGTTCCGAAACTATGATCATTAAACTTAAGAAAGCATGATCACAGAACATCAGAACAATGATCATTAAGTCATTGTAAGCATGATCATTATTGGTTCGAAAGCATGATCATTATACTTATACAGCTTATCCACAGATCGGAATTCAACATCGGTTTCTAAGTCGCTTTTGAGTTGTCTAAGTGGACACTTGTGGTGGCCAATCTATCGGAACAATGATCAAGAGAGCATACTTTTTTATCGTTCCTACCCTATTGAGTGCAAAATTTAGTCTGTATCCGCTGGAAATGGATTGCTTTGATGTATTTAGAGCGGGTGGGTCTTAACTAGGAAGCATGATCATGAAATTGTCATGTTTGTGTATTCTTGGTCTGTGTCGATTGAATTTTCAATCATTGAGCCCTTATAGGCGTTGAATCCCCATTCCAAAAGCATTTGTCCGTAACTTAGTTCATAAATTACATGCTTCCGGAACTATGTTTACTTGATCATTTTTCCGGAGGTTGATCATTTTCAATGTGCAGTTGCTCGGATCAATATTGCTCAGTTTACGCCTTGATCATGCTTCATAATTTGGCGTTATCAATTATCTTACACTGGATGTGCTCCATGATCATTCTTCCGGTTAGGTTCCAATCCTCTGTTGTTTTTTGACACCCCATCTTCTCTTCTGTTTTGAATTTTTTGGTCATTGAGTGTTTTTTAATTTTTATTGGATTGAAAATCTATAAATTCGAATGCAAATCACACCAACCGTAATCTACGGTTGTATTTCAATCGTTCCGAAGGTTTTTCGTTGAAATTCCATTTACATTGTAAATAAGTGATGCTGTAACATTTAAAATGTAGACTAGAAATAGCATGGTTATACATGATAGAAACAGTCATTTTTGTGTTTGTCTAAGGCGATGTTTCATCAAATTGTAAAAACGCGGCCTATTTTATGTGATTTTACTCATAAATGTATGTTCATGTTTTTGTTGTGTTTGTTGTTAATCGCTGTACAATTTGTACTTAGTTAATCATTACGGAAACTGGCAATGAAAAGAGAACAAACGATTGATAAGCTCTATCAGCTAGCCGAACAAACTCAACAAGTTCAGGCTGACCGAATTGAGATTATTTTGGAAGAGCGAAGTGATGAACATTTCCCTCCAATGTCTAAAGCTATGATGGAGACTCGTTCTGGTTTAACGCGTCGTAAGCTCGATGAAGCGATCACTAAACTTGAAGCTGATGGCCATCAGTTCACAAAGAACAACGCTAATCATTACTCGATTTCATTGACAGAAGCTCACATGTTGATGGACGCGGCAGAAGTGCCGAAGTTCCATGAACGTAAGCAGCACGCTGACAATAAGCCATGGATTATCAACGTACAAAACCAGAAGGGTGGTACGGGTAAATCAATGACAGCAGTTCACTTAGCCGCTTGTTTGTCTCTGAATTTGGATAAGCGCTACCGTATCTGTCTGATTGACTTGGACCCACAGGGCTCTTTGCGTCTGTTCCTAAATCCACAAATTAGTGGGGCAGAGCACGACAGCATCTATTCTGCCGTCGATATCATGTTGGACAATGTGCCTGAAGGCCAAGATGTCGATCTAGAGTTTCTTCGTAAGAACGTACTATTGCCAACTCAGTATCCAAACCTGAAGACAATTTCTGCTTTCCCAGAAGATGCGATGTTTAACGCTGAAGCGTGGCAAAGCCTTTCACAAGATCAGTCACTTGATATTGTTCGTCTGTTAAAAGAGAAGCTTATCGACAAAATCGCCGATGACTTCGATGTGATTATGATTGATACCGGCCCGCACGTTGACCCTCTAGTATGGAATGCAATGTACGCGTCGAACGCACTTCTGATTCCATGTGCAGCTAAGCGTTTGGATTGGGCTTCAACGGTTAACTTCTTCCAGCACTTACCAACGGTTTACGAAATGTTCCCGGATGACTGGAAAGGGCTCGAATTTGTTCGTCTAATGCCAACCATGTTTGAAGACGACAACAAGAAACAGGTGTCAGTTCTGACTGAAATGAACTACCTGTTGAATGACCAAGTAATGATGGCAACCATTCCAAGAAGCCGTGCTTTTGAAACCTGTGCCGACACTTACAGCACGGTTTTCGATCTAACGGTGAGCGACTTTGAGGGCGGTAAGAAAACTCTAGCTGTTGCTCAAGACGCAGTACAAAAAAGTGCTCTAGAATTAGAGCGCGTATTACATAGCAACTGGCCTTCACTTAATCAGGGATAACAACAATGGCAATTAAAACATCTGACTTAAATGCAAAGCTATTTGGTAAAGCAAACAAACGTCGCGTAGCAACACCACAAGAAGCGCAAACAGCGGCAAAAGAGCAGGCTCAAGTGATTGAGCTTTCTGTTGCTGGCGAAGATTTGGTTTCATTTGAATTGGTTCGAATTCCTGCGGCTGAAGTGGCTACTCGAACGGTTGTTTTTGAAGAGAACGCTCGTGAGCAATCTTTCTTAAACGAGCACGCGCTTTCTGATGTTCTTACAACATTGAAAGAACGTGGTCAGCAATACCCAGCGGTTGGTCGTAAGAACAAAGACGGTAAGATTGAAGTTCTTGATGGTAGCCGTCGTCGTATGTCATGTATTTTGGCTGACAAAGAGTTCCTAATCTATGTTGCTGAAAACATTAACGGCGAACACGCTAAGTTCCTATCAGACGTAGCTAACGCTCATAAACCGCTTTCTCTTTACGAGAAGGGCAAAGAGATGCAAGCGAAGCTGGACAAAGGCGAAGCTGAAGACCAGAAAGCACTGGCAAAAATGTTCCAGTGCAGTGAAGCTTTGGTGAGTGGTGCATTGAAAGCAGCCGCTTTGCCACTTGAATTGCTACAAGCTTACCCAAATGTGAGCGACCTTGGTCGTCCAACTATTGTTAAACTGCACAAGCAGTTTGGTGGATTGACGAGTGAACAGCAGCAAACACTGCTTACTAAGTGTGATGCTTCTGAAGGTTTTGTATGGCAGCGTAGCGAAGCTCAAGGCGTAACTCGTCTAACCAAAGACGTGACAGAAACTTTGGAAGGTTGGATTCTTGAATTGGCGCCAGCGCCAGCGAAGAAAGCTTCTCCAAAAGTTGAGCTTATTAAGGGCCGCGCATCATACAGCCGCAAGGGTTCAAACTTGGCGTTGAACCTTAAGAAAGTTGATGATGCAACAATGGAAGAAATCCTCGCCTTCGTTCAATCGAAGCTCGACTAAGTCGACGACTTTTCATTACTCCTCTAAAGCCGCTTAATGCGGCTTTTTATTTGGCTGTGATAAACTGTGTTTAGATGAATCTGGACGCTAACTATGACAAACCCAACCAACACTTTTCTGCATACACTTTCTAATATTGCTCAACATAACGATCACCGTTACGGCGTGGTCTTTGATGGCGAATTTGATTGGCAAAACTCAGCTGTTTTTACTTTCCTTCAAGACTCACACAGTCCGAGCATCTTCCAGATTGGCGGTACGCCATTTGAAGGTGTGATTCATGCTCCAGTAAAAAAAGGCCAACAACTGCTTGGTCGTGAGTGTCAGGTTCTTGTTTGTGATTTTAGAGAGCAGTTCGATGCGAATGGTTTTAGTGCCGCGTTGGGTTCGTTAGTTGGTGGTGGGCTGTTGTTGGTGTTGCCGCCAAAAGTTAATGCCTCTGAAGATAGTGAAAGCTTTGGTCAACGTTGGTTAAAACGTCATTTCGATAAACTGATGTCTGTTTCACAACACAATGAAGCCTGCGATGTAGTTCAAGCAACTCACGTTCTTCCTCAGATGCAAAGCGCCCAAAACGGATTGGATAAATTTGAACAGCAAAACACGGCTGTTGAATTAGTCAAAAAAGTGGTGTCTGGACACCGTAAACGTCCTTTGATTCTCACTGCGGATAGAGGGCGTGGTAAAAGTTCGACATTGGGTATTGCCGCTGCGCAGCTGTTAGTTGAGCGTCACGGGTTTAATATTGTTGTTACCGCACCTTCAGTGAAAGCGGTAGAGCCGGTATTTTCCCATGCTAGCCAAGGGTTGGAATCTTGCGAAGTGGTCAACGCTACTCACATTCGTCATCAAGGTGGCAGTTTAAGATTCGTCGCAACAGATGAATTACTTAAATCTAAGCCTGATTGCGATCTGTTATTGGTTGACGAAGCAGCTGCAATTCCAATTCCGATGCTTAAATCCATGGTCGACATCTATCACCGTATGGTCTTTTCAACCACGGTACATGGTTACGAAGGCAGTGGGCGAGGGTTCGGTATTAAGTTTGAGTCTTGGCTTTCTGAGCATCGTCCGGGGTGGAAAGGCTTTAAGCTCGAACAACCGATTCGTTGGAATAACAAAGATCCGCTAGAGGATTGGTTGTTTGATTGCTTTCTACTTGGTAATGACGCATCAGTCACTGAATCGGCGGTTGATGAACTCGATGGCTTTTCTGCTGACGCAATCAAAAAATTAAACTTAGTCGAGTTATCAAAAGCAGAATGCTTGGCTAATCCTGAGCAGCTACAACAATGTTTTTCTCTTCTTGTGGATGCGCACTATCAGACCTCGCCTAATGACTTAATGCAGTTTCTCAACAATCCAGCAATCCGTTTATACGCCGCTTGGCAGCAAGGTGAATGTTTAGGTTGTATGTTGGTGACGGAAGAGGGTGGTTTGGACAGCGAGTTGATTACTCAAATTCAACTTGGAAAACGCAGGCCTCAAGGTCACCTTGCTCCAGTATTACTGGCAAACCAACTTGGCTGTACTCATGCGGCGAGCAGTCGTTGCCTTCGAGTGATGCGCATTGCTGTTTCAGCGCGTCATCAAGGTTTGGGTATTGGCCGTTGGATGTTGGCTCAGTTATCACAGCAAACCAGCCAAGCAGATTATCTGGCGACAAGTTTTGGCGCGACCAGCGAATTGATTTCTTTTTGGCGTGGTAGTGAATTTGAAGCTGTGCACATCGGCCACCAGCGAGATCAGGCCAGTGGCTGTCACTCGGTTCTGATGGTTAAGGCGCTTAACTCAAACTCTCAAGGCTGGATAAGCCAAGTTCAAAATCACTTCGAGCGTAGCTACTGTTTTCTTGTTTCAGGTTCTTTGGTTTCACTTGAAACCGATATGGTGCGAGCACTGCTGCCAAAGAGTGTTCACACCGTTAGTGAGTTTGAAACTCAGTTAGTTAGAAATTACGTGAACGGTGGCAACAGTTATGATGCGATCAGCTTCAGCGTACTGAACTTGATTCTACTCAGTAACGATCGAAACATAGGTATTTCTGACTTACTCATCGCAAAGGTTGTTCAGCAGAAAGAGTGGGGGACTTGTGTTGAACAGTTTAATCTTGTTGGTCGTAAACAAGCAGAGATTCAGTTTCGTAAAGATGTCGATGCTCTGTTAGCAAATTTACAGTGTAAATAGGCTAGCCATCATTTAAATAGACTGACCGCAACAAATTAGATTTACAGTGTAAATTAGAATATTGGATTTACACTGTAAACTGAAGCTCCATATTGAAACCCGTTTTTACCCTGATTATCTGTTACATCATTTCTGTTTTATCTCTCCACTACAGCCTTTAATCTTCTAAAGCTATTCGCCTTTACTATCTAGCCCTACATCGAATCAACATTCAATCGCACGAAATATTCTGAAAAAATTTTCCTATGTATTTGTAAAGGCGAAGCAGATCATAAAATGTGTAAGTCTTATTTATGAGTCATGTTTGCAGAAGCGAAAGTAAGTGATGTGACGCTGATTATTCTAATAATGTGATACTCAGCGCAGAATGAATTATATAGACTGAATAACAACTGAGTCATTAGGGATACTCAATTCGAATGTGGGATAACATCGTTACATTGTCGGAAGACAAGCAACAAGTAATGGCATGTCTGCCAACCGGGACTGTGGTTGACGCAAGCTTTGATAACAAGACGCTGCCACCAACCTTGGAAGCTTTGAATGCATCAAACTATTTTCTTTTCGAAGAAGAGGTGTTGCGTTTCGTTACTCTTGCTAAAGAAGGTAAGGGTGAAGCTTATGAAGGAATCTTGATTGCCGAAGTTCGAAATGCCACTGTTGCGGTCGAACTGTCTGATGATGAGATGTTGGCGAGTCTCGTGGTCACTGGTCCCTACAATGGACACCCGCTGCGTGGCAGCGACATCATTCAGTGTTTATCTCAAGCTCAAATAACAAAAGGAATAAATAAGTTAGCGCTCAGAAAGGTTCTGATGATGAGTAGCAAACTTAAGTCCGGTGAAAAGTTTACTCAGCCCGTAGCTAAAGGGACACAACCAGTAAAAGGTAAAGACGCTAAGTTTGCCGCTTTGGTTGAAGACATTACTCGCCAAGTCTTGAAGCCTCGCAGCAAAGACGAAGGCAAGATTGATATGCGAGACTTGGGACAAACCATTACCGTTGGTCAAAATGATCACTTAATGAAACGTACCCCCGCTACCAAAGGTATCGCTGGCTTTACCGTTCAAGGCCGAATTATCCCACCGCTTCCTGGACAAGACAGTTTAATCAAGCCTGGAAAGGGCACCTACATCTCCCCTGAAGATCCCAATTTACTACTCGCCTCACACCCTGGATTGCCCATCATTAAAGATCGAACCATCGAAGTGGATGACGCCTTATGTGTCAGCAACGTCGATGTCTCAACTGGGCACGTTAAATTTAAAGGTAATGTGTTTGTCTCTGGCAACATCGAGCCGGGTATGATCGTCAAGGCGACCGGAAGTGTTACGGTTGGTGGCTTTATCGAATCGGCCGAAGTTCAAGCCCAGGGGGATATCAAAGTCGCCAAAGGCATTATCGGCCACACGACTAAAGAGAGTGAGCCAAAAAGTTGTAAAGTACTTAGCAAAGGTTCTATCACCGCAAGTTACGCACAGAATGCTGAGCTACAAACGGCCAATGACCTTCGACTTGGTGTGCACAGTATGAGTAATGACATTCGCTGTGGTAACAACCTTATCGTGATGGACAGTTTGAAAAAACACGGCACGCTCAGCGGTGGTGAAGCCAAAGTCGGCGGAAAGGTCGAATGTGTCTTCTTAGGCGTTGAGGGAGATACCGCCACCAAGGTACATGGTTTTGCGCGCTACGATGGCTACCGCCAAAAGATAGCCGAGCTGAAGGAAACTTATAAACATACGCAAGAGCAAACCATGGGTGTAATTCGCCAAGAGTTAGAATTTAAGAAGCGCCCGAAAGCCGAGAGAAGCGAAGAGCAAGCCCTAGAAATTGAGCAGCAACGTGAGAAGAATAACCTTGCAATAGAAAACACAAAGTCTCAGCTAGATACACTCGAAGCGGAGTTTGAAACCAACCTTGCTGAATGCACGGTAGAGGTTCACGAAAAAGTGTATACCCGAGTGACGATTCAATTTGGTGATGAGACAGTCACAACCAAGCGAACCCATGGCGGAAGTGTTTTCTCATTCAACCAATACGAGATCCAATGTTCATTCAAGATGGAGCAAGAGGATATTGCTTTGTAGACTTTTGTGCTGAACACAAAGTTACGTATGGTTAAGGTGCCGATACTGACAAATAAAAAAGGGGAGCTGATGCTCCCCTTTTGGTTTCTACTGATAATGATTTATTTAGGTAGCTTGAGCACTCTAGCTTACTGCTCTCACTCGACCTTGTTTAAGGTCTGAAAGAACCTGTGCTTTTGGACCATCTGCAATGATGCAGCCTTTCTCCATTACGATCACTCGATCGACAATGTCCAACATCGACGTTTTGTGTGTAATCAGAATTAACGTCTCGCTTGGTAGCAATTGGTTAAGTTGGTGTTTGATGTGCATCTCTGAACGGTTATCCATAGCACTGGTCGGCTCATCCATCAACAACACTGGCGGACGGCCAAGGAAGGCTCTAGCAATGGCAATTGACTGACGTTGACCACCAGACAGCAAGGCACCACCTTCACCCACTTGGCGTTCCAAACCTGCCGGATCTTGTTGAGTAAACGCGGTTACCCCTGCACGGTTTGCTGCATCCATCACGTCACGGTCATCTACTAAAGGGCGACCTAAAGTAATGTTGTCTCTTACCGAACCGTAGAACAAGTTACTGTCTTGCGGCACACAGCCTATATTGCGTCGTACGTCGACATGATGCAGTTGTTCCATATCGGTGTCATCAATGCGTACATGGCCCTCTGTGGGCTTGTAGAGGCCCATAATCAGACGTTCTAGTGTGGTTTTACCTGAACCGATACGTCCAATGATCGCCACTTTCTCACCGGGTTTAATATTGAGGGTTAAGTCTCTAATTGAAGCCACTGGTGAATCTGGGTAGTGGAACGTCACTTTATCTAGCGCGATATGGCCCTGAATAATCGGACGGTGAATGTAGCGTTTACCTTCTTCTTGTTCATCAGGCATCGACATCACTTGCTCAATCAGAGTCATTGATGACTTTGCTTGGTTGTAACGAGTCGAAAGCAAAGACAGCTGAACAAGCGGGCCAATCGCTCGGCCGCTCAACATGGTTGCAGCGATCAAGCCACCCATCGTAAGTTCACCTTCTGCAATTAGATACACGCCAAAGATGATCATACCAACGTTAGTACTTTGCTGAACAAAGCCGGCGGTGTTTTGGATGCTGTCAGTGATGCGTCGACTTTTGATATTCCAATTCGCCATGTGAGCAACGGCTTCTTCCCAACGGAATTGGAATTGGCTTTGCGCACTGAACAGCTTAACCGTCTCTAACCCTGCCAAACTCTCGATTAAGTTCGCGTACTTCTGCGAAGCAAGACGAGAGCCTTCCTCAATGGTACGGCGCAGTGGACCTTGGATTAGCAATGCATAGACGATCAAAATGACCACGCCAGCAACGGGAACAAACACAAGGTTTCCAGCCATTAACCAAATTAGCGCTAAGAACATCAGTGCGAAGGGGAGGTCGATTAACGAGCCAATGGTTGCAGAGGTAAAGAATTCACGAATGGATTCGAACTCTTGCAAGTTTTTAGCGAAAGCACCGACAGAAGCAGGCTTCGCTTCCATACGAATCCCCAGTACTTTACTGAACAGTTTGGAGGAAATGAGAATATCGGATTTCTTACCGGCAACGTCAATGAAGTAGCTGCGCATCAATTTGAGCAGCAAATCGAATAGGAACACGACAAAGATACCACTTGCCAGCACCCACAAAGTTTCAAAGGCGAGGTTGGGAACTACCTTGTCGTACACCAAGCGTGTAAACATCGGCGCGGCAATCGCGAAGATGTTGATAAGAATGGAGGCAATCAACACATCTCGGTAGATGTTTTTAGATTCCCAAATCGTGCTCCAAAACCAATGCCCTTTACGTGTTTTTAGAACTTCTGGTGAACGTTCATCATAACGGAACTGTTTCTTTACCAAGAAGTAGCGGCCGATGAATTGTTCTTTCAGCTCTTCGACAGGAATGATGATTGGCACCATTCCGCTTTCCGCAGTAATGATTTCCGCTTCTTGCTTCTCTAAATCGATACTGTTGAGAACGCACGCCTCACCTTGTTTAAGTAGTAAGACCGCAGGCAGTATCAGGTGAGGAATCTTTTCTAAGTCGGAACGGTTTTCTTTTGCCACTAATCCTGCTCGTTCAGCAGAGCGTGGGAATAGGAAAGGGGTTAGCTTTCCATCGGATAGTGGTAGCCCATTGATCAACGCTTCGGGCGAGTTAGCTAACCCGTAATACCGGCTAACGTAGATCAGTGAGTTCAATAGTGGATCTTGCATGTGATATAACCCTTACAACTATTTATCAACAATGAAGCCTTGGAACACTTCTACGTAGTTATCAGACAGAATATCTAGCTGAGTCTGAGTTTCTATTCGAGACGCGATGGTGGTGACGCCTAGGTTGTGAGCGGTTCTAGAGATCGACGTTAAGGTAAACTTCTGTTTTTCGTCATCAAGGTTATGTGTGAACAGGTAATCTAGCTTCACATAGCTTGGACGGTATTCGTTGATGTAATCCAGTGATTGGAAGTTACGTCCGTAGTTATCGACACCAAACACCGCTTCAGCGTTGCGAATGGTGTTACACAAAAGTGCCGTGTAGTGCGGAACGTTGATGAAGCAGTTTTCTGGAATCTCAAAGTGCAACAGGTGAGCGATTGAAGCATTCTGTTCAAGCGTCTTACCGATCCAACGGATGAAGCTTGGTTGAGATATACTGCTTGGCGAGAGATTAATAGCGACTGGGCTGGTTACTTCTTTTGCATTGAGCTTTTCAACCATCTTCTCAATAACGTATTGGTCGAGAATGTGGCTCATTTCAAGCTGTTCTAGCGCGTATAGATACTGGTTAGCACCGTAACGCACGCCATCTTTTTCAATCGCAGAGAACACCTCTTGGTGATACGTTTTACCAAAGGCATTGTTTGCAGCCTGCAAACGGAAGGTAATGAGGTCGTTGATGATCGCTTCTTCAACCAACATACGCCATTGTTGTTTGCCCATCACTGCGCCGTGATCGTCTGCGGTTACGTAGCCGTAAGCAAGTTCTCGATTCGCCTTGGCACTTGAGAGTGCGTTATCCACCAGCGACATGATTTCAGTACTGGTTTTACGCTTGTTGCTGTAGGTCACACCAAGAGCAATATGTGGATTCGCAGTGCCTGTTGGGTCTGAACCTAGGCTCTGGATACAGTTTACGATGCTGCTCGCGACAAGTTTCAGTTCGCTCTCATCAATGTTTGGCATGATGAAACCGAACTCGTCACTAGAAATACGAGCGATGGTGATATCTGGAGATGAAATTGAAGCTTGCAGCTGTTCAGCCAGTTGATGAACCAAGGCATCACCTTCTTGATAGCCCTTTTCATCGTACTCTTCACTGATAAACTCCGCTTTAAGTACCGCTAAACCACCTAAGCTCGACTCCTCTAACCATTGAGTTAACTGAGACATGTAGTAAGCACGGTTACCTAGCTGAGATACAGGGTCGATATATGCTCTTTCACGTAACTTCTGAGCTTCTTTCGCTTGGTTTTTAAATGCCAGTTCAACTTGAGTCGACATGTGGTTGATACCATCGACAACCAAGGTGAGATCTTTTGTCTTTGGACGAGCCAGAGGTTCGCCAAACTGATTCTTGGCGATCTGATCCATCTTGGTAATGATCAACGAGAGCGGGCGTAAAGCGCGCTTAAGGATCCAAGAGATAGACACCAAACCGAGCAAGAAGATCGTGCCAAATATGCTCAGTAAGCGGATGAATGCTTGCCAAAGTTGATCGTAGGCAGGGCCTGGGTGACTTACGATCTCGACCTCGGCCAATTGCATCCAGCCACTGGTGATCACGCGGCGGTCATGAACAGGCTCGAACAGGTTTAGGTTGGTAAACCACTCTGGTACGCCAGTTGGCTTTACAGGGTATGAGCGGAGAATGTCTTCACCGCTATCGAGAAAGATCAATCGAACGACTGAGTAAGAACTGCCATCAAACAGGGCGTTGATAACAGACTCCACTGCCACCTTGTCCTTTTCTTCTAGGTAAGGGGCGAGAGCCAGTCCAACAGTATTAATGGTATTACTTACCTCAGAGCGTTGCTGCTCCTCTAAGTATCCACGGGTGGTATTGAATTCGATCATAAAAACTGACGTCATCAGCAGTATGAACACTGCAACCATCCCGACCACAAGCTGTTTATATAAAGTCATTGTACCTACTCATCGTAATTGATAATGGGTTTGTTTAATTTTAGAGAGCGCTCACGTGAACGTAAGTCGTTCCATAAGCTCAATCTTGAAGATTTCCCTGCCAACTTGCCGCTGCCTGCTGCCGACTTGATCAACCAAAGGTTTTTACCGTTAAAACTGTAAATTGGTCTTAGATCTGGGCGTTTGGAACCGCGTTTAATTTCAGGGTTTAAGTTGTCCAAAATTAATGGCTCTGCACTCGGTGTTGAGTAGTAAGCTAACACCATGTGGAACTGGTTTAGTTCCAGTGCTTTTACGTACACTAATCGTAATTTCTTATCTGGGACGCCCAGTTCAAGCAAAGAGAAGTATTTTGCGATTGTGAAGTCTTCACAATCACCGGCGTTGCTGCCTAAAAATTCCAGTGGTGTTGCCCAGTAATCATTCTTTCCCCACAGTATGTTGTCATCGACAAAGTACATCTGGTTGAAGAACTGGTTCACCGACCTGAGCTTCTCTTTTTCACTTAATCCGTCGTATGACGTCATATTTGAGCGCCATGTTGCCACTCGCTTTCCGGCTCTATCGCCGTAGGTTTTGGTCACTGCATCTATCCACCGTTGGTCGCTCTTGTTGAGCGCCACAGAGGTGAAAGAGGTGAGGACCAGCAGCAATAGCGAAATCCGAGACTTCATAGCCTCTGCTCTTGTCTATTTGCTGTGTATTGAAAGGCGTTATCAAACATCAAACGTCATTACTCTTTTAGTGCATTGTTTTGAGCGCTTAATAGTGGCTTCAACATGTACTCAAGCACGGTTCTTTTACCCGTGATGATATCGACAGAGGCGGTCATACCAGGAATGATTGGCAACTCTTCGTTCTGTCCAAAATTGTGTTTTTCGGTGCGCACGCGCACGATATAGAAGCTATTGCCTTCTTCATCTTGAGTGGTATCGGCACTGATGTGCTCTAACACGCCTTCTAGACCACCGTACTTAGTGAAGTCATAAGCACTGAATTTAACGATGGCAGTCAATTCTGGGCGTAGGAACGCGATATCTTGCGGGGCGATTTTCGCTTCAACCAATAGAGAGTCTTCTGTTGGTACAATCTCAACGATGTCCATACCCGGTTGGATAACCCCGCCGACAGTATTAATACCCAATGTTTTAACGGTGCCTGTTACAGGAGAAACCACCACGGTACGGTTTACTCTGTCTTCTAGGCCAACGGCAGATTCGGTCATTGCAGAGAGCTTGTCTTGGGCTTGATTGAGTTTTTCTTGTTGTTCGGAGCGGAAGTTCAGTGCGGCGTCAATACGGCTGAGCATGGATTCTTTGATTGCTGAGCGTAAAAGAGGAATTTTTAGCTCGCTCGAAGTCATTTCTCGGCGAGTGTCGTTCACTTGTCTTTGCAGTTTAAGTAATTCAATTCGTGGTACCACCCCTTCATCGGCGAGAGGTTTGGTGATATCCAGTTCTTGGCGAGCAAACTGGTAGCTCTGTTTTAGGTTTCGAACACGCGCTTTAATCTCAACTAGGTCTTGCTGTTTCTGTTCAACTTGTTGATCAAAAACGGAAAGCTGGTTTCTCAGATTATTGAGATCTTGACGGTATTCTGCTTTTTGACGATTAACCAGTTGAGGTTGAAGTTCATAGAATTTAGGTGGGAACGCAAGCTTGCCATAATCGAGAGTGACACTTTTCTTCCATTCTTTTTCAGAGAATTCTTCATTGATGACAACACTGGTCAGGGAAGCGGAAAGCATTAACACGTTGGCGGTCAAGTTCGCGACTTGTTGTTCACGTTCGCGGAAGTCAGAACGGAATCGTGTGTCATCGATTAACAGCAGTTGTTGACCTTTTTGAACGCGTTGGCCTTCTTTAACTAAGATTTCTTTAACCAAGCCACCTTCAAGGTTTTGTACCACTTGGATCTGAGAGGAGGGGATCACTTTGCCTTGGCCAACGGTAACTTTGTCGATCTCTGCCCATGCAGACCACCCAATAGCAGCAATAAAAAACAGAACGATCACCCACAACATAATTCGCGCACTGGTGGGCGTATTGAGGAGTAGTGCCGCTGTTTTATCATCGACATACTCAAGCTCGGTCTCGTTCAATTTGCTGAAATTTTTCTGACTCATAACAGTCCTTGTTCGCTAAATAAAAGTGCAAGCCTATTGAGTGTATTCTTACTTTTGATAAATGTTAAGATTTTACTCCTTTAAATCTTTGAATTTATATATTTTTTAAGACTTATCGGTTCTTGAAATCTGTTTTATCGAGTTGGTGCTTTCTTAGTTTGTCATACAGTGTTTTTCGCGACACCTGCAGCTCTTGTTGTACCTCTTTTAAACGACCTTGATGGCGATGTAGCGCCTCAATCAAGATAATTTGTTCAAAGCTATCGGTGCGTTGGTTCAACGACTGTTGTTGTTCTTCAATGCTCATATCGAGTTCATTTTGCTCATCAGTATCGCTGTCGAGCGACGGCTGCTTAATTTGAGTCAGCACTCTGAGTTCAGCATGTTGGCGAAGCTGACGAATGTTCTCCGTCCAATGCGTTGCAATGAGTCGCTGAATCTCTTTTTCTGTAATGACGGGTGGCGGCAGTTGATAGCGACTGGCTGCACCACGAGCAAAGTGTTTGAACAAAGAGCCAATATCTTCCGTTCTTTGCGCCAAGGGTAGTAAATTAAATCGGCGCAGTTCACCTGTAATTGTAGTAGGAACTACTGTAGTTGCGATAATGATACAAGTTGCATTGGTCTTGCATGAGTTTTCACGAAGTAGAGTGGGTTTTAGGTTCGCTAACCACAGCCATTGATCCTGAGTTAGTGCTTCTGTCTCATGGATATAGAGTGTTCCACCTTGATGCTTCAAGAACAGTTGCAAAATAAACTGATGGAATGTCGCTTCGTCACTGCGTGGCAAATTAAACGCAGCGACAGGGCAAAGCTCCGCGGTTTGATGACTGTGTAAATCATGGGTGTATTGTGCTGTGACCCTTTTCCCCGTCCCTAAATCACCAACAAATAATAGAAGTGGGTTAGTTTTGGTATCTAGGGTGATCAATTCTCGGCGTAATGCCTGCATTGATGGTGATTGACCAATCAGTTTCGGGCCAACCTGATTTTGCATTGCCAACTCTTTACGCAGTAGGTTGTTCTCTTCAACCAGTGCGAGCTTATCCGCCGCTTTTTTAACGGCAGTGAGTAGGGCATCGACCACAAATGGCTTTTCCAGAAAATCGTAAGCGCCGGCTTTCATCGAGGACACCGCGGTTTGCACGTCACCATGTCCGGTAAGTACGATGACCTGAAAATGAGGATTTTGGCTCAGTAACTTTTGCGTCAATTGAATGCCATCCATCACCGGCATGTGAATATCGGTGACGACAATTCCGGCTTGCGTGGTATCTATTTTCTTTAATGCCTCAATAGCATTGGGAAAGCCGACGATATCGATACCTTCAATGAGCATGGCTTGTTCTACCGAGTCTCGAATGGCGGGTTCATCGTCGACAAAATAGAGTTTAGGCATAGAGTGCAAAAGCCGATTCCTTAGCTGTAGGTGAGATTAGCAGTAATGTGAAATTCGTTTTCCGTTAACAATAACAACGGCGTGTTAGCGCTTATCGTTATATAACGGGATGTTTAGCGAGAATACCATGCCTGAAGGCTCTAACCGGTTCGCGCTGATCGTGCCGTGATACGCTTCAATAATCCGTTTCGATATTGAAAGCCCTAGCCCTAAACCTTCCGGTTTGGTGGTAAAAAACGGGTCGAACAGCTGTTCTAGCTTATCGTTCGGCATGCCAATTCCGTTATCCCAAATGATCAGCTGACAAGAGTCATGATGCAGTTGCCATTCGATGCCTATCTGTGGGCTAGCCTGTTGGTCAACGCTTTCCAGGTTTTGTTGCTCCTGCAAGATTTTCTGTTCAAGAACTTGATGTTGCAGCGCTTGAGTCGCGTTGTGAATCAGATTCACCAGTACTTGCTCGAGTTCGGTTGGATGAATCGCAATATTGATGTCATCTGGCACCGTGCTTAGCCTTAGCGTAATTCCTTGCTTGATCATCAGCGCACTGAGAATGCTAGTGGCGTTGTTGACCGCTTGGTGCAGGTTCGCCATATGATGCTCTTGTTTAGTGACCTTGCGAGTAAAGACTTTGAGTCGCGCGATGATGTCGGTAATGGTGTTGTTGAGGCCAATCATTTTCTCAAGATTGCTTTTCACCAAATCGGTTCGTTCCATTTCAAGCAGTTTTAAGCTGTTCTCACTGTAGGTTCGCAACGCTGCAAGCGGTTGGTTGATTTCGTGGTTAATGCTCGCTGACAGCTCGCCGAGTACCGCTAATTTCGCGGTTTGTGTCAGCTCTTGTTCTGTCTGTTTCAACTTGGATTGCGACTCTTGGTATTGAAAAAGGGTTTGTTGCAGCTGTTGATTGGATTGCTTCAAGTAGTGAGTGCGTTTATCAACGGTTTGCTCTAGGTTTTGGTTGAGTCGGGTCAACGCCACTTTCGCGAGATAAGTCTGGCGCCACGACCAAGCGATGAGCATCACCAAGCTGTAAATCACCACGAAGATGACATCGATCTGCAAGATTTTAATAAGTTCAGCTCTGGTCTCTTTTAGGGCAACAACTTGGTACTGATTGTTGCTGATGGTAGCGGGGTAAAGATTAAATGCACCAAGCTTGAATAACTGGTTGGCGGTGAGCTCTTTTCGGATTTCATTGGATTGAAGGTTGCTAGATTGATTGGCGTTGCTCGCTTCTGACTGAGATCTTGAAGAACGAAAGGCTTCGATGATCGAAATTTCGCTTTGACCGTATTGGCGTTGAAGTGCGATATCCGTTTGTTGTTGCTGCGTTAATGGCAACAATGAATGGTAAAGCCACGGAGCTTGGCTTGATAGAAAGACCACTTGGTTAGAGTCGAGTACTACGATCTCAAAATCGTCGCTGGTCAGGATGTTTTCGAGATTTTCTAAGCTCACTTTTACCGTGATAACGCCAACAACTTCCTTGTCGATATACAGAGGTGAAGACAGAAAATAACCTCGTACGTTCGAGCGAGCGCCTAGCGCGACATATTGTGTGTTGTTACCTTGAATGGCAGAAGCAAAGTAGGGACGAAACGAGAAGTTCTCACCTACAAAGGTACGAGGCTTTTGGTAATTACTGGAAGCGACCACAGTACCGCTCGGGTCGTGAATATAGATGGTGTCGGCTTGGCTTTGATTCGACCATTCAAATAGTAATTGATTGAGCTGCGCAGCGGAAATCTTGTCTGCTCGTGGTGATGAGTCAAAATAAGAGAGCAAGCGCGGGTCATGGCTGAGTAAATCCGGGATCTGTTTGAATTTATCCAATTCAGAGTCGATTTGTAGATTGGCTTTATTCGCTGCTTCATCGAGTTGCTGAGTGACGATTTTTTCTTGGAATTGCACTGCCATAAAGTGGGTTGCGGTCAGCCCTGCAGCTCCCAATAACAATGAGAATAAAACAAAGGGTGTCATTAGGTTAGGCAGTATTTTGGTCACTCGGATCTCAGCTTGTCATCGGTTTGTATAAAGATTATCAATATGATGGAGAGAGTACCGAGATCTTGTTAACACAGAGCACCTTCTGTGAGACAAAACCATGGCTTAGACTTGTGTTTCAAAGGATTACGGCGCAAAATCACAAAAAAATTTAAAGGAGCAAGCAAATGGAACTGACAGATATTCGTCGCGAATACGCTAAGGGTGGATTGAGACGTAAAGACTTGGCCGCAGACCCGATTGAGCAATTCAATTTATGGCTAGAGCAAGCCATTGAAGCGAAGTTGACGGACCCTACTGCCATGACAGTTGCTACGGTTGATGAAAATGGTCAGCCATTCCAACGCATTGTTCTGCTGAAGAATGTGGATAAAGACGGTTTCGTTTTTTACACCAACCTAGGTAGCCGTAAAGCGCACCAGCTTGAGCACAACAGCAAAATCAGTTTGCACTTTCCTTGGCATCCACTTGAGCGACAAGTTCATATTACGGGCACGGCTGAAAAGCTGACGGCTATGGAAAATATGAAGTACTTCTCGTCACGTCCAAAAGAGAGCCAATTGGCCGCGATTGCAAGTAAGCAGAGTAGCCGCATCTCAGCGCGTGGGATTTTAGAAGGTAAGTATCTAGAGCTTAAACAGAAGTTTGCCAAAGGCGAGATTCCCGTGCCTTCTTTCTGGGGTGGTTTCCGTGTACGTGTAGATAGCATTGAGTTTTGGCAAGGTGGTGAACACCGCTTGCACGACCGTTTCTTGTTCTCTCGCCAAGACAACAGTTGGGATATTGATCGCCTAGCGCCTTAGGCTTTTTGATCGCTTAGCTGCTTAACAGATCTAAAAATGCCGTTGATTAGACTTATCAAATCAACGGCATTTTTTTGTCTGCATTTTCAGATGAACAGTCAATCAGTTACTGTGCAGAACAACGGAGATCTGTTTTTTGAGCAGAGTTTCTGGGATCACTGAGCCCAATCCTGAATCCAACGCATACTCAATCAATTGGCTTTTACTGCGTGCATCAAACTTCTGTTTCAATCTGGCGACATGACCTTCGACCGTTTTGATTGAAATGTTTAACGTCGACGCGATGTACTGTGGTTTCTTGCCGAAAAGCAGTAAGAACAGCACCTCTGATTCTCTCGAAGTCAGCCGCTTTTGCAGTTTAGACACACGCGGCTCTGACCCCGCAAGCGATGCCTGATTGCCTTTTGTTCCTGTGGCCTGACAAACCCAATGACCAACCTCTAAGATCGCGGTATCGGTAAGCTCTTGGCCATAGAAGATGGTGCCTTGGACGTTGTCGTCATCATCAAGCCAAGGGGTTTTGGTAAAGATATGGGCGTGCCAGCGTCCGTCTGGATAGGGGTGAATATCGAGAATCTTAAGGGTACTGCGTGTATCCATTACATGTTTGTCTTGAGCCCTGAAATCTTGTGCGCACTCAGTGGTTTGACTGGGCATGTCGAAGTCGGTCAAGCCAGTACAAGTCTCATTGGGTTTTAAGCCAATCAATTGGTTGTAAGCAAGGTTGGCATACACGAAGACCGAGTCAGTATCTTTGCAGCCCCAGCAGCCTGGAAGTTGTTCGAATAAAGAACGATGTATGGAGTTGAGTGGATCTGGCAAGGTTTTATCTCGTAAGCTGAGGTATGGCAATGATATCAGTTTCTTATAGCGCTGCAATGGCAATTAGAGTACGAAAAATAAGGGGTGACTGACAGTTAAACGGACTGTTGATTAACTGTGTCAATCACGGAGAATCGATGGGCATAAAGGGTGATAATCAGGCAAAAAAAAGCCAGCCTGAAGAGGGGCTGGCTAAAGACAAGATATGCCTTGTCGACATGTAGAAGATTTTCAGTCTAATTTACGAGGGTCAGGTAAATTAAACTGAGGCATCAATTTGATACCCAGAGTGACTTACTACTCTATCGACGAATTTACTCCTAGGCGTACCTATGCATAAGGGGGGAATTCCCCTATAAACACGATTCAATGCGATAAATGAGAGCCTAGAGTAAATATTTGAAAGTAATGGGCGAGCTATCGAGAGCTTACAGCTCTCGTAACACTCTAAAGCCGAGGTAGTTGGCTGCTGTTGAAGGCGCAACGTATAGCTCGTTAAATACTTTGGCCTCTTCAGGAGAGAAGCTCCACGCGCCACCTTTTGCTAGGCCTTTCTGAACGGTTGTCCATTCCCATACATTGCCGACCATGTCGTAGAAGCCCGTTGGTGTTGGCATGAATGATTTAACAGGAGACGTACTGACGTTTGACCAAGGTGTACCAGCCCAGCCTGTATTCGCTTTACCTGTGCGGAATTCGTTACCCCACCAGAAGTTGGTGTCTTGGCCTGCTCTTGCTGCGGCCTCCCACTCTTGTGGTGTAGGAAGGCGATACGTGAAGCCGGTGCTCTCAGATAACCAGCGAGTGTAGGCTTGAGCATCGTTTTGGCTTACACAAACCACCGGAGAGTTGTCAGCTTGTTTGAAGCCCGGTTTTTGCCAGTCATTGTCGGAGACTGAAGTAATCTCGGCATTGGTGAAGGTGTCGCAGGTGTTCATTAGCTCAGCATCTGTCTGATAGCCAGTACTCTTAACGAACGCTCTAAAATCTTGCACACGTGTCGGGGTCGCGGCTAATGCAAACGGCTGTTTGATCGTCACTTGTTGTGCGTTATTTTCACCCAGTAGGTAGCGACCCGAGCCGACAACAATCATTTCAGGGCTCTGAATGTCGTTACCCATCGGATCGGCAAACTTGGTGCCGACATTTAATGAATTCTGTTTCGCTTGCAATACGGCTCGTAGGTTGTGATCGCGGGCTATCTTCAGCTCTTGATGGAAAGAAAGGTAGCCTTCTTTTTCGATCGTGACCATGTGTTGGCCCGTCGGTAACATCACTTCAACCGGTGTACTGCCATAGTTCACGCCGTTGATAGAAACATTGTCGTTGTATTGATTTGAACGCACCACCAAGTTAACCCAAGCAACTTCTTTTTGCTGGTCGTTGGCTTGTTGCTCGCTTTGTGTGAAACAGTTTGATGACTGAATACCAAGCAGGCGACAAGGTGTGTTCTTATCTGGACGAGTTTCTAGGTTCGCCGCAATCACCGCTCGGTAACGGTTATCTTCAGAGAAGCCAGAGGATTTCACTTTGTGTTGCAGAACGTGAATGTTCAGCGAAGCAGACGCAAGGTGCTCTTTCACTGTTTTCGATTCAGTCGCGTTATCGATTAGGCTGTGTTGGAATTGTTTTACCGCTTTTTGAAGTGCCAAAGTCACCGTTTGGTCTGAACACTGCGCCAGTGTCATATCGCTGCTGCAACGGTTGGTAAAGCTAACAGTTTGCTCTTCCGTCTGAGTGATCTCGTATCTTAGTCGCTCTGCTCTTGCTCTTAGCTTGTCTTGGTTTAGGTTTGCGATTGAAGCTTCTGCCGCGGCTTTCTCGGCTTGGATAGCCTCAAGCTCCATCACCAAGCCTTGCTGCTTTTGCTCTGAGTCTGAAATCGCAAGTTTGCCTTCTTTTACGGTTTTCCAAGCGTCTTGGAAGCGTTTTTGAGCAAGCGAGATATCGAAATCGGGATCATCAATCATGCGCGTGTAATCTTGCTCTAGGCTGGCTTTTGCCTTTGCGAGTGTTTGCTCTGCTTGAGCTGATAACTCAGCTAGACGTGCCGTTTGCTGCGCCTGATTGTCGACTTCGTTTTGTTTGTCGGCTAATTTCTTTTCAACAGCCGTTAAGTCGGCATGCTTTTCAAAAAGTGAGCTTTCAATGTCGGTGACAGATGACGCGATCGCTGGTGGTGTTGCCTCAGCAAAAACAGCTGGCGTCATTAAGCATGGAGCAAGTGCAAATAATAGAGTAGGAAGACCTTGGCGCATGATGGGCTACTTCAATCGTAATTTAGGTTAATCGAATATTCTAAACGAGAACGCCATTTCGTCTGCAGCTACTGTTTATAACGATAAAACAAGGTTATAACGACCATACAAATTTGTAACGATCATACAGTTTATAACTATCAACAAAATGGCGAGTGTTCATTCAGCTTTGTGAAATAGGCACGGCTATCTGATATCGAGCTAAGCGTTTTGAATTGGCTCAGGCTCTATATACAAAGGGTGTTTAGCTTTCTTTGCTAGGAAGAAGCTTAACCCAAATCGTGTCGCTGCCGTTGATGGTAACTGTGCGGTTGTAAGACTCGTAACCTTGTTTTGAAATGGTTACTTGGTGACGACCACTTGGTAGCGCAACCTCAAGAGGGGTGCTGCCATACTTAATGCCGTTGATGGTTACTGAGTCGTTGTACTGATCAGAACGTACCGTCACGTTAGCCCACTGTTTGTCACTCTTCTTAACGACTGCTGCGTCACTGCCTGTTAAACAGTAGCGAGTCGAAACATTCAATAGGTTACATGCTGCAACTGCTTCAGGTTTTGCTTGAAGTTGAGCTTGCATCTGCATGAAGTAAGAGTTGTTACCAGAGAAGCCGCTCTTGATCGCTTGGCTGTCTTGAACATGGATATTCAGCTGAACACCTTGTAAGTTTTGCTTCGCAAGTGTGCTTTCTGTGAGCTGCTCAAGTAATTGGCTCTTGAACGTTTGCACGGCTTTTTGATTGGTCAGGTGTTTACCCTGTGCAGTACACTCACCAAGTGTCATTGTTGATGAACATGTGGTGGTATAGCTGGTTTCAAGCACCGCACTTTCACGCAGTTCTGTTGCGATACGTTTTACGCGAGCTTCAACTTTTGACTCTCTCAAGTTTGCCAGCTCATTATTCAGGCGAGCTTGCTTTTGCTTGATTTGAGAAAGGTGAATTTCGCTCTCGTTGATCGCTTGTTCGTTATCTAGCTGAGACGATTGATTCTCTTTAACCGCAGCCCAAGCGTCTTGGTAACTTTTCTGGAAAGAGACTAAATCTGTTTCTGGATCTTCAAGCAAGCGACTGTACTGTTTGTCGAGTACAGACTTGGCTCTGTTACGTTTTGCCTTAAGTTCTTCACCTTCGCGCAACAACTTGCTGTTCTTGTTTTGAAGTTGTTTTAGGTTTTCAGTCGCCGATACTTTGGTTGCTGAAATACGCTCAATATCTGAGTTTTTCTCTGTTAGCTTTGCATCGATAGCTGAAACGGGATCGACTTGATTCAGTTCTTCAGCGGATACCGATGCAGATACCCAAAGTGGGGATAGCGCAAGTAAAAGCGCTGAAATTCGAAAGTTAGTCATAGGTCCCTGCAACTTGTAGATTGAAAATTGGCTCGTTAATAAAGTGTCTACTTCCTAGTTGTGAGTCACTAGTTATTAGCAATTAACACAGTACCCGTCTTTATACCGTTTTATTGCTATCCAATCTACTCAAAAGCCAAGTTTCGGTACTTCGGATACACTTTTTACAGGCTTATAGCCAATTATTTGAGCTATATAAGAAAATTTATTCATTATGTTGGCGTGAAAAAGCATTTATTGACCACATGGTTTTTCGTGCTTGTGTGATTGCTTGTGAAGTCCCTAAACTCGCCGGAACGATTGGTTTTACAATGCCCGTAGTTTGTACACTCTTGATCATCCTTCCGGAGGCATGATCAAGATGATCGCGATAATGATCTTTTCATTCTCGCGAGCAAATAACTCTCATGAGCATTTACAAATTCATCTTATGCGCATTTAAGAGTATTATTCTTACTATGTTGACCCGAGTATTTTTCTGTCATGTCTAAACCTTTACCCTTTCCTAACCTAGACCTTTCTCCGCTAGGCCTTACTGGCCCTCGTCCTGCTGAGATCATCACTTTGCCATCGCATATGGATTGCCACGATCACCATTATTCTCAGGTGGTGATTGGTTTAAAAGGTCAGGCGGAATTTGAAGTGAGTGGTAAGGGGAATCTTGTTGGCCCAGGACAAGGTTGTGTGGTGACAGCGAGCTCTGATCATGCTTTCGGCGGAGTGGTTGGTCAGTCGGATATTCTCGTGCTCAACATGCCTATGCCAACCGATGATGACCCTCTGATGCTAGAGAAGATTAACCAGTTAGAATCATCGAACGTCTACTTCCAATTAGATGCGCAAATTCAAAAGCTTATCCATATGTTGGTGCAAGAGATGCAGGCCAGTCCTGATGATCTGTTATTAAGCCGTGCGTGCAATGATACGGTGATTGCATTGATGCAAAGGCACATCTCGGCATTTGAAACCTCAATCAAAGATTCACGCTTTGATCTTGAAGCGTTGGATCGCTACATAGAACAGCATTTAGCAAACAAGATCTCCGTCGCGCAGCTTGCGGGTAGTGTGTTCTTGGGTGAAAGCCAGTTCCATATGTTATTCAAAGAGCAAATGGGCATTACCCCTCACCAGTACGTTCTTGGCAAGCGCATCGACCGTTCTCGTCGTTTAATTGAACAAGGTAATCTAAGCCTTGGTCAGGTCGCTGAACTGGCTGGTTTCTCCGGTCAATCTTCCTTTACTCACACCTTTTCACGCCTTCAAGGCATGTCACCATCCCAATACAAAAAGAAAATTTCTGTTAAATAGTGAAACAAAACGGCATATTATTTTAAAGTTTCATATGTGACCTTGTGTTTGTTTTGTTAATAAAGCGAGTTTTTAGCAAAAAACTCGGAGTTTTTGACAAGTAATCCTTATATACTCTAAATACACTGCAGCCATTGTAGAGATCCCGAACTCTTTTCGGGTGTGAGATTAAGGAAAACGCATGTTTACAGCTACTGATGTGTTAAAGCCAGAATTCAATGAGCAGTCGCTTGCTGATCTTTGGACGCTTATCTCACCATTATATATGGTGGATGAAACCCAATGGCTAGAGCAACTTCTGCCGCTAGCTACCCCTTCTGAGTCTGAAAAGCAGCAAATTACAGACAAAACGACGTCGTTGATTGAGTCTATCCGTGCGGATAAAACATCTATTCAGATGATCGACGCCTTGTTGCTTGAATACAGCTTAGATACTCAAGAGGGCATCTTGCTAATGTGTCTGGCGGAAGCCTTGATGCGTATTCCTGATTCGGCAACCGCTGATGCGTTGATTCGCGACAAACTTAGCGTTGCGGATTGGAAATCTCACCTGAAGAATTCTGACTCGGTTTTTGTTAACGCATCAACTTGGGGCCTAATGCTAACAGGCAAGGTGGTTGGACTTTCATCTAAAGAGCAGAGTGCAGGTCAAGCGGTTAACCGTTTAGTGAACAAGCTTTCTGAGCCGGTGATTCGTAAAGCGATGCACCAAGCGATGAAGGTGATGGGTCACCAATTCGTTCTTGGTCGCAGCATTGCTGAAGCGCAGAAGAACGGTAAGTCTATGCGTGACAAAGGTTTTACCTACTCATACGACATGCTAGGTGAAGCGGCACTGACCACTGCTGACGCAAACAAATACTTCAAAGATTACCTAATGGCGATTGAAGCCGTAGGTCGAGACACATACGTCTCTTCAAAATCTAGCCCAGCACCGTCTGTTTCTATCAAGCTTTCTGCGCTTCACCCACGTTATGAAGTGGCGAATGAAGACCGCGTACTGACTGAGCTATGCGACACGCTAGAGCAGTTACTGCGCCGTGCGATTGAGCTTGATGTTGCGATCACGATTGATGCAGAAGAAGCGGATCGCCTAGAGCTTTCGCTTAAGTTATTCGAAAAACTGTATCGCAGCGAGCTAGTGAAAGGCTGGGGCAAGTTTGGTCTGGTTATTCAAGCGTATTCAAAGCGTGCGTTACCGGTTCTAGTTTGGCTAAACCGCCTAGCAAAAGAGCAGGGTGACTTAATCCCACTTCGCCTAGTTAAAGGTGCTTACTGGGATAGTGAGATCAAATGGTCACAACAAGCTGGTTTCGATAACTACCCTGTTTACACTCGCAAAGAAGCGACTGATGTAGCCTACCTAGCGTGTGCGCGTTATCTATTGAGCCCAAGTGTTCGTGGCAATATCTTCCCGCAGTTTGCTAGCCACAATGCTCATACGGTTTCCGCTATTGCAGTGATGACAGACCATAAAGACTTTGAATTCCAACGCTTACACGGCATGGGTGATTCACTTTACAACCATGCAATGGAAGCTTACCAACAGTCGGTACGTATTTACGCGCCAGTTGGTAGCCATAAAGATCTACTGCCATACCTAGTACGTCGTCTGTTAGAGAATGGTGCAAACAGCTCGTTTGTACACCGTTTGGTTGATGCTCGTTGCCCTGTAGCAGAGCTAACACAGCATCCAGTCGACATGCTTTTGGCATTCGATACGTTGAACAACACTAAGATTCCTCTGCCGCCAGCGGTATTCCCTGAGCGTAAGAACTCATACGGTGTGAACATTGATATCGAGAGCGAAGCGCATCAGTTTGAAGAGCAAGTAAAAGGCTTTTTGAACAATCAATGGACTGCTGGACCTGTGATCAACGGCGAATCTCTTGCCGAAAGCATGATCAAGGCTGATCAGAATGTTGAACAAGTAACAGCACCTTACGATCGTCGTATTAGCGTGGGTCAGGTGGCTTTTGCAAACCTTGATCATGTTTCCGCAGCGATCACTGGTGCAGACGCCGCATTTGCTGATTGGAATGCGACATCGGTTGAAACCAAAGCCGCTGCGCTTGAGAAGTTGGCGGATCTGATGGAAGAAAACCTGGCTGAGCTGGTGGCAATTTGTCATCAAGAAGCGGGTAAGACAATTCACGACAGCATTGATGAAGTGCGTGAAGCGGTCGACTTCTGTCGTTACTACGCAAAACAAGCGAACAACCTACAAGGTTTTGAGCTAAAAGGCTTTGATGGTCTAACTCGAATCGCTTCGCGACAAGGTCGTGGTGTATTCGTTTGTATCAGCCCTTGGAACTTCCCATTGGCGATCTTCCTTGGCCAAATTACAGCTGCACTAGTGGCGGGTAACACGGTTGTGGCGAAACCTGCAGAGCAAACAAGCTTAATTGCAGCTCGCGCAGTGGAATTGATGAATGAAGCGGGTTTCCCTGCTGGCACGATTCAGTTACTACCGGGTCGTGGCGCTGAGATCGGCAGTGCGCTAACCAGTCATGATGCGATTGCGGGCGTTGCCTTTACGGGGTCAACACCAACAGCACAACGTATCAACGTGTCATTGGCGAGTCGTAACGCTAAGCCTGTTCCGTTTATCGCGGAAACCGGTGGTCAGAATGCGATGATCGTCGACAGTACCGCACTGCCTGAACAGGTAGTCCGTGATGTTATTCGTTCGGCATTCGCTTCTGCAGGTCAACGTTGTTCTGCGCTACGTGTGCTTTACATTCAAGAAGACATTGCAGATCGCGTGATTGGACTAATTCACGGTGCGATGGATGAGCTAAGCGTTGGTATTCCACATCTTCATAAAACGGATGTGGGCCCAGTTATCGACCAAAACGCGAAGCAGAAGTTGATGACGCACCTAGAAAATATGACTAAGACCCAGAAGAAAGTGGCTCAACTTTCTCTAGGAGCGGATTGTGAACATGGTGACTTTGTTCCACCAAGTGCATTTGAAATCGATGACATCAGCTGTTTGAAAGAAGAGCAGTTTGGTCCTGTACTGCATATCGTTCGCTTCAAAGCGAGTGAACTGGCGCAAGTGGTAGACCAAATTAACCAAACCGGTTTTGGCTTAACCATGGGCATCCACAGCCGTAACGAGACAACTTACCGTTGGATCGAAAAACACGTTCGTGTGGGTAACTGCTACATCAACCGTGACCAAGTGGGCGCTGTTGTTGGTGTTCAACCATTCGGCGGTCAAGGTTTGTCGGGTACTGGCCCTAAAGCGGGTGGTCCTCACTACCTATACCGCTTTACTGATGTTCATTTTTCTCAATCACAAGACAAGGCATAAGGAGCAGTATCATGGTTCATCAAGTGACAGGTTTTTCTGATGCTTTGTTAGCGTGGGAACAATGGAATCTTACCGACTTTGATCATAAGAGTGCTCAGGTACTTGCATTCAAATCAGAGATCGAAAGCCAATCTACGTCTTTGGCGGCAGTGGCAACTTATCACCTAGAGCAAGCCTCTGCGCTGCTTTCTGAGCAGCACCTAATGGCTGGCCCGACTGGTGAAACAAACGAGCTGTATGCTGCAGGACGTGGTGTGGCTTTGGTGATTGTTGATGATTGCCAAGACAAAGAGCCAGCACTGCAAACAGCAACCGCGATGATTACCGCAGCACTATTAGCGGGTAACAGCGTGCAATTGTGCAGTGATGACGTGCAATTCAACACCTTGATCGCTGATGCAGCGAAACAAGCGAATTTACCGACGAACTTGGTGCAGGTTGCTTCGTACGACGCGGCTCAACAGCTGCTGTCTTGCGATGTACGTAGCGCAGGTTACGTAGGTAACTCACAAACGGCTCAAGCTATCAATTTACAACTTGCTAAGCGTGACGGTGCCATCGTCAGTTTAGTAGCTGAAACGGATCTGACAGCAATGCATGTTGCTCACGATCCACACTTATCGCTGCGTTTCATTACCGAGCGTACGCGAACTATAAATATAACAGCCGTGGGCGGTAACGCGACCTTGCTCGAACTTGGAAGCGAAGCTCACTAACCTTCAGTAACATTGGCTCTAAGCACTTTTGTTTTCTCCATTGTTGGTTTCACCATCTTTGGATTTAACTCATAGTGCCTTGGAGCCTCAATACCTAACTCAATGCACTCGCTTGCCTTTACGGTGAGTGTCTTGCATTGAATTAGGTATGGAAGGCTTTTTACAAATGAGGACTATCAAATGATAGAAAACAGTTTTGCAATAACGACGACGTTCATTGCGTATCTAATTATGATGCTGGCAATCGGTGTTATCGCTTACAAACGTACTTCTAGCTCGACAGACTACTTCCTAGGTGGTCGTTCGCTAGGCCCATGGCCTGCTGCACTTTCTGCTGGTGCATCAGACATGAGTGGTTGGCTACTACTTGGTCTACCGGGTTACGCTTATGCTGCTGGTTTTGAAGCATTCTGGCTTGCTGGTGGCCTGCTAGTTGGTACTTGGGCGAACTGGTTAATCAGTGCTAAGCGTCTGCGTACTTACAGCATTACAACAGAGTCACTGACGCTACCTGAGTTCCTATCTCGTCGTTTCAATGATAATTCTAAGCTGATCCAAACAATTTCTGCTTTCTTTATCCTTTTATTCTTCCTTTTCTACACAAGTTCTGGCTTGGTAGCAGGTGGTAAATTGTTTGAAACAGTATTCGGCCTAGATTACACAACAGCGGTAATCATCGGTACAGTATGTGTGGTTTCTTACACGCTATTTGGTGGTTTCCTTGCGGTATCTTGGACGGATTTGGTTCAAGGTCTGCTGATGTCTGCTGCGCTATTGATTGTACCAATCGCAGCGATGAACGGTGGTCTTGGTCAGCTATCGACTGATCTTCACAACATCAACCCAGAGCTTCTCACGCTATGGAATGATGTGAAAGGTGAGCCACTTTCTGCTATCGCGATCATCTCGCTAGCGGCATGGGGTCTAGGTTACTTCGGTCAGCCACACATCCTTGCTCGTTTCAAAGCAACACGTAGCAACAAAGACCTAACAACAGCGCGTCGTATCGCGGTGGTATGGTCTGCTCTGTCTATGGTTGGTGCAATGCTAGTAGGTCTTGTTGGTCTAATCTACGTGACTAACTCTGGCGCGCCTAAGCTAGACGATGGCGAGAAGATCTTCATGCTTCTTGTGAACGCGATGTTCCACCCAGTAATCGCAGGTATCTTACTTGCTGCAATCCTAGCGGCAATCATGAGTACTGCGGATTCACAACTTCTTGTTTCTTCATCTGCGATGGCAGAAGATCTATACAAGCAAGTACTTAAGAAAGATGCGACGTCTGAAGAGATCGTTCGTGTAGGCCGCTTCGCGGTAATCCTAATCTCTCTAATTGCACTTGTGCTAGCGATGACGCCAGACAGTTCAGTTCTTGGCCTTGTATCTTATGCATGGGCTGGTTTCGGTGCTGCATTTGGTCCAGCTATCGTGTTGAGCCTATACTGGTCTCGTATGAACCGTAACGGCGCTCTAGCGGGTATCGTTGTTGGTGGTGTTACGATTGTACTTTGGAAACAGTTCACGGGCGGTTGGTTCGATGTTTACGAAATCGTACCGGGAATCATCCTATCAACTATCTCTATCGTTATCGTGAGCCTAATCACTGGCGAGCCAGAAGACGAAGTTAAGAAGCAACACGCTGAGTTCGAGAAGAACCTTGTTGAGCTAGACTAATTTACATTGTAAAAATACCAATGAATTAGCAAAAGACATGAACAATAGAGTCACTTCGGTGGCTCTATTTTTTTATGTGAGTACGACCTTTGTCTTATTTCAAATTAAGTTTATTCGAGGTTTTCTGATATTGAAATGGGGGTTTACAATGTAAATCGAAAGCGAAGGATCTTGAGCGAGAAATGAAAGGTCTGTCTTGTTGGTGGCGTGTGATGTCAAAAAATAAAATAGAAAAATGGCTATTTTTTGAACTTGGCGCTCACTTTTGTCATTAGCTCGGTGAATTGTGGAACCGAATTGGACATGATGTGTCAATTGTCAGTAACCACTAAAGACCTATAGGACAAAGGTATGCCTGATCTCTATTGCAAAGGATGTAAAAAAACAACACTACATAAGTCTATAATGAAACGTTGTGAATCAGAGCCCGAGACAGCTTCTGGCCGTATGATGCAATGGACGTCAAAACTATTTAGTGGAAACCTGTACTACGATATGGAAACTCAGCACTTCTGCCGCACGTGCAATTGTCGTTGCGAAACTGGAAGTGCTGTTCCCCAATTTGGCCTAGCCTAACTCATAGTAAGTGCTTACTAACTTGATTCAAAAAACCTCCGTGCTAGGAGGTTTTTGTGTTTCTAAGCAGCCTTGAGTGCAAGCTTAGCTTCAATGGCATTGCCATCAATCTTCACTTCCCATCCATAGTTTGAGTATTCATTTGCTAGTGCCTGAGCAACATCTTTTGATACCGTTACGTGTGTCCATGAACCAATACCGTAAGGTTTATATGCGAGTTCTTGCGTTTTCATAATAGAGTCATCCTTTCTCTTTGATAATTATATTATTCACTTTGGCCTATATCCTTTCTTTCGTTTCCGGCTCAACTTATTTGTTAATCGGGTCATTTCTATAATAATTTGTTAATAACCAGAGTTTGATTTATAAGGGTTCTTATCTATTTGTGTGTGTTTATATCTGGCGTGAATATCATCCGTGCATTTAGTTTTTAAATGTGTGAGCGAGGTTTTCTTCGATTGCACTTGGTATGGAATATACTGAGCGGAATTTAGAATGTTTAAGGAATGTTATGTCTCAGCATCAGCTCGATCGTATCGATAAAGAGATACTAAGAATTCTGCATATGAAAGGGCGTTTACCTGTTGTTGAACTGGCAAAACAGGTCAACCTTACGACGTCACCTTGCTCTGATAGACTCAAGCGATTGGAGAAAGAGGGCTACATCACGGGCTATCATGCTGAGCTTTGTTCAGAAAAGCTGGGACTCGATGTTCAAGTCTTTATCCATATCCGTCTCGATCAGACTAGCTTTTCGATCTTCGACAAATTTGCCCAAGCCGTGGAAATGATGCCTGAGGTGGAAGAGTGCTACTCACTGTCGGGTGACTTTGACACCATGATCAAGGTTCGAGTGAAAGACATGAAGGCGTACCAAGCGTTTATGGCAACGAAGTTGGGCACCTTGCCTGGTGTGATTCAGACACGTAGTGAAGTGGTGATTGAAGAGCATAAAAAGGGCTTCGGCGTGAACCCTGAGTTGTTGGCAACTCTAAAATAGTGGCCTAATTTCGCTTACCAACGTGATTTAGATATAAAAAATGGAAGCAATAAGCTTCCATTTTTTGTTGAGCGTCAGATAAAGAGCAACCCGATAAACTTGTTCGCCTTAAAGCGTAATGGCCGCAGAGATTAAGCCAATCACACCACCGAATACACCGCCCCAAACGACCAACCAACCAAGGTGTTTCTTGATCATGGTCTGAACCATCTCTTTAACCAGCTTAGGTGTTAGTTCATTCAAGCGCTGATCGATGATCGCCTCAATGTTTTCTTTGATTTCATCCATCATCGCAGGCGATTCTAGCTCGTCTTTGATGGCATTTTTTACAGAATCACTCTTGCTGATTTCAATCACAGATTCTTGCATCTTCTCAACAAACGGCGCTTTCATTGGCTCTAGTGCTTCTGTGCCACCAAACATTGCCAACATACCGCCAAACTGAGAGTTCTCGATAACATGCACCAGTGAGTCGAATGCAGGGTTAAAGTCGATCTTCTGAATCACAGGCTCTAGATTGAGCGACTTTCCTGTCATCTCGCTGCTTAGGAAGCGGTCGATGTTACTTTCTGTAAAGAATTGCTCCATCATCAGTTGCTTGATGGCTGCCTTGAACTCTTCAAAGCGCGCTGGAATCACTCCAGAACCGTATAGGCCGGGTACTTTCTCGAACAACATGTGAATCGCAAGCCAGTTGGTGATGGCACCAGAAAAGGCGAATAGGCCTGCATAAAGCAAGTATTGGTTTGCTGTCGCATAGCCGCCAGCAAGCAGCGCTAACGCGATAACGTTAGTTAAGACACTTTTGTTCATGGTTGATCTCTAGAAAGAATATTGCGCGCATTTTAAGAAAAAAACGCCAAGAAAAAAACAAAAGGATCGATGAAGTTTATTGGACAGGTAGCAAAGAGCGCCAAATAGCAGGCATAAAAAAGGCTAGCCTCCCCCCGAAGTCTAGCCTTATTCCAGAACGCGCAAGCGAGGCGTCTTTGGTGTTAATGTCATTATATAATTACGACATAACATTCTGCCATGTGTAATTTACCGCTAATAAACAAATTGGTGTGAATCACATCGCACTTTTAAAATAGCACAAAAATTAAGCGTTCGTAGCTTGCTCAAGATCATCGGCAATAAAGCCACCGGTCTGGTGATTCCACAATTGAGCATAGATGCCATTTTGTGTAATCAGCTCTTGGTGAGTGCCTTCTTCAACGATATTGCCTTGGTCGAGTACGATCAGGCGATCCATCGCTGCGATGGTCGACAGGCGGTGTGCAATCGCAATAACCGTTTTGCCTTCCATTAGCTCAATCAAGCTCTCTTGAATCGCTGCCTCTACCTCAGAATCGAGTGCAGAAGTTGCTTCATCGAGAACAAGTAATGGAGCATTCTTTAGAAGAACACGTGAGATAGCCACACGTTGACGCTGACCACCAGAAAGCTTAACGCCACGTTCACCCACTTGAGCATCGTAACCAACGTTGCCAAACGGGTCGGTTAGCGTTTCGATAAACTCATGCGCGTGTGCCTGTTTAGTCGCCGCGTATACCTCTTCGTCTGATGCCTCTGGTCGACCGTAAAGAATGTTGTCTTTGATCGAACGGTGCAGCAGTGAGGTATCTTGGGTCACCATACCAATGTTGCTACGCAGAGAATCTTGAGTAACGCTCGAGATCTCTTGGTCATCAATCAGGATGCGGCCACTTTCTACATCGTGGAAACGCAAAAGTAAGTTAACTAGGGTCGATTTACCTGCACCTGAACGGCCAACCAAGCCCACTTTTTCACCCGGTTTGATGTTGAGGTTTAGGTTGTTGATCACCCCCTTATTCTCACCGTAGTTAAAGCTTACATTGTCGAAGTTGATACCGCCTTGTGGAACCTCCAGAGGCTTCGCGTCTTTCTTGTCTTCAATAGCAATAGGCTTAGACAGAGTTTTAATGCCGTCAATCACGGTACCAAGGTTCTCAAACAGACCACCAATTTCCCACATGATCCATTTCGACATGCCGTTAATACGCAGAGCCAAGCTGACCGCAATCGCGATTGCACCCACGGTGATTGCGCTATCTAGCCATAGGTAGATAGAGATACCCGCAATGCTGAACACCAATAGATAGTTAGCGAATTCCACGCAGATGTTGAAGCCGGTTACCAAGCGCATTTGGCGGTGCACAGTATCTAGGAAGCCTTCCATGCCTTCTTCGGCGTATTCGGTTTCTCTTTTACTGTGTGAGAACAATTTCACCGTCGCGATGTTGGTGTAACTATCGACAATACGACCTGTCATTAACGATCGCGCATCCGCTTGCTCTGAAGACACGTCTTTTAGCTTTGGCACGAAGTGCAGTTGAATACCGATGTAAACGAATAGCCAAATCAGCATCGGAGCCATCAAGCGCCAATCTGATTCAGCAAGCATGAACAGCATCGCCGTGAAGTAAACCGTCACGTAGACAAACACATCGACCATCTTGGTCACAGTTTCGCGCACTGCAAGCGAGGTTTGCATCACTTTGGTCGCGACACGTCCGGCGAAGTCATCTTGATAGAAGGACAGGCTTTGCTTCAAAAGGTAGCGGTGTGCTAACCAACGAATCGACATTGGGTAGTTGCCCAGCAAAGTTTGGTGAAGCAATAGCGAGTAAACACTGATCAAGATTGGCATCACAACCAACAGCAGAATACCGAGCCCCATCAATGTCGATTCGTTGTCTGCTAAGAAAGTGTCTGGGTTGCTTGTTGATAGCCAGTCGACCAATTGCCCCATGTAACCGAACAGCGCGACTTCGATGATCGCGATGGTCATGCTCATCAACCCGAGCAAAATCAATGGTTTTTCGAAACCTCGAGTGTAATGGCGGCAGAATGCCAGTATGCCAGTAGGAGGTTGTATCGGCTCTCCCTTTGGAAAGGCTTCAGTAAAGCCTTCAAATTTCTTGTACATAGATTTCCCTTTATAAACTAGTGCATCTATAAGCGACTGCATCGTTGGTGCAGCTTTGTTTTTATAGTCTTGATTTGAAATTTAACTGTCTTAGTTTGAAATTATATAAGCGCCCATGGGTTCTTATCAGTATTAAATCATTCGATGGATTTTGTTCTAGCGCCTATTTAGGCACTTGGCTTTAAAACACTAAAACTTTGTCTAAGCGATACAGGAAAGGTCCAAAGAGTGTCTTTCATGACGCTTATTTTAGATTGAATTAGACAGGAAAAGTTAAGCTTATTTCAAACGTAATTGATTGTTATGCAACGGTGATAATCCTAACGTTAAATGGATTGAATTGTAATCAAAACTCGTGATGGGCGAGAAAATGGAATCAGAATATTTATCCATAAAGTGACTTAACGAATATGCATACAGTTGGTTCTTTCTGATGTGCTGTTATCTTGCAGTAAAAATTACCGATTAATCTAAGATCTGCAGTAATTGTTTGGGATAAATATTCAAATCAATATTCTTTTCAGTGAATCTTGTCGTAACAAGTTGTTTACAATTCTGAAGTAAATAAAAGATAGGGACGGTTGAAATGTTAAACCTACACAAAAAATCACTTCATATCACTAATGTTCAAAACGCCAATTGCGTTGTTATGGTGCCACCAAAAGAGTTTAAATTTAACGAAGAAACAGCACGTGATAACGAATTTCAGCACAGAGTTAATCTGACCGAAGCTGAGGTGAAAGTAGAAACGATGGCCGAATTTAAAGCTATGGTCGCTTCGTTGCGTAAAGAAGGTGTGCAAGTTGTAGAGTTTGATTACCCAGAATTGGGCGTTGAAACTCCGGATGCTGTTTTCCCAAACAACTGGTTCAGTACCTGTAGTGATGGAAGCTTATTCACGTTCCCTATGGCGTGTGAAAACCGTCAGAATGAAGTTAAGCCAAATGCTCTTATTGAAGCGTTAGAAGCGTCGGGTCGCATTGTTAACCATAGCGAGTCTCTAGAGTCTTACATCGCGCAAGGTTCTTATCTAGAGAGCACGGGCGTGATGGTGATCGACCATATCAACAAGACCATCTACGCTGCGCTTTCTCAGCGTTGTGACCGCGAAGTGTTAGAAGATTATGCGAAGCGCATTGGTTATTCTCGCGTGGTGTCATTCCAAACAGCACTGCCGTCTGGTCAGCCGATCTACCACACCAATGTGATGATGGCGATTGGTGATAATTTCTGCGTGATCTGTGATGAGGTGATCCCAGAGTTTGAGCGCCGCTTTGTGGTGAAGTCGCTTGCTAAAGATAAGCAGGTTATCTCTATCTCAATTGATCAGATGAACCGTTTCTGTGGCAACATCCTGCAGCTTGAAACCGTGAATGGCGACAAGGTGATCGCGATGTCTCAATCGGCTTACGATGCGTTTTCTCCAGCCCAGTTAGCTCAGCTTTCGACGCATGGAAAACTGCTGCCATTTAACGTGAAAACGATTGAAGACATTGGCGGTGGTTCGGTGCGATGCATGTTGGGTGAGGTGTTTTTACCAACGCGAGTAAATCGTCTGTAACAAGCACTCACTTTCAGTAATGAATCTTTGAATACCACTCTTATCGCAGAGTGGTATTTTTGTTTTTGTCTTTCACATATAAGAGAACAGAGCTCGATACAGGAGTCAACGCGCAAAAGCTAATGGAAATAAGCTATGAAGCGTCCTTAAAAGCTCTGTGTTCGATGAACTGAGCCGACAGTGTTACGACTTCTTTGGAGTAGACGAGCGCCGTGTGGTTGAGTTTGAGGGCGTAAGTATCCGTTGCTCCTCTCAGGTTGGCGTCTTCGAGTGTGACTGTGCCATCGCCCGGGTTTCTTCCCAGAACAATACGTCCGACTCCGGCGTTGTAGGTACCTGTAATCACGCCAATCGGCACATCAATATCGTAGTCACCCAGGCCATCGCTTAAGATCATTTTGCTCGAACCAAATATAAAACCAAGCCCATGATTCGACAGTGTTTTGGCGATAGTTGCCCCATTGTGCGGCGTCCCTGCGGTAATAATGCAGGTGTCGGCAAAATTGGGCTGATAAAACTTAAAGTAGTGACGAATGAGTAAGCCACCGAGTGAGTGACCAAAGAAATAGACCTCATCGTATTCATTAAAGCGAGCATTCACGAAGCGATTGAGGCGTTTGGCTGCAGAAGGGAAACGCAGCGAGTTGTAGGCAAACTTGTGCGTTGTAAAGCCGCGTTTTTTGAAGTTTCTATCCAGATACTGCATGATCAACGCAGGCATATATAGACCATGAATTAAAACTATATGTTTGTTTTTATTATTCATTTTTGTCCTCCGTCTGATGATGTCCCCAGTATATTTAGTCGCAAATCTAAACTCAATAAAACTTGCTACGAATGGGGCACAAAAGACAGAGGTGTACGTTATAAACAGTGCGTTCGTCATAGAGAAAAGGTGGGTTAGTCAGATCTCACTCCACCATACACATCTATGGTTAATCCGCCTTGTTTGGCGTAAGTATTGGGTGTTAGACTTTTTACCTTATTGAAGCTTCTCTCTAATGTCCTTTATCGCCAAGTTTTGCAATCCATGTCGAACTAAGCTCTTTTAATATCTTACGAATCAGTTCACTGTGTCTATCTGTTTGACTTGCCGATATCTAAGGCACCAGTAGATCTTATGATTCTGAATTTTCAGTTTTGGTTAGCTCAGTATCACCTGCTTCACTTTTTGCTTCCGGTTCAACCAAAACTTTGATTACGCCTTTTTGTAGGATCAGGTTATTAGGGTAGGTGATAATGTTGCCCGAACTGTGTCGAAGAATAACATGGAACATGGTGATATCGATGATCACACCGCTGATGTCTTCGTCTTTCTCCGCGACTCTTACTCTGTCGCCAATGCGATAAGGGAAGACGAAAAATATTAGTACGCTGGCTGTGAGGTTACTTAGAATCGACCATTGCGCGAATAAAGCGACACCCAGCACCGCAAATATCGAAGACAAGAACAGAGAAATATCACCAAAACCCAAGTTAAGAACAATCGTAAACACAGCGATGAAGAGTAGAAACAGAACAATATTGAAACACTTAATCACGAACTGCTTTCGCTTCAATTCGACACGTTTATTTTCCGCTAATGTTTCTATCCAGTTCTTACCTAAGCGTTTGATCACCCAATACACAGTGATAAGAAGTAAACCTAAAACTACTTGTCTAAGCCACATATTGGATTGCAAAAACTCAACCATTAAATAAACCTCAATTTTTTCAAAATAACGACCTCTGCCGCTATGACCACGAGCAGCCCAACGCAAAATAGTGGAAATGCTATCGGGTTATCTGTTCCGGGTATCCCAGCGATATTGACACCCAGTAAACCGGTGAAAAACCCAGCAGGGAGGAAAATACCTGCAATGATAGAAAATAGGTACGTATTTCTATTCATTTTTTCAGCTTGTTGCTGACTTAGGCTCGCTAAAAATACATTAATTTGTTCGATGTAAAACTCAACAGACTCGTTAATTCTCAGGATGGTATCAAGGCTGTTCTTTATATGACTGTTGTGCTTACTCAATGGCGCAGGTAGGTCACTCATTAAATCTTCAAAAACGTATTTCTGTGGCTTCAAATAACGCCTTAGTCTGAGTAGCCTTGAATGTAGAGCGTTAATGGATCTTATGTCGATATTGGATGTAGATTCTAACTCGTCAATTAATAGTTCGACGGGTGCTAGGAAGGTTGAAATGCTGTGGTTGATTCCACGGATCATGCCCAACAACACATCAGGTAATGATGTAGGGCCTTGGTTTTGTTTGAGATCAGATATCAGATTACTGACCGCTTTTGAAGGAACTTTACGTGTCGATATTAAAGTGCCTTTGTACCATAAGATGCGTAGGCTAAGCATGTCGTCAGGGTTAGCACCTTCGTTTAGATTAATGCCTCGCAGAATCATCAAAAAACAGTCGTGGCCAAATTGTTCGAACCGAGGGCGGGTGTCATCGGTGAGTAATGAATCGATGATGGCATTTGGAACCGTATTACTGTGGAGCCATTCTCTCAAACCGTCAGCATCTCTTTGGCAGTGATACCAAGTTGATTGCTCGAATGAGGCTGGGCTGGTGGTGTGTTCATGTGCCACCCCCTCAGAAAATTGCCAGCTTGAAATTATGAAAGCGTCCATTCATTTGTCCTTAATGATATGACGTAAACATTGATATTATGCGCCATTCAGGCGCGGTATTGAACTGAGCTTAATCGTGGTAAGTTCAATGAGCGATGTGAGTGAGATGAAGTCTAATAAGACATGTTGGTCTTTGGAGTACGACGGACTCTTCCATTATTGTCTCTATTAAATGTAGCTCATTGTTTCGTCGTTATAAATTAGCACTCTGGCTCCATGTTAGCGACGAAAAAAAAGAAAAGACCGAGGTCTTTTCTTTTTAGGGGAAGTTGAGGAGAGCTTGTTCAGGCAACTCGAGTTTTCCGATGGTTTACATAAGCAAAAACACTACCGACACGCAGCAAAAATGTCTTGGTTTTCTCGGTATTCTTTGGTTTGTACATCCATTAGGCCGAGTAAAGAATCGAACAGGTTATCTTGGGAGAAGCTCTGTTCTTTGCCTGCCTTTCTTAAGCAGGTCTGGTTTATCCCTTTCTGCTCGGCGAAACCATCAGACATCCATAGGATCATAGGCACATGGGTTTGCTCTTTCGGTGCCAATGAATAAGGCATGCCGTGTAAGTAGATGCCATTTTCTCCCAATGATTCTCCGTGATCGGAAATGTACATCAGCGCGACATTGTACTTATCGGTGAGTTTCTCTAGTTTCTGAATAGCCTGTGATAGAAAGAAATCTGTGTACAAGATGGTGTTGTCGTAGGTGTTGACCACTTGCTCTTTGGTGCAGTTTTCGATATCAGAACGTGGGCAGTCTGGCACAAACTTCTTATGATCTTCTGGGTATCGCTCAAAGTAAGTTGGGCCGTGAGATCCGGAGATATGATAGAAAATGATGCTATCTTGTTTAAGATCTTGAGTATCTTGTTCGAAGTTCTCTAGCATGGCTGTGTCATAACACACATCGTTATTACACAGCGGGTCGCTGTCTTTGGCGACGAGAGTCATCTCTTTGATTCGATGTGCGACCGCCTTGTCTCCACCATCGTGCTCTCGCCAGATAGAGTGAATGCCCGCGCGGTTCATAATGTCGACTACGTTATCTTGGTTGTAGGCTTTATCACGATCGTAGTTGCTGCGATTCATGTTAGAAAACATACACGGCACAGAAACCGCAGTGGCTGTTCCGCATGACTGAACATCAGAGAAAAAGATCGGGTTATAGGGTTTGGTATGAGCATTGGTTTCTTTCTCATAGCCATAATATTGGTAGTTATATACACGTGCCGTTTCACCAAGAACAAACACCAATAAGGTTGGTTTTTCAGCTTGTTTAGCTTCTGGTTTTAGCTGCGCATCTAAGCCGATTTCTTGGTAAGGAATCGGTTCTTTGATGTAAGTATTGTTGATGTATTTTGCGGTTGAAGCGACGTATTCGGTCGGAATGATCATCTTTTTAAGATGAGAGTTATTACGACCAATCGATGCGTAATCTTTGTAAAACAACCCGGCAATGATGGCAATGACGATCAACGAAGAGAGCAATCCAATCGCCTTCCAAATAGCAAAATCTTTCCAAGATTCTTTTTCAAGATCCGTAAATAAAAGCAGCAGTGACGGGACTCCTCCCATCAGAACAAACCATAAAATAGAATAGCTGCTTAGGTAGCTAGCAGCCTCTCCGCTGTTGGTTTCGAAGACGTTTTCTATCATTCCATAGTCTACAAAAATGCCGTAGTTGAACATGCTGTAGCTGACTAAAGAGGAAGTAAGTAGTAACAAGATAAAAAAAGCTTTGGCGAATATCGGCCAGTTGAATACTTGAAAGATAAAGTTGAATGCGGCGAGAAAGAAAAATGGGATCGAGATGATAAACCCAATGCTTTCGGCTTGTGAGGCACTAAGAATATTGAACAGTTCGCGTGAGATAGGCAAGTTAATGACAAGCAGGTAATACACTGCCAAAACGAAAGGGAGTTTGTTTATCGACATGTTTAAGCGTGGTAGATTCATAGGTCTTGTCTTCCTGTGTCACTTATCCCTTTATTTTAGTCTCGCTACCAAGAAAGCTCTAATATCAATGCATAAAGCTCAAATAGAAGGCGCTGAGCGATAAACTGGCTAAAGTGAAATGACGCTAAGGTGTGTAGATACAAAAAATTTACTTTACTGAGTGACCTTCATGACAAGGTGGAACAGCAAAGTGAATTAGTATGTTCAGCTTATTCTATGTGGTTCAATCACATTAGAAGTTGTATGAACCACCGAAGCTAATGCTCTTGAAGGCAAGCGTGTGGTCACCAGCTGATATCTGAGAGTTCTTAAATTGGACCGTGTCGTCTACGCTTACTGCATCCGCTTGCGAGATTAAGCGTAGCGTTAGGTGTTCGATTGGCGTGTATTCAACACCTACACCAAAGTGGAAACCCGTACCGCTGTCATCAGCGTAACCAGCACTCTTATTTGCGTTTAGGTCAACAGAGCTTAAACCAGCCAATACGAATGGGCGGATTGTGTTGTCGAATGTGTAACCAAGATTTGCTGACAAAGAAACAGACGTCGGAGACAGCTTTTCAGCGCTATTTTTGTAGTTTGCGTAATCTGTGTAGCCAAGTTCAACACCTACGATACGGTTGAATTGGTAGCCGCCGTATAGGTTGTAGCCCATGCCATCTGAATCTAAGCTACCGTGACCGTCTGTGTCAGAATCTTGGTAGACACTAAGTCCGCCACCAATGTACGCACCGCCGTCAGTACCTGCTGCTAAAGCTGGAAGAGAAACTGCGCTGATTAAACCCAGTGCTAATGCTGATTTCGTTATCTTGTTCATCTTTGTTACTCACTCTTAAATGTCATGTCAGTATCAATAATTTTTATTTTGCGACCTTTCGACCGTTGGTGAGTATTATTCCGTAGTCTTGTATGTATTACTGTATGGCTTTGTAAGCTGAATCGTTACATAGTAGAAAAAATACACATCAGGTTGCTTAGTTAGTCAGGCTGTTTAAAACAAGGAATAAACATGCTAACGAAACAAAACACAGGTTTGGTGGTTGTGGACGTACAAGGCAAGCTCGCACGCCTTGTTGATGAGAGCGATACGCTGATTGCTAATTGCGGGAAGTTAGCTCAAGGAGCGCAGGTTTTGGGGCTGTCAATTATTCGTTTGGAGCAGAACCCAGAGAAGCTAGGTGCTACAGTCGACGAACTTAATGACTTGCTGAATGATGCAAAGCCGATACCTAAATTCACTTTCAACGCGTGTGATGAGCCCAAGTTTGTTGAGGCGGTTCAAGCCAAGGATGTAGAGACTTGGTTAGTGTGTGGTATTGAGGCTCATATTTGTGTTTATCAAACCGCAATGGGGTTGTTGGAACTTGGGTACAAGGTTCAGGTAGTTGGCGACTGTGTTAGCTCACGAACGGCACTCAACAAAGATCTGGCAATCCGTCGACTAATGGATGCTGGTATCCAAATCACAGGATTAGAAATGAGCTTATACGAGCTTGTGAAAGACTGCCGCGCGCGTGAATTTAAGCTCATTCTATCCTTGATTCGTTAATCACCGAGAGGCTGTCTATCGCCACCGCCTCGGTAAGAATCGAGCGCAACTTTCAAGCGACGCAGTTTGTCGCGCGAGCGGTTCTTGTGATTGACTGCGATTCCCATAGAAAGCACATCCACTAACGCCAACATAGCGTAGCGAGAAGCCGACGGCTTGTAGATGAAGTCGGTTTCCATATGCTTGATGGGTAACAAGATATCGGCAATCTTTGCCAGTGGTGTATCTTTTGGGGTAATCGCTATGATCTTAAGCCCGTACTGTTTCGCCAGCTCTGCAGTTTCGGTGATCACAGGCGTGAAACCGGTCGCGGAGATCATCACCATCACATCATTGGCGTCTGCTGTCGCGGCAACCATACGTGACATTAAGCCATCGTTGTACGACACCACGGGATAGCCCAAACGAAACAGTCGGTGTTGCAGTTCTTGAGAAGCGATGGTCGAGCCACCACCCATGCCAATAGCAATGATTTGTCTGGCGTTATGCAGCCAGCTGACTGCGGTTTCAACGTCTTGCTCTTTGAACAGAGTGCGGTTGATGTCTAGGCTCTGCTTGATCGATTCGTAGATACCTTGATAACCCGTTTGGTCAACAGGCTCGAGGATAAAGCGCTGGCCAACGGTTAGCGTCTGAGCCAACTTAATCTTCATATCACGTACGTTGTTACAGCCGATCGCCTTAGCAAAACGGGTAATGGTGGCTTCACTCACTTGAGCACCTTCAGCAAGTTCTGTGATGCTGGCATTGGCAGCAAAATCAATGTCGTCCATGATCAGCTTGGCGACTTTTTTCTCTGCATCGCGAAGAACAGGGAAACGCTCTGTTATCTGTGAAATGATATCTACTTCTAAACTCAAGAATCCTGATCCTTTGTTGATGGGGCTATTTGCTAATACCTAGTCATTGGTCGCTAAAGCTTAGCCCCGTTAGTATATCTTATTGTTTCGCTGATTCTAGCTTATCGAGAATTCGATTTAGAAACAGGTTTCCACCCAGTTTATTACCTGATGGTCGTCATCGCTGATGGCAATGTAGCGCCACTTATCGAAGGTTAAACACGGGTGTGAGGTTGAGAAGGCAATCATGTCTCCTACTTCAATCTCAGAAGAGCCGTCAGTTTCAACAAAAGTATGCTGATCCATCACGGAGGTAGCAGTCAGCCCTTTCACTGAGATCGCTTCGCCGTTGCGATAGCCGCGTTCGGCAATAGGTAAACCCGCATCAAAGGCCACATCACGCTTGCCTAACCCAACCACTAATTTGGTCGGTTCTGGGCGAGAGATTACATACGCCCATACTTCAAGTGCCGATTCCAGATCTCCACCCAATTCACACGCGTAACCTTGGTTTGCTTGGGCACGCTGCAACACTTTGCTTTGTGCGTCTAGGTAAATGCCTGTGTCGTGAATGGCATAGCAGCCCGGGCGGATGATCGCCAAGTAATCGGTTAGGTTCGCCAAACATTCTGCAACCACGTCATACCAAGCAGAACCAGCGCCCGTGATGATAGGTTGCCCTGCAATTAGGCCATCTGACGCGAGGCTTTCGACCGAGGTGAGCGCGTGATTTAAGAAGGTACGAATGTCTTGTTCTGCATTGTCACCGTGAATCACACCTTCATATACCTCAATACCTGCCAGCGAAAGGGCAGGTGTGTCTTGTATGGTTTGAGCCAGTTCTAGAACTTCTTGTGGTGAACGACAACCACAGCGACCGCCCGGTACACCAAATTCGATCAGTACTTTTAGTGTCTGTTTTGTATTAGAGAAATATTGGTTAAGTTGCTGCACGTTTACCGAAGAATCCACACAACAGTAAAAGTCGATATCAAACTCACTGATCAACTGTTCAACGATCGCCATGTTGGTTTTACCCACCAATTGGTTAGCCATGATGATGCGTTTTGCACCCGCCATAGCGGCAACTTCTGCCTGTGCAGGCGTTGCTACTGTAATACCCCAAGCGCCATTTTCTAGTTGTTGGCGGAAAAAAGCAGGTGTCATTGATGTTTTGCCATGTGGCGACAATTTAACCTGATGGTGATCGGCGAATGATTGCATCCAATTCAGGTTATTGGTTAAGGCGGATTGTTTGATAATTGCTACCGGGAGCGAAATATCTTCATCAACCAGTCGGTAAATACCGTTCTCAGATTGTGATATTGCTCTCCCTTTTTGGCCTTTTTCAGTCAAGATGAAACTATCTTTTTGATACTTTATAACATCTTTTTGTGCAGGGTTATGTTTCATTGCTGATTCCTAACATTATTTAAGTGGTTGTTATTTAATGTTTAAATATATCTGTAATGTGTTTTGTGATAGAAACTATCACACAAATTAAAATATTATGTGTGTTTTGTCACTGAAAATAATCGGCTGGATTTCTAATATAGCTCCATCAACAAAGTGGATTGAGAGAGTGAGAAATGTTGTTCGATACGATAATTAAAAATGTAGAGGTGTTTGATGGCACCGGCGAACAATCGTTTTGTGCCGATGTAGCAATCCGAGATGGAAAAATCGCCGAAATTGGCAAAATCGATCATGAAGATTGCAGCCAGTTGGTTGAGGGAGCAGGCTTAGCATTGGCTCCTGGATTCATCGATGTACACACACACGACGATACCAATGTTATTCGTTACCCTGACTGCCTACCAAAGATCAGCCAAGGTGTGACAACCGTGATTGTTGGTAACTGCGGTATCAGTGCATCACCTACAGTTTTGGCCGGCGACCCACCAGACCCAATGAACCTTTTAGGCGCGCAGGTTGATTTCAAATACCCAACCTTTGCCGCGTATGCACAAGCAGTGGAGCAGGCGCAACCAGCGGTGAACGTAGCAGCGTTAGTTGGCCACACCACACTGCGTAACCAAGTGATGGACGACCTACAACGCACCGCAAGCGAAGAAGAAATTGCAGCAATGCAAAGCAACCTTGATTTAGCAATGGAGCAGGGCGCATTAGGCTTGAGTTCTGGTTTGGCTTACGCAAGTGCGAAGCAAGCCAACGCGAATGAGGTGATGCAGTTAGCCAAAGTGCTGTCTAGCCATGGCGGCATCTATACCACGCATATGCGTACCGAATTTGAAGAGATCTTAAGCGCGATGGAAGAGGCGTTTGAGACAGGCCAATACGCGAAAGTACCGGTTGTTATCTCTCACCTTAAATGTGCAGGTGCAGGCAACTGGGGCAGAACTGTTGAAGTGCTTGATTTGATGGACAAGGTTTCAGAGCACCAAGATGTGTCTTGCGACTGCTATCCATACTCAGCGAGCTCTTCGACATTAGATCTGAAACAGGTGACAGACGATTTCGACATCTTCATCACTTGGTCTAAAGCAAAGCCTGAACATGCAGGCAAAACGCTTAAGCAGATTGCTGATGAGATGAACCTACCACTGATGGACGCAGCAAAAGCGCTTCAACCAGCCGGTGCGGTTTACCACTGCATGGATGAGAACGACGTAAAGCGCGTATTGAAATACAAGCTGACCATGGTTGGTTCTGATGGTTTACCAAATGACCCGCATCCACATCCAAGATTGTGGGGCACTTTCCCGAAAGTCTTAGGCCACTACTGCCGAGATGAAAAACTGTTTGCGCTGCCAGAAGCGATTCACAAAATGACCGGAATGTCTGCGAAGCGCTACAACCTCGCGGGAAGAGGTGAGATTCGCCAAGACGCATTTGCCGATTTAGTTTTATTTGATCCAAAGAATATTAAAGACACAGCAACATTTGAAAATCCTATGTCAGTTGCTGAGGGAATCGAAAGTGTATTTGTAAATGGTGAGTTAACTTACCAAAAAGGAAAAGTGAAAAATAATCGTTCAGGCGTTTTTATTTACCGTAATTAGAATTTAATTATTTTATTAGATATACAGTAATAAGAAAACGACGAATTAATTTAAATATATTGGAACAGAACCAATATTATCTATAAAGAAGTGGAGTTAAAAAATGACTATTAAACGTTACGGTGTTGAAGGCGGTACAGGTACAGGCGGACAACATTTACCATTTGCACGCGCAACTGAAGCGGGTGGTTTCCTATACGTTTCTGGCCAGACACCGATGACAGATGGTGAAGTGGTAGAGGGTGGCATTGTTGACCAGTCTCGCCTAGCGATCCAAAACTGTGTCGATATCATGACTGAAGCGGGCTACGGCCTAGAAGACGTAATGCACGTAAAGGTTGTGCTAACGGATTCTCGTTACTTCCAATCTTTTAATAAGGTATTCAAAGAGTTCTTCGGTGCTAACCCACCGGCTCGTATCTGCATGGTCTGTGACCTAGTGGTAGACGTGAAGGTTGAAGTAGATGTGACTTGCTACCGCGCGGATCGCGTTTAGTAATAACCTAATCACAATTACCTACTTAGAGAGTATTAGGGGTTAGTCATCACTGTTATTATCCTTTAATACTCTCACCCTACATTTATAAAAATTACTTTAATTAAAATAGATAAAATCAATAAAGTAATTATATGAAATATAAAAATGAATGAATCATAAATAAAGTTCAAGAATGAACTCAATATTTCACTGAGAGGTGTCAAATGAACAGCACACTTTTTCTTACAGGCTTCGGCGTGTACGTATGTTTTCTAATTTGGTTAGGCTGGTTTGTCTCGCGTAATCAAAAATCTGGCGAAGATTTCTTATTAGGCGGCCGTGGCCTGCCATTATTCTTAGTACTTGGTACAACGGTTGCGACTATGGTCGGCACGGGTTCAAGTATGGGCGCGGTTGGCTTCGGCTACGCAAATGGCTGGGCAGGTGCTCTGTACGGAATTGGCGGTGCTGTGGGCATCCTATTGCTTGCACTTTGGTTTGCTCCGGTTCGTAAACTGAACTTCATGACCATGAGTGAAGAGCTGGCTTATTACGTTGGCGCTAACCGAATCGTAAAAAACGTGGTTGGCCTACTTATCTTTATCGCGTCAATCGGTTGGTTAGGTGCGCACATTCTAGGTGGCGGCATGTACCTAGCGTGGATTGCAGACATCGACCTTAACCTTGCGAAAATTATTATTGCTGCAGCTTTCACTATCTACGTTGTTATCGGTGGTTACACAGCAGTTGTATGGACCGATACGATTCAAGCAATCATCCTTTTTGCTGGCTTCATCCTAATGGCGGTAATGTCTGTTGATCACATTGGTGGCATGGATAACCTTTACGCTGCGATGGACCCTGCTGCTACAAGCTTTTTAGCAATCGATAAACTGGGCATTCTGCCTGCTGTTTCTCTGGCTGTGGTTATCGGTGTGGGCGTACTTGCAACACCTTCATTCCGTCAGCGTATCTACTCTGGTAAAGATGTTTCAACTATCCGTCGCTCATTTGTCGCTTCTGGTGTGTTGTACCTTTTCTTCTCTATTATTCCAGCAATCATTGGTATGGCTGCGCACGCAATCGACCCATCATTGGATAACCCGAACTACTCGTTCCCATACGTAGCTGCAACGGTTCTTCCAGTTGGCGTAGGCATGATTGTTCTTATCGCAGGTCTATCAGCAACCATGTCGAGTGCAAGCTCAGATGCGATTGCCGGTGTATCTATCCTACTGCGTGACGTGTACGTGATGTTCACAGGCCGCGTACCAAACAAAGAATCAATGTTGAACTACTCTCGTCTAGCTTTGGTTGTGGTGATTGGCTTCGCACTACTGTTCGCACTGACGTCAAACGACATCATTGGCTACATCACTAAGATGATTTCAACGGTTATGTCGGGCATGTTTGTGTGCGGTATGTTGGGTAAATTCTGGAAACGCTACAACTGGCAAGGTGCGCTTGCAACACTAGCGGGTGCTTCTGTAGCTTCATTCGTAGTAATGTTAAACGCTGACTACACAGCCTTCTGGGGCAACCCAGTTATCCCATCATGTCTGTTTGCTCTAACGGCAGGTGTGGTTGTGAGCCTAGTGACTCCGGCTAACCAAGTAACACCTGAAATGGCAAAAGCGATTCTTGATGACGAGCGTGCTCTGATGGAGATGGAAATGTCTGAGACTGGCGTACTTGAAGAAGAAGCGGCACCTCAACGTCCTGCAAATCAAACAAGCTAAACCTAGTCTCCACAACTGGTTTGCTTAATTCAGGCCCTGCTTAGTGGCAGGGCCTTCTCCCACATATATCTCTCTATTTTAGGATCGGCTATGCCTGCATCTTCTCATTTCAATATTGCTTTCTTTGGCGAATGTATGGTCGAAATCAGCGGCTCTCCATTAACCAAAAAGTTTGGCGGTGACACACTTAATACCGCACTTTACCTTTCTCGCTTAACTCAACATCAAAACCTCTCTGTGCACTATGCGACAGGGCTTGGCAGTGATGAGCTGTCTCAAAATATGATTGATAGCTGGCAACTAGAAGGCATTCAAACCAATTTCGTCGAACGCATTGCGAACAAGCTTCCTGGACTCTACATGGTTGAAACCGACGAGACAGGCGAGCGACACTTTCATTACTGGCGCAACGACGCGGCGGTAAAGTTCTATTTTCAAATCGATAACTTAAACAAGCTTGAAATCGCCCTGACAGAGAAGCAAGTCGACGCGGTTTACATCAGCGGTATCAGTATCGCGATCTTGGATGATGTCTCTCGCGAGCGTTTATTCAAAGCGATTAGCGTGTTCTCAAATCAAGGCGGCAAGGTGATTTTTGATAATAACTATCGCCCGCAACTTTGGAGCACTGAACAAGCTCAACATTGGTACGCCAAGTTACTGCCGCTGGTGGACATCGCCTTGATTACCGAAGACGACGACCTGCTTGTCTGGGGTAACTCAGAGAGCGTTCAACAACGCTGCCTTCGTTTAGGTTGCCAAGAGATCGTCATCAAACGTGGCTGCGAGCCATGCAAGATTGTTCAAGTTGAACAGGGCAACATTATTGAGAATTATGTCTCAGCGACTCGTGTTTCTAACGTGGTCGACACCTGTGCTGCGGGCGATTCATTCGCTGCGGGCTATTTAGCTGCGCGTCTTACTGGCGAGAGCGCCACCGACGCAGCCGAACTTGGCCATCAACTGGCTTCCATTGTTATCCAATACTCTGGCGCCATCATCCCTGTGAGCGCTATGAATCACTTAATTAAAAAATAGAAAAACAAAGCGAATTTATTATGTCTCAAGAAATGATCAACACACTTATGCAGTTCAAAGTTATCCCTGTTATCCAAATCAACAAGGTGGAACATGCGATTCCACTGGCAAAAGTGTTGGTAGAAAACGGCCTACCCGTTGCTGAAGTTACATTCCGTACAGACGCGGCAGCAGACGCGATTCGTGCAATGCGCGATGCGTACCCAGAGATGTGTATCGGTGCAGGCACAGTATTAACGCCAGCACAGATCGACTTAGCGAAAGAGTCAGGCAGTGAGTTCATTGTGGCTCCGGGCCTGAACCCAAACACCGTAAAACGCTGCCAAGAGATCGGCATGCCAATCGTTCCGGGCGTAAACAACCCAAGCCAAGTAGAGCAAGCGCTAGAGCTTGGTCTTAACTTCTTGAAGTTTTTCCCAGCAGAAGCGTCTGGCGGCATCAACATGGTGAAATCTTTGCTAGCGCCTTACGTTGATGTGTCACTAATGCCAACGGGCGGTATCGGCAAACACAACGTGAATGATTACTTAGCCGTTGATCGCGTCGTATGTTGCGGTGGCACGTGGATGGTTTCTCCAAAGATGATCGAGAACGAACAGTGGGATGAGATCGCGGTGTTGGTTCGTGAAGCGGTTGAGTTGGTTAGCTAATCATAAGTTTGTGAGCTCATTCGTTTTTCACAGACGATAGGCTTTGAGCTCACGATAAACAACAGCAGTGGCTGAAGGTTCTGTTTTGTGAATTGCCTCCGATAAACAAAACAGAACGCCCGTTATATAGGAAAACTAATAATGAAAAAAACTATATTATCCCTATTGATTTCAGGTTCAGTAGTGTCCCCAATGGCGTTAGCAATGGCTCCAAGTACCGATCTAAATTTAATGCCGTACCCGCAAACAGTCGAGCTGAAAGCTGGGCAGGTTAAGGTTGATGGCAACTTCAAGGTTTACATCAAAGGCTTTAACTCTGATCGCGTTGAATACACCGCGAAACGCTTTATCGATCGCCTAGAGCGCCAAACTGGCGTGCCGATTCTAAACTGGCAGGTTGATAGCGCAGACGAAGCGAACCTGATCATTGATATCGACGCGGCGCCAAAGTCTGAAGTACAGAACATCGACTCTGTAGAGTCTTACAAAATTACGACTCAGGGTGAGCAAATCACGCTGAGCGCACCAAGCCCATATGGCGCTATTCACGGCATCGAAACCCTTTTACAGCTCGTTGAAACCACAGCAACTGGCTACCATATTCCTGCCGTAACCATTGTTGATGAGCCCCGCTTTCGTTGGCGTGGAGTCTCTTACGATACCTCGCGTCACTTCATTGAATTTGATGTGTTGATTCGTCAGCTAGATGCGATGGCTTCTGCGAAAATGAACGTGTTCCATTGGCACTTTTGGGACGATCAAGGTATCCGCATTCAAACGGAATCTTGGCCACGTTTGTGGTCTGAAACCGCTGATGGTAACTACTACACCAAAGACCAAGTCCGTTACTTAGTGGAATACGCTCGTAATCTTGGTATTCGTGTTATTCCAGAAGTTTCACTGCCGGGACACTCTTCTGCTGTGGCGCACGCTTACCCACGCTTGATGTCGGGTGGTGAAGGTCAAAGCTACGAACAAGAACGTGGCTGGGGTGTATTTGAGCCATTGATGGACCCACTTAACCCAGAGCTCTATGAAATGCTGGGCGACGTGTTTGATGAAGTGACAGAACTGTTCCCAGACGAGTACTTCCACATTGGTGGCGATGAGCCGAACTATGCGCAATGGAAAAACAGCGAAAAGCACCAAGAGTTCATCGAAGAGAACAATATCGATGGCGAGCGCGGCTTACAGTCTTACCTCAACGTAAAAGTTGAAAAGATGCTGGAAGAGCGTGGCAAGAAGATGACGGGTTGGGATGAGATTTGGCATAAAGATCTGCCAACTTCTATCGTGATTCAAAGCTGGCAAGGACACGACAGTATCGGTCGTGCGGCGAAAGAGGGCTACCCAGGTATTCTGTCTACGGGTTACTACCTAGACCAACCTCAGCCAACCAGTTACCACTATCGCAATGATCCAATGCCAAGTGGCATCACGGTTGACGATAAGCTGCACAGTGGTGAGAAGTTTGTGACTTACCAATGGCAAAAGCCTCGCTCTAAAGGCAGCCCACGTAAGGGAACACTGACTATCATTGAAGCGCAAGACGGTACTTTCCGCGCGTTCAGTGATTACAACGGTAAGTCTCGTGAAGAGATCTACATCCTTGATTATGTGCCGGGTAAAACCTTTGTCGGCCACTTCGATAACTTCATGTCGTATACCGAATTCAACCTGAACTTGAATCCAAATGGGTTTGCGGAAGGCAGCTATCAGTTAATTGGTAACGTGCGCTGGCCAACCACAGGCGAAGTGATTGCGAGCAGCGATGTAGAAGGCAGCGTGATCCCTGAGCCAAACGGAGGCTACCCCGCGGAGCTAACCGACAAAGAAAAAGAGCTGATTTTAGGCGGCGAGATCACCATGTGGCTAGAAAACAAAGACAGCCTCACGGTCGAAAACTACCTATGGCCTCGCAGTTATGCAATTGCAGAACGTTTCTGGTCGGATGCAGAACTGACAGACGAACGCAGTATGTATAAGCGCATGAAAGCAATGGATACATGGTCGGAAGTATCGGTAGGGCTACGTCATCACGCAGATGCTGATATGCTGTTGAAGCGCATTGCCAAAGGCCAAGATATTCACGACCTGCGCGTGCTAGCGAAATACACCGAGCCGGCTCAATACTATGCTCGCAACTGGGAAAAGTGGAACTCTACGGAACCTAAGGGCACTTTATACAGCCAATACGAGCGCTTAAACCGCTTCGTTGATGCTTTGCCAGTAGAAAGCTACGCCGTGTATGAGATGCAAGACTTGGTCAATGAAGTGGCGACAGGCAATCAGCAGGCGCTAGAGCAACTTGCTGAGCATTATCAGCAAGCAAAATCGGCTGCACTAGCGGCTAAAACTGTCTTCGTTGGCAACGTATCTTCGGTAGAGACTGTGGTGGTTGCAGAGAAAACCGTTGAAGTGGCAGACTTGGCGTTAACCTTGATTGCTAAAGCACAAGCAGGCGAGAAAGTAAGAGAAGCAGACGTGAATGCCTACCAAGCGATACTGTCTGATTCAGCGAAAATCTACGATGAATCGATCATCGCGATTGTGCGCCCAACAGAACTGTTGTTGAAGCAGTTAGCTGAGTAAGTCGTTAACGGATTAGTGAATAAGTCACACGCCAATAAGTGAATCAAAATCGCCCTCTGTGGGCGGTTTTTTAGTTCTAGCGCTTCAATAGAATGTGGAGTTCAAGGTCTGTGTAAGTAACTACTCACTATCGCTATTGTTTAGTGTTAACGTAAATGTCATGCCTTGGTCTGAATTGTTCTTCGCTATTAATGTGCCTTGCATATCGCGCACGTTGTTCGCTGTGATAGCCAACCCGAGCCCCAAGCCTTCGCCCATCTTTTTGTTGGTATGAAATGGTTCGAAAATGGTTTCGAGTTGATCTTCAGACACACCACAACCGTTATCTTGAACCTTGATGATCACGCGTTGTTGCTCGGTATGAGCGCTGATCACAATGGTTGCTGGTTTCTGATTCTGTGTGGCATCGACAGCGTTTCTAAGCAGGTTACCAAGCACTTGACGAAGTCGCGCCTCTTCTCCCATTACCATCGAAATATTGGAAGCGACACGCACGCGAATATCGACGTTTTCCAGTTCGGCTTGATGAATTCGCAGGGTTTCTTGCAGTGCGTCTGTCAGTGAAACTGGGTAAGGCTTTTCAAGTCTTTGGAAGGCGAACGACTTCAATTGGCTGGTCATGTTAGCCATTCTGTCGATCAGGCTCATGACTAAGTCCATGTTCGCTTTCAACATCTTGGTCTCGCCTCTTTCCATCAATAGCTGGTTACTTGAAAGTAGCGTTTTTAGGCCAGTAAGCGGCTGATTGAGTTCATGAGTAATCGCACTCGACATCCGCCCTAGTGCAGCCAGTTTGCTAGATTCGACAAGTTCTTGCTGCGCATCTTTTAGATCTTGAGTTCGCTCTTCGACCCGCAGTTGTAGCGTTTTATTGGCGTTTTGCACCGCAATTTCGGCTTTCTTACGTTTGCTGATATCGATTACGGTACACAGGTAGTAAGTCGTCGCATGCCAAGGAAAGGCGCTAATAGAGAATAAAACAGGGAAGTAGCTGCCATCGCTGCGTCTTGCCATGGTTTCGACGCTAGTTATCTCGGCCAGCTCTTGATGCTGCTCTAAGTTTTTGAGCAGTTGCAAGGTGGTTGAATTCGGGTTACCTGCCTCAAATAACTGCCACGCCTTGATGTTATTGATCATTGAATCAGATAGTGAAAAGTAGTTCTTCGCCATCAGGTTGATATCGTGAATGCGTCCGTGTTTATCGATCAGTATTAACCCAACATGGGTTTTATTGATCATCCCAGACAGTCGTTTCTCAGACTCTTCGATAAGCTTTTGGATTCTCAGATTGCTGAGCTTTTTCTGGCGTCTTTGGTAAAGAATAACCAACAGTAACAGAATGAAAAGACAGCCAACCGCCACACTCCAGCTGATCCAGTTCGTGGTCTGGTTGAGGCTGGTTAATGGCGTTAGGTAGGTTAAACGCCAATTCAGATCGTCTAACTTGATGGACTGAATTAGGTAATCTTTATCTTGCAATCGCCACACGCGAATATGGGTTTGGTCATACAGCTCACGTTTTGTCGCTGTGGGCTGAGAATTGAAGGTGTCATTGAACCAATCGGCACTCAACCTGTTGTTACTGGAGAGAAAGAACTGATCGCGAGGGTTCTGAAACAGTATCGCCTCACCATCGGCAAACCATTGATCGGTTAACAATGACAAATCGATTTGCACCGCGACAATGCCAACCACATCAGAGGCTCGATATACGGGTGCCGCTATGAAGTAATCGGGTGTCACGCCTTTGTTTTTTGTCACCACTGAAATCGCACCACCTTGTTGGTGGATCTTCGAAACAATTGTACTGGCGTTCTTATTGCTCAGTTTGCTTCTTTCAACACTCGATACCAACAAGTCCCCTTCGCCAGAAAGCAGATACCAGCCCTTGGTGTTGGCGGCTTTATCCAATTGAATCAGCTGCTTCTTAATGCGTTTTTCTAGGCGGGCTTCACCATCAATGAAGCGCACACTGGTTTCATCATTGGTTACTAGGTAGGGCAGATAATAGAAACGCTTAAGGGTTCGCCTTGCTTCGGCAATGTAGCCAAGGAAGCGCTGTTCGGCATAGCGTTGGGCTTGTTCAAGCTTCCACTGGCTGATGCCATTCTTGGTGGTGACCTGCACCAAACCAATCAATAAACAGGTACACAGGAATAACCAATATCGATTGTTATTCATCATTTCTGATCAAATCCCTTTAAAATTAGTGGTTTGCCTCTTTGAGCTAGTGGTTTGACAAGGTTTTATGTTTGCTTTTTAAGCGAATGGAGAGTGAGACAAATCGAAGCTAACAAACATTATTAAACTGTTAAAGGAGTGTTATTCAAAGTGGGAGCTAGCTCCTTTTCGTCTGAGGTTTTTTTACATACCGTGGACGATATTAATCAGATGTAGAGTGGCGGAACCAAACTATGCAGCGTATTGCTTTAATTGAAGATGACGCGATTGTGCGTCAAGCAACCAGCCAATGGTTGCAGCTGGCGGGCTTCGATGTCACCGCATTTGAAGTAGGACAAGATGCGTTAAACGCCGTAGAGCAGGGTGATTTTCAAACCATTATCACCGATGTTCGTTTACCTGATATTGATGGTGTTGATCTGCTAGGGCGTTTCAAAGGTCTTGTGCCAGATGTGCCTGTTATTTTGATTACTGGGCATGGTGATGTCGATATGGCGGTGAAAGCCTTACAGCAAGGTGCCTATGACTTCATTGAGAAGCCATTCGACCCAGAGCGTCTGTCTCAAACGGTATCGGAAGCGGTAGATAAACATCAAAGTGGCCAAGACAGAAACAGTCGTCAGAACTATCTGGATAACCTTAAGGGCATTGAACAGGTGCTGATCGGTCGCAGTAAAGTGATGTGTGAACTGCGCGAGCAAATCCAGAAAGTCGCTTCCATAGACACCAACGTGATCATCTATGGTGAAACGGGTTGTGGTAAAGAGCTGGTCGCCTCTTGCTTACATGAATTCAGCCAACGTAAAACCCATCCGTTTGTTCCGCTCAACTGTGGCGCAATCCCAGAAAATCTCTTTGAAAGCGAGCTGTTTGGACACGAAGCCGGAGCGTTTACTGGTGCGGCCAAACGACGCATTGGTAAGCTGGAATTTGCCGACAAAGGTACAGTGTTCCTTGATGAAATAGAGAGTATGCCGCTGTCGATGCAGGTAAAAGTGCTGCGCACCTTGCAAGATAATGTCGTCGAACGCGTGGGGGGGAATCAGCAACAACATGTTGATCTACGAGTGGTCTCTGCCTCGAAAAGCGATCTACTGAATCACCCCGACTTTCGCCAAGATCTATTCTATCGTTTGAATGTTGCCCAGCTGCATTTGCCTCCACTCAGTGAGCGTGAAGAAGATGCCTTACTTTTGTTTGAACACTTCACCCAAGAAGCCAATTCCGAAACACGTATAGCCAGTGAGGCTGATCGCTATGCACTGCTCTCGTATGCGTGGCCGGGCAATGTGCGTGAACTGCGTAATGTTGCGATTCGTTTTGCATTGGATGAAAGCTTGACCGTTGGGGATATTTTGGCGTGTCGTCCCAATTCTGTCACAGAGTCCACAACGGCGGGCATCCCTTTGGCGGTTCAAGTACAGAGCTTTGAAAGGAAAGTGATTCATGATGCCTTAGTTCGTTATAAAGGGCGTATCAATGACGTGATGCAAGATTTGGATTTACCTCGTCGAACATTGAACCAAAAGATGGTGCGTTATGGGTTAAATCGAAGTGACTATGTTGACCCTTAGAGAGCGGCTTCATCGCAGTGCTTGTTGATTTTTAATGAGCAATAAATGGCTCATTGCATATTTATCAATTTACATACATTGATCACACAACTGCAATATGGTGTGACTTGCTTCCCGATCTACAGGTGTTAATTCCGGTAGCCGATAAGCCAAAAATGGCTTACTTAATAACAGGGGAATAAGCAAAAAACGGCTTATTTTGAATAGGTTTTAAAATAAAAATAAATTAAAACAAATAGTTAAAAACTGGCATTACGCTTGCTATCTATTGTTGTTAACAAAAATATAACGTGAATAACCCTACATGGAGAGTAACAATGAAATACAACAAGCTGGTTAAAACTTTAGCGCTAGCAATGGCTTCTCTTGGCCTTATCAGTAATGCGTCAGCTGAAGAAGATCGCAGCTATATTTTAGCGACGGCTTCAACGGGTGGTACCTATTATCCAGTGGGTGTGGCCTTAGCGACATTGAGTAAAGTTAAGCTTGCGCCTAAGCAGCATTTTTCTTTAGCGGCTATCAGCTCTGCTGGCTCGGGTGAGAACGTAAAGTTGTTGAACGAGAACGAAGCTCAGTTCGCAATTCTACAAGGTTTGTATGGTGCTTGGGCTTGGCAGGGTTTGGGGCCATATGAGAAATCTGGCAGACAAACTCAACTGCGTTCAGTTTCCATGTTATGGCAAAATGTAGAACACTTTATTGTGCGTTCAGATCTAGCAAAAACAGGTACGGTAAGCGATCTAGAGAACCTAAACGGTAAGAAATTCTCTATCGGTAAGAAGAACTCAGGCACTGAGAATTCAGGACGCCAGATCATGCAGGGCCTATCGGTTAACCCAGAACAATTTAAACTCGCCTTTATGGGTTACGGTGGCAGTGCTAGTGCACTACAAAACGGCACGATTGATGGCATGAATACGCCTGCTGGTGTGCCTGTTGGTGCGGTAACACAAGCCTTTGCTGCCTTGGGTGAAGATATTCAAATCCTGTCGTTTACCGATGCGCAGATCAAACAAGCGAATGGCGATTACAATATCTGGACCAAGTACGAGATCCCAGCAAACACTTATCCAGGTGTCGACAAACCAATTACTACGATTGCCCAACCTAACTTCCTAGCAGTTCGCGAAGACATTTCTGAAGACGATGTGTATCAACTGACCAAAGCTATCTATGAAAACCTACCTTTCCTACAAGGTATCCATAAAGCAACCAAAGCAATGGCACTTGAGAAAGGGATCGCAGGTCTGCCTGTTCCTCTTCACCCAGGCGCTGCACGTTATTATCGAGAGATGGGCATCGAGATCCCTTCTGAGTTGATCGTTAACTAGCTTATCTTTTGTCAGGTAACTATTGGTTCGTGAGCTAATGATTTGTCGCGAACTAGCTGTTTGTCATCAACTAACCCCTTCGTGACTTAATTGCTTGGTGCACGTTCGCTCAAGAATGTGTTCGTGCACCTCCTCACTTTATGGATTTTCTCTTCGTGTTTGCTGCGGAGAGCAGGAGTTTTCTATGAGCGATTCGCTGCAGCAGGAACTGAAAAAATTTGAACTGCCGACCCGAACGGATTTTCCGTGGGTGGGCAAAGCAATAACGACAATGGGAGTGCTCCTCTCGTTGTTACACATTTGGTTTAACACCTTATCTACCTTGCCTGAGCTTTGGATCTCGGCGACCCACTTCGCTGGCTTTGCGATCATTTGTGCACTCTGGTATCCCGCTCATATCTCGCTGAAAAATAGCAAGATAGCGCTGGCTGTCGACATCGGAATTGCCTTGGCGGCTCTGGCTTGTCTTATCTATATCCCCTTCGCAGAAGACGCCCTTTATGACCGAGGCGTAAAATTTATCGCCAGTGATTGGTTTTTCTCTATCTTGGCGATTGCCATCGTCATCGAGCTGATTAGACGCACTATGGGCTGGTTCATTCCAGTGCTTATCTTAGTGTGTTTAAGCTATGTAGTGCTTTGGGGACAATGGACCAGCGGTATTTTTCATTTTCCGGGTTTAAGCCTTGAGACGTTACTTTATCGAAGCTTTTATTCATCAGAAGGGATGTTTGGTTCGATCTCAAGAATCAGTTGGACCTTCGTGTTCATGTTCATCCTGTTTGGCGCATTCTTAGTGCGTTCGGGGGTGGGTGATTTCATTATTGATGTGTCTCGCGCCGCCGCTGGCAAGGTGATTGGCGGCCCCGGTTTCATTGCCGTGATTGGCTCTGGTTTGATGGGCTCGGTCTCCGGCTCGAGTGTAGCAAATACCGTATCGACGGGCGTAATCAGTATTCCTTTGATGCAAAAGGCGGGCTTCCCTTCGCGTTTCGCAGCGGGTGTTGAAGCGGCTGCGTCTACTGGCGGGCAGCTGATGCCACCTGTGATGGGTGCGGGCGCGTTTATCATGGCGTCTTACACGCAAATTCCTTATGTCGATATTATTGCGGTTTCCTTCGTTCCTGCGCTTATCTACTTTTTGTCTGTGGCCTTTTTCGTGCGTATTGAAGCGAAGCGCAGTGGAGTACAAAAGGTGACTTCTGGCTGTGAACCTTTGTTAAAGGTATTGCTGTCGGGTTGGCACAACCTGATCCCACTGGCCGTGTTAGTGACTTTGTTGGTGAAGGGCTTTACGCCGACTTACGCTGCGGGTATCTCGATTCTTTCTGTGGTGGTGGCATCATGGTTTTCTAAAAATCACAAAATGGGTCCAAAGGCGATCATTGAAGCGCTTTCTCAAGGCGCTAAAAACATGGCGACCACGGCGGTGTTGTTGGTGGGCATTGGGTTAGTCGTCAATGTCATCAGTACCACGGGAATTGGTAACACCTTCTCTTTAATGATCAACAGCTGGGCGAATGGCGAGTTGCTAGTGATGATCGCGTTGATCGCGTTAGCGTCTTTGATTCTCGGTATGGGTTTACCGGTAACGGCGGCTTATATTGTGTTGGGCACTCTGTCAGCTCCTGCCTTGTATAAATTGATTGCTGAAAGTCAGCTGCTCGACTTGTTGGTGTCAGGTCAGCTTCCTGAGCAAGCTAAAGCCATCTTCATGTTGGCTGCACCAGATAAGCTTGATTTGTTGAATGCACCGATGACACTCGAAACAGCCAAAGAGATGATTGCGTTAGTCCCTGCTGATTTTGTGGAAACTCTGCTTGAGCAAAGCTTGGGGTTAGAAGCGATCAGTCTTGCACTGCTTTCGGCTCACTTAATTATTTTCTGGTTGTCGCAAGACAGTAACGTAACACCGCCTGTTTGTTTAACTGCGTTTGCCGCAGCGACTATCGCTAAAACACCACCAATGAGAACCGGTTTAATGGCTTGGAAGATAGCAAAAGGTTTATACCTAGTGCCGTTGTTGATTGCCTACACTAACTTGGTGAGTTGGGATATTACCTCGGTATTGGTCACTGGTGGTTTTGCTATTATTGGCACTTACGCATTTATCGCGGCGATTGAAGGCTATCTAGAGAGCGAAATTAATGTCATTACTCGAGTCGTGTTGGTAGTAATAGGTGCAGCTTTAGTATGGCCTGATGTTTCAGTCGTGATTCGCTTGGTATGTGTCGCCATTTTTGTTGGCATCTTCATCTACAGCGGTCGTAAATACGATGCAAATCAAGTTAAAAAAGAATCAGAAAGTGAGGAACAAAAGTTACCTCAAACTGGGTCTAACACTGTCGCGTCTTCCCTATAATTAAAAGGATTGAATGTAGGAATATTATGAACTCAACATACGACTATATTATCGTTGGTGGTGGCATTGTTGGCGTGTCGACGGCATGGCAATTACAGCAAGCTCACCCTGATAAAAGTATCCTTTTAGTCGAAAAGGAGCGTGGATTCGCGCAGCACCAAACTGGCCATAACAGTGGTGTGATTCACGCTGGCGTTTACTACGCTCCGGGCAGTTTAAAGGCGGATTTTTGTAAGCGTGGCGTAGAGCGCACCATCGCCTTTTGCAGTCAACACGATATCCCTGTCGAAAACTGTGGCAAGCTGTTGGTCGCGACCAATGAGCAGGAAGTGGAACGCATGAACGCGCTCTATCAACGTTGTCATGATAACGACATTGATGTCGACCTCTTGGATCAAGCGCAGCTGAAACTTGCAGAGCCGAACATCACGGGCTTGGGCGCGATTTATGTCAAAACCACCAGTATCGTCGACTACAAAAAAGTCACCGAAGTGATGGCTCAAGAGTTTGTTGAAGCGGGTGGTAAACTTAGCCTTAGTACTGAAGTGATTATGGCAGATGAGCAGGAAGATGAGGTGCAGTTAACGTGCAAAGTCGATGGTCAGACTCTTCAACTGAATAGTCGATTCTTGATCACGTGTTCTGGCTTGATGGCCGATAGAATGACCAAGATGTTAGACATCGAAACCGACTTCCAAATCGTGCCTTATCGCGGTGAGTATTATCAGTTAGACGCTAAGCACAACCAAGTGGTGAATCATCTTATCTATCCGATCCCTGACCCAGAACTGCCTTTCTTGGGCGTGCATTTAACACGCATGATTGATGGCTCCGTAACAGTAGGGCCAAATGCAGTTCAAGGCTGGAAGCGAGAAGGTTATGGCAAGCTTAACTTTAGCTTCAAAGACACTTGGCAGATGCTGAGCTTTGCGGGTTTTTGGAAAGTGACTGCGAATCACTTGAAAACGGGTTTGGTCGAGTTTAAGAACTCGTGGTGGAAACCGGGATATCTAAAGCTAGTGAACAAATACTGCCCGAGTATTACGGTTGATGATTTTAAGCCTTATCCTGCTGGGATTCGTGCTCAAGCGGTGCTGAAAGATGGCACCTTGGTTCATGATTTCCTGTTTGCTGAAAGTCCAAGAAGCTTACATGTATGTAACGCGCCATCACCGGCTGCGACCTCTGCAATGCCGATTGGTGAGTACATCTGTGGCAAGGTAATGAAAAAGACGGCTTGATGATAACTAAAGGTTATTAAGTTGAGATGCTCTCCGAAGACAATAAAAAATCCGCAAGCTCCAATCTATTTATGATCGTGGGCTTGCGGATTTTTAGTTTTAGCCGTGTTTGCTAGGTTTAATTGTTAGTCAATTAACCAACCTTAAAGCCAATCAGGAACGAAATTAGCAACGATAGATACGTCGCTGAAGTTGCGATAGCCACGCACCATGATGCTGAATTCACCCGCTGGCTTGTTCAATACACACTGTTCGTTGCTGCTGTTCTGGTATGGGCGGCAGTCGTAGTTCGCTTTCGATACGGTGCCGTTGTGTTTCACATATAAGTCGGCATCGCCACTTCGAGGGCCGGTTAATGTTACCGTTAACTGACCTGCACTTTCCGTCGTAAATGTGAAGAATTGCTCTTCACCATATCCTGCAGTAAGTCCTTCAACAGGCACGTCATTTGGCAGCTCTTTAGGGCCTGCAACGGGCGAATCAAGGCTGGTTTCGACAAGGTAAGCAATGGCCAGTTTGGCGAACTTGGTCGCGTGTGTCGCTGTAGGATCGGAGTTCTCAAGCGTATCGTGCTGGGTATGAATACTTGGGTTGTAATCATTGAACATGCTTTCGAATGGCATGGCGGCTGAGTAGCCAACATTGTGCCAAGAAGCGTGGTCAGAACAGGCATAGCCACAATCATCGAAACCGTAACTGATCTCACTAGCGTAAGTGTCGATCAGCTCGCTTAAGTAGGCGTTTAAGTTACTGTCGGTATAGTCTGTGATGAAGGTGATATCGTGCGCTGAACCGTTGTAGTTGGTCATGTCTAATTGCAGTACCGACACGACGTTTGCTTGCTCATCTCTTAAAGCGTTGGCGACATCTTGTGAGCCGCGTAGCCCGACTTCTTCTGCAGCATAACCATAGAACTTAATGGTCTTGTCTGGCTGAATGCCACTGGCGATCATCAGGCGAAGCGACTCAGTTACGGTCGCAATACCAGACGCATCATCATCGGCTCCCGGTGAGATGGTGCCTTCGCTTGTCCAAGATCCAACGGTCGAATCAAGGTGTCCACCAACAACGACGATCTCTGCAGGATATTTAGCGCCAAGCAGTGTCACTTCAACGGATTTCTGTGGGTATTCGGCATGCGTGATCTGGCGTGCAGACGCATACGGCACATCCTTAATTTCTGTTTCCCAACGCTCTAAAAGCCAATCTGAAGCAGCGACACCAGTAGAAGTAGTATAAAAACGGTTGGTGAAGTTGGTTAGATTTTCAATGGTCGTGACCATGTTGTTCGGCTCGACCTGAGCGAGTAGGTCGTTCACTGTGTCTTGATGGCTGATCACCGGCTTTTCGAAGGTGCTCATTGTCAGTGGCATCGCTGCGGCTTTGAGTGCGCTTGCTTTGTCTTCGTGCACCATGTAGCCACCACAACGGTGAGTTTCTTCGTGCATGTGGCTAGATAGTTTCGCCAGCTCTTTCTGGTTGATTTTCGCGACGATGGAATGCTTGTTTCCAGTCACGCTTGGGTAAACTGTTGCGCCATGTTGAGTCATTATATGCTGTGCGTCAGCATCGGTGGTGATCCAAACTTCTTCGTTCGCTGGTGGTGTGATGCCTAGTGATGCGTAAGCCGAAGTACTGTTGATTAAGGCTAAAGAACCTCCGAGTACAGCCAAAGCTAGCATGCTTTTTTGAATAGCCATTTGTCGTCCTTTTTATGGTGAGTATTGTTATGTTGATGGGGGTGATTTTTGTGTAATACGTGAATGTATTTGTGTAGATGTTTCATTTGCTGAACAGTTAACCGCGAAAAGGGCCCCTTTCGGAGCCCTGAGTTTGCTATTGATTACTGTGTTTTAATGAAACGGTAGTGCTTGGTTTCTGAACAGATATCGCTTGAAGTACATACTTGGTACTCAACATCTACTGTGCCGTTGTGACGGAACTTATCGACGTATGAGTTGAAGTCTGTAGCACCGACATTCTTGCCATTACGCTTAATCACAAAGTAGTCGTTTGTGTCGTAATCCCATGCCAGCTTAACGCGAGCCTTACCGTTCGGGTTTTTGTTACCAAACTTCAGTTTTAGCGGGAAGCCTTCTGCTGAGTCACCTTCAATCGTGATCGACTTGCTTGTCGATGTTGCAACGCCTGCATCGTCAGTCACGGTTAGAGTCACCACATAGTCGCCAGCTTCAGCGTAGGTATAACGAGTCACTTCACCGGTTTGCGTGTTGCCATCGCCTAGGTTCCATTGGTAAGAAACGATCTGGCCATCGCTGTCCGAACTTGTGCTACGCAGCTCTACTTCTTTGCCTACGACCGTGTGTTCGAAAGAAGAAACTGGCGGTACGTTAGCATTGCCTGATTCGTACGATGCTTTCAGATTTGCACCTGCGTAATCTGAGTAACCCAGAATGTTCACCGTGTAGCGACCGGCCGTTGGGTTTTCAATCACACACACTTCATCGGTTACACTTTCACTCTTACAGATATTCTCTTGAGAGCTTGGCGCATAATCTAGACCGACATACATATCTGGGTCACCAGTAGAGACAGCAAGATCAATTGTTAGCTTGTCTTGGCCTTCTGGTACTTCGATATCGAAGTAAGTTTTTGAGCCTGTTTCACCAGCAACCGCAGCTTCAACACCGTTTTCAAGGCGTTGATATTCCGGTTCTGGCGGCAGTGGTGGCTCGGCACATGGGGTAACACCTACGAGAGCGAACGCAGAAACAACGTCATCGGCATTGTAGCCAAGGTCGGTTGCTGAGTTTTTAACGCCACATGCACCTTGCCAGAAGTCACTGTTTTCCGACCAGTAGATTTGGTTGGATAACACGAAAAGCTCGAACGCTTTTTTAGTATCCCAACCTTGTGTGGTTGCAAGATGGTAGAAGGCCTTGTTGAACACACCAGAACTGTAGTGAACATTCAAGCCATCGTAGTACTCGGATGCGTTGTTGATTGAAGAACCATCTCGTGATGGATCGTCCATGTAACGCAGAGCGCCGTCGCCTTTAAAGATATTACGGCCGACCATCCAGTCGTTGGCGCCTTTCATGTAGTATTCTGCCGCTTCACCTGCCATATCAGAGAAAGCTTCGTTCATACCACCGGATTGGTTTGCGTAAACCAAACCTGAGTTTTGCTCAGTGAAACCGTGGCTCACTTCGTGCGCTGACACATCTAGGCTTACAAGTGGGTAGAAGAAGCTTTCACCATCTCCGAATGTCATTGCCTTGCCATCCCAGAATGCATTCTCGTAGTTGTTACCGTAGTGAACACGCATCATGAGTTTGAAAGAGAGTGGCGCTGTGTCGAACCAGTTCTTATACATGTCGAATACGATGTTACCGAAGTAGTGCGCATCGTTGAGTGGTGAGAAGGCGCCGTTGACTTCTTTGTACTCGTTACGAGGACATTCGTAGCTGTAAGTGGTGTCGCCGTCTGTCGCACCATTTAGGTCAACGGTAACGACATTTTCAGACTCCATCACACACTCTGTGCCCACTTCTTGAACATCAAGGTAGTGGTAGTCGGTGCCGTATTCGTACATGCCGGTTTTTTCGTTGCCGCCAGGGCCAGTGCCGATCTGAGCATGGGCAATACCTTCCCAGCGGTCGATGACTTCGCCTGTGTGCGCGTCTAGCATGGTGAACGGTCGAGTCGGCAGTTCACTGCCTTCTACTAGGTAAGAGACAACGTACACTAGTCGTGTTTTATCTACGCTTTGCTGTCCGATGCCTTGCTTCACAGAGCCTTGATAGATAAATAGCTGATGTTGAACGTTGTCTAGAGATTTGCTGGTTAAGCCTTGAGTCTTTAGATCTTTACTTGCGAGTTCAACCGCTTGAGCGCTGTTGATTGATGGCTTAACAAAAGATCGCTCTAAGGTCGTTGTTTTAAGGTAGCGACCTTGAACGGACTTAAGTGCGCCACCTTGGACACTTTGGGTGGCATTTAGGTAATGTCCCCATACCGGTGTTCCCCAGATGTTCTGCTGGATCTTAACTTTATAGATACCACGCTTTTTCAGGTTTACTTCTTTCACCATCTTGAAGCTAGAGGCGTTACTGACTCCTAACTGAGCGTTTAACCCAGAGAAGCTAGTAAAGTTGATCGGTTGATCGATTTGAACGGATTCACTTGCATGCACTGACAAAGACATAGCACTGGCTATAGCAACGGCAACTAAACGTTTTCTTATTTTCATTGTTGTTTTCTCTTTCCATGTAAAATCCAAGAAAACGTAACAAATTAATCACAGCGAATTTACATCATTCGATCTGATTAATTAGTAGCATGGCAATGATCTCTTTTATTCATGAAACTTATATTTCTCGTATTTACAGATAGTTATCATTTCTGTTTATTTTTGAACGCACCTATATGTTTATTTATAAAATCATGACACTTTTATTAAGTGTTTATTTCTCTTGGAAATTAAGATTTTCGAGTAAATTGATCTGTGCCTCAATTAACGGATTCTGGGTTGATAGAAGGATCAACGATTTGAAAGTGTCACTTTAAACAGAAGGCCATTTAGCGAATTTAGGGGCAATTTTGATAAGAAATCGAAGACTTTTCGGCTTATTTTTCGAATTGTTAGTTAAAAGAGGGAAGGGGAATCGGGCACTTGTTTGGCACAGAGCACAAAATCTGCTGGATGAAAAAAGCCAGCGACGGGTCACTGGCTTAGATTAACTTAGTTTGTGCAGGCTACTGAATATAGGTAGGCAACTGCGACACTTAATTATGGTACGTGGCTAACGTCACTATAGCGAATTACTGCTTTTTACCGCCAACTTGTACGTAGTCGATACCGATAATACGGTTGATGATACCCAGAACAGAGCTCGTATCAGAGTTTGTTGAGCGAATCGTATCAACCGTTGCACCTTCAGGTACTAATTCCATTGCGCGGTCTTGAGTGTTACCTGGCACTTGGAAACCGACAATGTTGAAGCTCTCTGCGTGCGCTGTGTACACTTCTTCGTTGTGGCTGATACCAGAACAACCCGCTAGAGAAACAATGCCTAAAACAACTAATAACTTTTTCATACAAACACCTTAAGAAAGATTGGAATTTAGATTCAATAGGTTCATTGGGAGACAGCATCTCCCGACCGATGTTGAACATTATTCCAGAGGTGTTTTGTAGTTACTGTATGGGTTTGTCAGTTGAATCATTACATAGCTGAATGGTTATGGTGAATACCGCCCCCTTTAAGGTTTGGCTCTGACCAACCTCTACGGTCGCGCTATGTTGAGCACAGATCTTTTCGACGATAGAAAGCCCTAAACCATGGCCGCTCTTGGCCTTGTTACGCGCTTTGTCGCCAACGTAAAAGGGTTCGAACAGGCGAGCTTGATGTTCTTGTGCCACGCCATCACCATCATCATGTACCGCGATCTGTAGCTTATCTTGATGCACGCTTGCTTCAATCGACACTTGCGAACGTGCGAATTTCATTGCGTTACGCACTAGGTTATCTAGTGCTCGGTTAAATAGCGTTTCATCCGCCATTATTGAGCTAGGTTGCTCTGGTAGCGATAGGTCGATGTTGAGCTGAGTGTCTTTGTTCCAACGCACCATTGCGTGGTCGAGAAAGTCTCGAATCTCTAATGGCTTTTTTAAGTTTTCTAGGTCAGTGCTATCGAGTTTGGCGTAATACAATAGTTCATCGACCATCTTTTCCATCTCTTCCGTGTCTTCGACAATACTCTCAATCGTGCTTTCTTGCTCTGCGTTTAGCTGGGTGTCTTTCAACATTTCAGCTTGCCACTGAATACGGAATATTGGCGTGCGCAGTTCATGAGCGACAGCATTAGTGAGTGAGCGATTACTTTCTACCAAGCGATGAATTCGGTCGGCCATTAGGTTGAAGGATTTGTTCAGTGAACCAATCGCAATACCACTTGAAGTCTCGGCTCGTGTCGAGAGATCGCCCTCCGCAAAACGCAGAGTGGCAGCCTCAAGCTTTTTAACTCGGCGGAAGATAATAAATAGATGACATAACCCATATAAGATAAAGCTCGCTAAAAAGAACAACCAAATGAGGTCATCCTCCAACTCTATTTTTTGCCTAACGAACGCTTCACTGTTGGGGAGGTAGTGATAGGTATTGTCACTGCTTGCTAAGCGAAACCATAGGTCCCGTTCATCATCGTGAAAAACAAAGGTATTCGGATTCGTGCTGAAGAACTCTGAAACGGGGCTGGGTATTTCATCGTCTGGGCTGAATGTAACCAATTTATTTCGTGTGGTTTCTACAAACTGGTTTATCGCTTGATGAGCCGCTTCAAGGCCTTGATTTTTAGCGATGTTCTCGATCAATTGCTGGTGGGCAGCCGCTTCGTAATCTTCCAGTACGTATTCGTAGTCGGTATTGAGCTGATAGACGCTAATCTCGTAGGCGACAAGGCCGGCCATAAAGCAAACTAACAGCCCTATTAAGGACTCCAAAAAGATACGTCGCATAATCGCTCTCTTTTATTACGCTCGTATTGAGCGAGGTTAACGCCAGGCGGTCGAAACAAATAAGTAACCCTTCCCGCGAATGGTCTGAATTTTCTCTGCTGGTGTGTGGTCGTCGCCCAAAATCTTTCTTAGACGTACAACCTTGTTGTCAATCGTCCGGTCTATTCCGTCGTACTCAATCCCGCGCAATGTTTGCGTCAAGTAGTCACGAGATAACGGCGTGTCTGGGTTGCTTGCCAATAACCAAAGTAGGTCAAACTCGCTGTCAGTGAGTGATAAAACCGCACCTGAAAGTTCACACTTCTTATAAGTGTTTTTCAGAACGAGTTGATCGAACTGAAGGGTGTCTGAGTCATCGACTGAAGCGGTATTGGTGTCTTGGCGGCGTAATAGCGAACGAACTCTGGCCAGCAGAACTCTTGGTTTGATTGGCTTGGTGACATAGTCATCAGCCCCTGTCTCTAAACCAGCGACGTGGTCAAAGTCGTCATCGCTAGCAGTGAGCATCAAGATTTTACCTTTATAGTGCGTACGCGTCTGTCGGCAGATTGTAAGTCCATCAGTTACAGGAAGCATCAAATCCAGCAGTACGATGTCAGGTTGCTCCGTGAGGATGGTGTGTGCGGCATCACTGCCATCGTCCAACACCGTGACATCAAAATCTTGCGCGACGAAGTAGTCCTGCAACATTTTCTGAAGTTTCAAATCGTCTTCCACGATGATCATTTTAGGTTTTGTCATTCCATTATCAGCCTTGTCGTTCGTTTCACTTATTGAGATTAGGTGAGCGAGTCTTCGTCGTGATGAACCATTACGATTATACGCTATTGCATATAAGTTCAGATGCTTCGCCAAATACCTAAAGCGAATGATTAAACACTTTATAAGTTAGTTCAATGATGAATTGGCATTTATAGGAAAATAAAAAACATCGTTCAAATAGGCTCGACATTCTCATACATTTCCACGACAGATAAATTCAGCGCTAAACAATAGAATTTTCTCATCAAACATTTTGGGAATAACGGTATGAACGACTATAGAAATGCATTACTGGCGTTACCTTTGATTCTGTTAGCGGGCTGTAATTCAAGCTCTAACTCAGGTAAAGCTGCCACCAAAGTGCAAGCAAAACCTCAAGCAGATTACGTATTTTCATCAGCGAAACTGGGTGAGTTGTATAAAGAGCGACAAGAGGTCCAAGAATCCATAAAACTTGATTACAACGGTGTGCAGTATGAAATCGTTCTGTTTGCGGAAGATATTAGTGATAAGCAAAAAGTGGTTAGGCTTGCGGATAGTTTAGGTCAGAGTGTGGATCTGTATCTCCCTGATGCAGGGGCTGACGATTGTGCGATTTACAGTGAGGGTAAGTTTTTTGATTCATTTGATTGTGGTGTTGCTCAACGTTCAATCGGCAATGACACCACGTTAATTAACACGACGACGAATACTCATAAACCCGTCGAGCTTGAGTATCACAATGAACTGGTTCAATACGTGACTAGCCTTGGGTCTACCATTCTGAGTAACACTAAAAGTGGGAACAAGGTAACGATAACCACCTCGTTTGCTTTCAACGCTTTTTACCGTGATGTGCTCAACGAGACTGGCGCTGTTGATCGCATTACTTCCACTCTAGGCGCATCAACCTATTCTCAGCTTTTTGATATCGTGAAATTGTATCAAGGCAGTGAGATGACGTTGAAGTTTACCAACCATATTGGTGGAAGTGCCGACGATGATATCAATATGTACACCGGTCGCATGATCCACAGTAACAACATGACGACGATCGTAACGCCTACGGGGTCGGTGTTCTCTGGCGGCACGGATCTTTTCGCTGCGGGTAACCCACGAGTTTTGCAACGAGCAGATACCACTAAAGCCATTGAGCTTAATAAGCAGGTTGGTGTGCACAGTTGGGCTGAGGATGATAAAACAGCCAAAGACTTCCCATACACGAACGAAAGCCATCGCAAGCAAGCGACCTACTTTAAAAAGGTAATGGGAGACAAAGGAATCGACTTCTATATCTTCACGTTGGATTCTGCTCCGGCTTCTGGCGAACACTGGGTGACTAAGGCTGAGTCAGATAAATACGACTTCATCACTCGCATTGAGTAGTTTAGGCTTGCAATAACATTAGAAACGACTGAGAAGGTTGGTGATGACGCTGTTGTCGCCAACCTTTTTTGTTCATTTTTTGATTCGTTACCTGTGTTGATTGTGGATTTCCTTGTCTTAAATTTCAGTATGAAAATTCCTTGATACTTCCTTTCCACTCCCTCCCCAAAAAGTTTCTACAAGGACTCTCACTGATTGATTCTTGAACTTTCTAAGCAAAAACATTTGACCAATAACTATCACACCTCAAATCTTTAATTGTTTTCGTTAGTGCTCTAAATGATATTTAATTTATTGTCTTATAATGGTTTTTTTTGATTTGAATGCTGTATTGTTACGAGTTTGTTTTAAATAATCATTTGAACCCTAACTAAATTTCTGTCATTTTATATTTAACTGAACGTTCAATATAAAATAAAAGGACTAAGAAATGCCGAAGGTTGGGATGCCTGATATACGTAAACCACAGCTTGTTCAAGCCACCATGACGGTGATTGATCGAGTGGGTTTGCATGCCGCGAGTATTGCGTTGATCAGCAAAGAAGCGGGAGTCTCCACTGGCATTATTAATCACTATTTTGGTGGAAAGCATGGGCTGCTAGAAGAGACCATGCGTGAAATCCTTCGCCAACTTTCCAATACCATCACCACGTCACTAAAAGCACTTCCTGTTGATGCTCACCAACAGAGAATTAACGCGATCATCGATGGTAACTTCGAAGGTTACCAAGCAGAAAATAAGGTCGCGAAGGCGTGGTTGGCATTTTGGTCATATTCAATGCATGACGAGCAGCTGAAAAGACTGCAACGTGTGAATGAAAAACGTTTGATTTCACACTTACGTCTTGAGTTGAAAGGTATTTTGAATCATGAACAAGCGGATCTCGTTGCTCACGGGATTGCGTCTCTGATTGATGGTTTGTGGCTGAGAGGCACATTAAACCCAGATGGTATCGATGCTCAAAAGGCGCGTGCCATCATCAATGATTATCTAGATAAACAACTTACGTTCTACTCGTGTCACAGCAAATAGATCGCAGTGGTAGCGCTAGACGTTGAGCTAGAGCAAGAGCAAGAGCTAGAACGACCACTATTCGCACCTAATACTCACATATAGACCAGTAGAGTCTAATAACAATAATTAAGTCAGAATCTCAAATGGAAATGAACTCGTTATACATCGATGGCGCAGCGGTTAAAGCAACCTCTGGTGAAACCTTTGATAGCATTAACCCTGCAAACGGTGAACCTATCGCGACGTTAGGCCAAGCATCTTCTGCGGATGTCGACAGTGCTATTGAATCTGCGAAACGCGGATTTGCGGTATGGTCAGCAATGACCGCTGTGGAACGCAGCCGCATTCTTTTGAAGGCAGTGGAAATACTTAGAGCTCGAAATAATGACCTTGCAAATCTTGAGGTTGTTGATACGGGCAAGCCTCTGCAAGAAGCGATTGAAGTGGATGTGGCGTCTGGCGCTGATGTTATTGAATACTTTGCTGGCTTGGCTCCAACGCTACAAGGCGACCAACAGCCGCTGAGCGAATCTCAATTTTTCTACACTCGCCGCGAGCCGCTAGGCATTTGTGCGGGCATTGGCGCGTGGAACTACCCAATTCAAATCGCGATGTGGAAATCGGCTCCGGCATTGGCCGCGGGTAACGCGATGATTTTCAAACCTTCAGAAGAAACGCCGCTAACGGCGCTCAAGCTTGCAGAGATCTTTACCGAAGCTGGTCTTCCTGATGGCGTGTTCAACGTGGTTCAGGGCGATTACCGTGTAGGTCAAATGCTAACGGCGCACCCAGATATCGCGAAAGTGTCGTTCACGGGCGAAACCGGTACCGGTAAAGCGGTAATGGCAGACAGCGCTAAGACGCTGAAATCAGTCACCATGGAACTTGGCGGCAAGTCACCAATGATCGTGTTTGATGATGCGAAATTGGATGATGCAGTTTCCGCTTCGATGGTGGCTAACTTCTACACCCAAGGCGAAGTGTGTACTAACGGTACCCGTGTTTATGTACACGAAAACATCTACAACGCATTCATCGATCAACTTAAAACACGCACTGAGAAGCTGATCATTGGTGATCCAATGGACATGGAGACTCAGATCGGCGCGTTGATTTCTAAAGAACACCTTTCAAAAGTTCTCGAAGCGATTGAGCTGGCAAAACAGTCAGGGGCAACTCTGCTGACGGGCGGCTATCGAGTGACAGACAACGGCTTAGCGAACGGCAACTTTGTTATCCCAACCGTGTTTGTAGATTGCGAAGACAACATGCCTCACGTTCAACAAGAGATCTTCGGCCCTGTAATGTCAGTGTTGAAGTTTACGGACGAAGACGATGTGATTCGCCGTGCAAACGACACCAAATATGGCCTTGCGGCTGGTGTGTTCACGCAAAACCTTTCTCGTGCGCACCGTGTTATTCATCAAATGCAGGCAGGTATTTGTTGGGTGAACACGTGGGGTGACTCACCAGCAGAAATGCCGGTTGGCGGTTACAAGCTTTCGGGTATTGGCCGTGAAAATGGACCAGAAACCCTACTTCATTATACGCAGACTAAGAGCATTCTTATTGAACTTGGCGACTACGCCAGCCCTTATGCCTAACGCGTAACACTCAATTTTATGGGTTAGCTTAACAGAGCTAGCCCCACTGACTTATCTCAGGGAAATCAAAACATGGAACAACGCTACGATTATATTATCGTCGGCGCGGGTTCGGCCGGCTGTGTGTTAGCGGATAGGCTAACGGAAAGCGGTGAACATAGCGTTTTATTACTGGAAGCTGGTGGTACGGACAAGAGTATTTTTATCCAAATGCCAACCGCGCTTTCTTACCCAATGAATACTGAAAAGTACGCTTGGCAATTTGAAACAGAGAAAGAGCCGGGCCTTGATGGACGTGAACTGCACTGCCCACGTGGCAAAGTGTTAGGCGGCAGCTCATCGATCAACGGTATGGTTTATGTTCGTGGCCACGCGTGTGATTTTGACCAATGGGAAGAAGAGGGCGCTGCGGGTTGGAACTATCAAGCATGTCTGCCTTATTTTCGCCGTGCTGAATCATGGAACAAAGGTGGTGATGAATACCGTGGAGACAATGGCCCTGTCGGCACTTGTAATGGTAACGATATGGAGCTCAACCCGCTTTACCAAGCGTTCATCGATGCAGGTAAAGACGCCGGTTACCCAGAAACACAAGACTACAACGGCTACCAGCAAGAAGGCTTCGGCACTATGCATATGACGGTAGACAAGGGTGTTAGAGCCTCAACCTCTAACGCTTATTTACGTCGAGCATTGAAGCGTTCAAACCTGACCTTGAAGAAAGGTATCGTGGCGCGTCGTTTCTTACTTGAAGCACAAGACTTAGAAGGTCAATCAGGCTTGAAAGCGGTTGGTGTCGAGTTTGAAAAGTCAGGCAATACTCAAGTTGCCGTGGCGAACAAGGAAGTGATCTCTTCTGCGGGTTCTATTGGCTCGGTTCAACTGCTGCAACTTTCTGGTATCGGCCCGAAAGCGGTGCTTGAAAAGGCGGGTGTTGAGCTGAAACACGAACTGAGCGGTGTCGGTGAAAACCTACAAGATCACTTAGAAGTGTACTTCCAATATCACTGTAACGAACCCATCACGCTCAACAGCAAGCTGGGCTTAGTCAGCAAGGGCATGATTGGCGCAGAGTGGATTTTGACTCGTAAAGGTTTGGGTGCCACTAACCACTTTGAATCGTGTGCGTTCATTCGTTCACGCAAAGGATTGAAGTGGCCGAATATTCAATATCATTTCCTACCAGCAGCAATGCGTTACGACGGTCAAGCGGCCTTTGATGGTCATGGTTTCCAAGTTCATGTTGGGCCTAACAAACCTGAAAGTCGCGGTACGGTAGCGATTTCTTCTGCTGACCCACATGCCAAGCCAGAGATCATTTTCAACTACATCTCGACCGAACAAGACCGACAAGATTGGCGCGATTGTATTCGTCTGACGCGTGAGATTTTGTCGCAACCTGCGATGGATGTTTACCGAGGCGAAGAGATTCAGCCGGGTCTGAGCGTAACGTCTGATGAAGCGATCGACGAATGGGTTAAGCAGAACGTTGAAAGTGCATATCACCCTTCATGTGGCTGCAAAATGGGTTCAGATGATGATCCAATGGCAGTGCTTGATGAAGAGTGTCGCGTTCGCGGTGTCGATAATTTACGTGTTGTCGACTCATCGGTTTTCCCAACCATTCCAAACGGTAATTTGAACGCCCCGACCATTATGGTTGCTGAGCGTGCTTCCGATTTGATTTTAGGTAAGCCGATGCTCAAAGAGCAGGGCGTGTCAGTGTGGATTGCACCTGAGTGGCAAGACAAGCAAAGAATAAATAAACCAGTAAGAGAAGCGTAAGCCTCTGTTATTAGTTAAAAAATAGAAAATATTTCAAAAATAGAAAAAGCAAAAAGTAACAACAAAAATTAGTCAAAAGTCAGAAGAACTGCTCTCTATCGGTGTTGATATCGAGCAGAAAAAGGAAAGATAAAAAGGAACCATTATGACGACTCTAAATATTCAGAACATGACCACGAAAACGTTAACAGCACTAGCCATTAGTTCATTTGCATTTGGTGCTAACGCTTCTATTGAACCGCAGCAATGTGAAAACGTTCGCTTCGCTGATGTAGGCTGGACTGACATTACCGCAACAACCGCCGTTACTTCTGAACTATTAAAAGGCCTTGGTTACAAAACCAAAACCGACCTACTTTCAGTACCGGTGACTTACTCTTCAATGGCGAACGGCGATATTGACGTATTCCTAGGTAACTGGATGCCAACTATGGAAGGCGATATTGCTAAGTACCGTGAAGCGGGCACGGTTGAAACCGTTCGTGCCAACCTTGAAGGCGCAAAATACACACTAGCTGTACCAAAATATGTGTACGACTCTGGCGTAAAAAGCTTCGCAGACCTAGCAAAACATGCCGACAAATTTAAAGACCGCATCTACGGCATCGAGCCGGGTAACGACGGTAACCGCTTAATCCAATCAATGATTGATTCTGACGCGTTTGGCTTGAAAGATTTCAGCCTAGTGGAATCAAGTGAAGCGGGCATGGTGTCTCAAGTATCACGTGCAGCACGTCGTAGCCAATGGATCGTTTACCTTGGTTGGGCTCCGCACCCAATGAACAGCAATGTTGAAATGGAATACCTATCAGGTGGTGACGACTTCTTTGGCCCTAACTACGGTGGCGCGAATGTTTACACTAACGTTCGTTCAAACTACCTGTCTGAGTGTGCAAATGTCGGTCAACTTCTACAAAACCTAGAATTCACTCTAGAGATGGAAAACCAGTTGATGGAAGAGATTCTTAACCAAAAAGTGAAGCCAGAAAAAGCGGCTCAACAATGGTTGAACAAGAACCCTCAACAAGTTGAAGCTTGGTTAGACAACGTAAAAACGCATAAAGGTGAATCAGCGACTCAAGCCGTTACTGAATACTTAAAGCAAGTTAAAGCTTAGTTCTACCTATCTCAACAGCTACATAAATAATAAAGGTGGGCTTGCCAATTTATCGATTGGTTTGAAGTAGCCCACCCATAATAAAAGGCAATATTGTGAATTTTATTACGGAAAACAAAATCCCTGTCGGACAATGGATGGAAGCGGGTGTTGATTGGCTAACAATCAATGCAGCAGGATTCTTTGACGCTATTTCGATTTTTCTAGAAACCGTCATTATGTTTTTAGTCGATGTATTTAAGTGGATGCCGCCTGCACTGCCAATCGTGATGACTGCTGCGATTGCATGGTACTTACACCGTAAACCTTCGCTAGTGATCTTTGTGGTCGCAGCGCTGCTGACTATTCTTAACCTCGGCTATTGGCAAGAAATGCTGGAAACCTTTGTTCTCGTCTTTGCGGCGACAACGATTTCCGTATTAATTGGCGTACCGGTTGGCATCATGGCTGCTCACCGTCCTTGGCTCTATACAGTTTTGCGTCCAATCCTTGATTTGATGCAGACAGTCCCAACTTTCGTTTATCTGATTCCAACTCTGGTTCTATTCGGCTTGGGTATTGTTCCTGGCTTAATCTCGACCATTATTTTCGCGATAGCTGCACCGATTCGTTTAACCTACTTAGGGGTAACGAAAGTGCCTGAAGAGTTGATTGAAGCGGGTAAAGCGTTTGGTGCCAGCCGTCTGAAATTGCTGATGAAGGTCGAATTACCGGCGGCTTTACCAAGCATCATGGCGGGTGTAACCCAATGTATTATGTTGTCGCTTTCGATGGTGGTTATCGCCGCTCTTGTCGGTGCTGACGGACTTGGTAAACCTGTTGTTCGTGCATTGAATACAGTGAACATCTCACAAGGTTTTGAAGCCGGGTTGGCGATTGTATTAGTCGCTATCATTCTTGATCGCTTGTGCAAAACACCAAACCAGAAGGAAGCTTAATCATGTCTAACTCTCAGGAAAAAAAGACAATGGACGCGATTACCATTAAGAATCTCGATGTTGTGTTTGGTAATAAATCGAAACAAGCGCTTGAGCTACTCGACCAAGGTAAAACTCGCCAAGAGATCATTGATGAAACTGGTCAAGTGGTTGGCGTAGATAATGTGTCGCTGACGGTTGAAGAAGGCGAGATCTGTGTGTTGATGGGTTTGTCTGGTTCTGGTAAATCATCTTTGCTTCGCGCAGTTAACGGCCTGAATGAGATCAGCCGTGGCTCATTGGCGATCAAAGATGGAGACAAGCAGGTTGATTTAGGTGAACAGTGCGACGAAGCGACCTTGCGTCATCTTCGTACTCACCGCGTTTCTATGGTGTTCCAAAAATTTGCCCTAATGCCTTGGTTAAACGTGTTAGATAACGTGGCGTTTGGTCTAGAAATGCAAGGCGTAGCCAAAGATGTTCGTCGTGCTAAAGCGCGTGAACAACTTGAAATGGTGGGTTTGGCAGAGTGGGAAACCAAGTATCCGCATGAGCTTTCTGGCGGTATGCAGCAACGTGTTGGTTTGGCGCGTGCGTTTGCAATGGACACCGACATTCTGCTGATGGATGAACCGTTTTCGGCGCTTGATCCACTGATTCGTGCTCAGCTGCAAGATGAACTGATCACGCTGCAAAACAAACTCAACAAAACGATTCTGTTCGTGAGTCACGACCTAGATGAAGCACTGAAGATTGGTAATAACATTGCGATCATGGAGTCAGGAAAACTGATTCAACACGGTAAGCCTGAAGAGATCGTACTGACGCCAAAAACCGAATACGTAAAAGACTTCGTTGCTCACACCAATCCATTGAATGTGCTTAAAGGTCGCTCTTTAATGCAGCCTCTTGATTCACTGACGCAAGAGAATGAAAGCTGGAAGATCTGCGATTCTAAAGATCTTTGGATTGAACAGAGTGAAGGTGCTTTATCAGTGAAAGGTGAATCTACTTTGGCGCTTGTTGAGTGGAGCGAGTCTGACGACCTAACCGCGATTAACGCGTCGAGTGTGGTAGTGACAAGCCCGGAGATTGGTATGCGTGATGCGATTAAGCTTAAGCAGATCAGTAACCACCCAATTCTGTTGGTTGAAAACAATCAATTGGTCGGGATTTTGGATAACAGCGAGTTTTACAACGCACTAACGGGTAACTTTCAGATGAATACCGCTGCGTAAAATTTCGTTTTTCAGTTTAGCTATTGAGGCTGGTTTTTTATTGGGTGGAGAGGGTTAAATCTCTCTACCTCTATGATTATTAAAATATATTATTCTTTGAGTTTGTATTCTCTGGTTCATTATTTTTGTCTTCATTGAAGCGTTCATTCCCCCTTCATTAAGCAAAAGTGCCGTACCACGCAAGTTTAGTGGTATAGAAAAGATTGAGAATAGTATGAACATCAGTACAATGCGGAAAAATCAATGAAGTAATTTATCAATTTACAGTGTAATTCGAGCATGCGTGACGTAATCACTCGAGACATTTCATCGCTTCGACGCTGTAAAACCATTCACAGTATATTAGTACAAAGGTCTGCATCTTGGACAAACATGACGAAATCCTGGTCGCTATTCGCCAAATTATTCGCGCTATCGATTTACACTCGAAGAAGCTGAGTAAAGAGTATGGTTTGACTGGCCCTCAATTAATCTTAATGAGAGCAATCCAAGAAATGGGTAATGTGACGATCAAAGAATTGTCTAATCACACCAATGTAAGCCAAGCCACCACAACCACGATCATCGATCGCTTGGAACTGAATGGCTATGTACAACGTGTTCGCAGTTCATCGGACCGCCGTAAAGTACACGCGAACCTGACTGAAAAAGGTCAAGAGTTGCTAAACAATGCGCCACCGCCGCTGCAAGATAACTTCGTGAAAAAATTCCAAAACCTAGAGACGTGGGAGCAAAGCTTACTGCTTTCTTCGATGCAGCGTGTATCAGCAATGATGAACGCAGAAGACATCGACGCTGCTCCAGTGCTTCAGCTTGAAGGCATTGCAAACGTAGCCAAAAGCTAACGTTAGTTTTAAATTATTTATTTAAAACAAAAGCTTAAAGAGTTATTAAATGGTCGCATTAAGCGGCCATTTTTGATCTCACCATGTGAGATTTCTCGTTATACCGCCTGTTCGTTACGCCCTTCTCTTTTTAATCGCCCTGAATTTTAACCCTACGTTGTAACCACCCTATTTATTTGTATTCAAAAATGCATTGACGATTCTCTGACAATAAAGATGTAGACCGACCGGTCTGACTTGTATTATTGTGTGCTCATCTTAACCACGAGGTGATGTATGAAATACGAATTGACGCCAACACAAATGACCATGACGTTGAACAACATGCAGGGAGCTTTTGCACAGAACCCGATGCCAGCGGTATCGGTGAGAATTGAGCAGTTGCTTGCACTTAAATCTGCGCTTATCGACTATACAGATCGTTTGTGTTCAGCCGTGAGTGAGGACTATGGTCACCGCAGTCGACAAGACACTTTGATGGCCGACATATTGCCTTGTATCGGAAATATTGATCACAGCATTGAGTGTTTACCTCATTGGTCGACATCTTCGATTCGTCATTCCGGCCCTTTGCTTTCAACCTCTCGTGTTGAAGTGGTTTATCAACCCAAAGGCGTTGTCGGGATCATTGCTCCGTGGAACTTCCCGATCATGTTATCCGTCGGCCCGCTTATTTCGGCGTTGGCTGCGGGCAATCGCGCCATGATCAAGATGAGTGAATTTACCCCAGCGACGAACCAAGTATTAAGAGCGCTATTGGCGGAAGTCTTCCAATCCGATGAGGTGTGCTTGGTTGAAGGTGAGGTAGAAATCGCAGCCGCATTTTCGGCGTTGCCGTTTGATCATCTTCTGTTTACGGGGTCAACCCAAGTGGGTCGCCAAGTGATGAGGTCAGCGGCTGACACGCTAACTCCAGTCACGCTAGAGCTAGGTGGTAAGTCACCGGTTATCGTTGCAGAAGACATGCCAATTGATATCGCGGTTGAGCGAATCATTTATGGTAAGAGCCTCAATAACGGGCAGGTGTGTGTGGCTCCTGACTATGTATTGCTACCTGAAGGGAAAGTTGAATCTTTCATTCAAGAGTATAAAAAACAGTACCAATTGCTGTTCGATGAAGGGGTGTATTCCGAGAGTTTGACGTCCCTAATCAATCCTCGTCAATGCGACCGTATAGTTGGTTTGTTGAATGAAGAACGACAAGCTGGAACGCGAACAGTGGCCTGCCATGACGAAGCGATGGACTTAGATTGCCAACGACTGGTGACACATCTGATTGTTGAACCAAGCCTGTCATCCAAGGTGATGAACGAAGAAATTTTCGGCCCATTATTGCCCTTGATTACGTATCGCAATGTCGAAGAGGCGTTCCAAGTCATCAATAGCAAACCAAGGCCGTTAGCACTCTACCTAATGAGCTTTGATTTGAGCTTACAGGCTCAGGTTAAGCACCAAGTTCACTCCGGTGGCATGTGTATTAATGACTGTGTTTTTCATTTAGCGGTTGATGACGCGCCGTTTGGTGGCATTGGTGAATCAGGTCAGGGCAACTATCACGGAACAGAAGGTTTCCTTACTTTCTCCCACGCCAAAACAGTCTTGGAAACGGGTTTAGATCATCGAGTTAAGCATCTGTTTTCAAAAGAAGACAACGAATTAAAAACAGCAGTGATGGGCATGCTTGGCCAGTAAATCATTGTTGGTATGACACTGTTTATTTTTCAAAAAGTTATTTTCACGAAATTATTTTAAGAGGTTACTTTTATGTTGGAACGTTTTTTTGAACGTACGATCAAGTCGTATTTGATGATTACAGGTTTCTTAACGGCGACGGCTTTTTCCACTTTCCTAGCGCCTGATTGGAGTATGCAGACGCTGTTCTCGTACAACGATACCATGATGGAAAACAAAGAGTATTTGCTCGGTACTTATCAACACTGGGGTGTGGTGGTTGGCTGTATTGGTGTGTTGTTGATGTTCTCGGCGAAGTACAAATCGCTGCGTACCTCAACCATGATTTACAGCGCATTTGAGAAGTCGATGTTTGTTGGCATCTTCTTATACAACGTGTGTATCAACGATTATGAGTGGTTTTATGGCTGGAGCTCAAGAGTATGACCCTGCGCTCGACTTATTACATTGGATGTCGCAAGCCGCGCATTAATTCAAATCTTAACTCAGGTTACTCACAGAAAAAGTTACTCGCAGAAAAGTTAATTACTGAAACAAGTTAATCACAGAAATTGGAGAACGTCTTATGCAGACATTCAAGAAATCTTTAGTGTTCACGGCAATGGCGGCGGCAAGCAGTGCTGCTCTGGCGGCTGAATCAGAAAAACCGAATATTGTTGTCATTGTTGGCGATGATGTGGGCTTTGCCGATACACAGCCTTATGGCTCAGAAGCCAATACACCAAACCTAATGGCGCTGGCTGAAGAGGGGGTTAAGTTTACTAACTTTCACGCGTCACCAACCTCATCGGTAACGCGCTCTATGATGTTAACCGGAGCAAATAGCCACGAGGTTGGGTTAGGCACCTTTGATTATGCCGTCTATCCGGGCGCTATTGGTAAGCAGGGTTATGAAGGTTACCTCACCAAGAAAGGTGTTACGGTCGCCACGTTGCTTGAAGAGAGCGGCTATAACACTTACCTCTCTGGTAAATGGCATTTGGGGCACGAGGATGGCTTCCTACCTGATGATCGAGGTTTTGGTGAGAGTTATGGTATTTTAGCGGGCGGTTCGAATCACTTTAACCGAGATATGATGTTCCGAGCCAAAAACGCTGCGACAGCGGATGCGCTGCAAAAAGGCGATATTCCCGGTGTTGAAGTTGAGCCAACTTACCGCAACGGTGAAGTGGTTGAGGATAATTACAAAGGCGAGTACTCAGACCAAGTTTACACCAACGAGATCATCAAGATGATCGACAGCAAGAAAGACGACGGCAAGCCTTTCTTTGCCTACGTCCCATTCACCGGTATTCATCTACCACTGCAAGCGCCTGAGTCTGCCTATCAAGATAAAGTCGATTACTACGTTGAACATGGTTGGGACTCGGTTCGAGAAGATCGTTTCCAACGCATGAAAGAGATGGGTGTGATTCCAAAAGACGCCGATATTTCAGATCGTAACGCATTAAGCCGACCTTGGGACTCGCTCTCTGAAAAAGAACAAAAGTGGTATGGCAAGAAAATGGCTGTCGCGATGGGCATGATGGAAATGCAGGACCAACAAGTCGGTCAGATAGTTGATTACCTGAAAGAAATCGGGGAATACGATAATACTTACACCATGTACCTAGCGGATAACGGCCCAGAAGCTGCGGATATTACCGGTGAAAATATCAGTGATTTGATCCGAACGTGGACTGCTCATCATTTCGATAATTCGACTGAAAATTTGGGTAAGGCGAACTCCAGTGTGTCACTTGGACCTGAGTGGGCAAGTGCTTCAACCGGTGGCCTATCTTGGTACAAAGCTTATACAGCAGAGGGCGGTATCCGTGTGCCGTTTATCGTTAAGCCAGCCAAAGCGCTTTTAGACGGTGAAGATGCGTTGCAACCGGGAACTCAAACAGATGACTTATCTCAAGTGAAGGACATTGCAGCCACGATTCTTGAGATTGCAGAGGTCGATCATCCAGGAACGGAATATCAAGGTAGAGAAGTAGCGCCGATGAGTGGTGTGAGCTTGTTGCCTTACTTCAAAGGGGAAACGGCAGACGTGCACAGTGCCAACAATGCGATTCCATTTGAATTGTTTGGTAGCGGAATTCTGCTTAAAGGTGATCATAAGATCATCCGAATTTCTACGGGAATGGGTGGCGACAGTGAGTGGCACTTATACAACACCAAGAAAGATCCAGCTGAGCAACATGACTTGAGAAACCAAATGCCAGATCTGTTCCTTGAAATGGTCGCTGAATATCAAGAATACGAAAAAGCGCAAAATATCGTCCCGGTTGACGAAGCGTGGAACCCGTTTGAAAACGTGAAATAGAGGAAAAAATCACTCGGCCAACCTAATGCCATCAAGCTTGGTTGGCCGATGAACACCGTGTAAAGGAATTACGAATTGTTTTGGCTAATACAATAACTTTTACATCGAGGCACTCTTCATGACGACATTATCGCTATCAAATTTGAGTTCAGTTCCGCAGTTCAATGGCAAAGCACACAGCAAACTTCAGGCGTTAGCAAAACCGATTGGGGCGGTGTGTAATATCAGTTGCACCTACTGTTATTATTTAGAAAAACAACAGCTGCTTGATTACCCAAAAGGCTCTCAATATACGATGGATGAAGTTCTGTTAGAGCGTTATATCAAGCAGTACATAGAAGGGCAGAATACGCCTGAAATCATCTTTTCTTGGCACGGTGGAGAGCCTACCTTGTTGGGGGTTGAGTACTTTCAAAAAGTCGTCGAGCTGCAGAAAAAATATTGTCCTAACCACAGTAAGATCAGCAACGACCTTCAAACCAACGGCACGTTACTGAATGATGCGTGGTGTGAGTTCTTCAAAAAAAATGACTTTATCATTGGTGTGAGCATTGACGGCCCAGAGCACTTACACAATCACTACCGAACCAACCGTGCAGGCAAAGGCACTTTTTCTCAAACAATGCGTGGTATTCACTACTTGAAGCAGCATAACGTCGAGTTCGCGACCCTAAGCTGCGTGAATGATGTGACAGGAAAGTATCCGTTAGAGGTTTATCGCTTTCTGCGTGATGAAGTGGGTGCGAAGCAGTTGCAGTTTATTCCTGTGGTCGATAAACGTGAGGCTCATACCAACAATAAATGGTTGAGCAACCAACAAGCGATCATTCCCGTATCAGGCGAGGTTGAAGCTTGGAGTGTCGATTCTGTGCAATGGGGAGAGTTCCTCACTACCGTTTTTGACGAGTGGTTTGAGCACGATTTTGGTCGGGTATTAGTGCCGTACTTTGAAAATTTTGTCGGAGTGTGGATGGGCAGAGAAAGCACCATGTGTACCTTGAGTGAGATCTGCGGAAAAGGGTTAGCGGTTGAGCCCAATGGCGATGTGTATTCATGTGACCATTATGTCTTTCCTGAATTTCAGCTAGGTAATATTCAGGAGCAAGCACTTTCAACTTTAGCCTTCTCGCCAAAGCAGCAGAGTTTTGGGTTCGCCAAACAGAAGTCTCTGCCGAAACAATGCCAAGCCTGTGAGTTTAAATTTGCATGCCATGGCGAGTGCCCTAAAAACCGCATCATCAAAAGCCGAGATGGAGAGGCTGGGTTAAATTATCTCTGTGAAGGATGGCTAAGCTTCTTCAAGCATATCGACCCGGTTATTAAGGCCTTACTCAAAGCCAATAATATTCCGTCTCGTCTGGGGTAGCGGAGTAGGCGTGAGTAAATTTAGTTAATATTTACAGTAAGATAGAAGGCTCGCATAAATTATGCGAGCCTTTTGGTATTTGGTATTTGGTATTTGGTATTTGGTAACGGGTATATCTAGTCAGCCGATTCTTGGGCTGGGCTCATGGCGAGAAGAGTCTCTTCCATGGCATTGTTTAGAATCGAACGGTTACGCTGCATGGCGGCCATGAGCGTTGAGCCTAGCCATAGGCCATAAAGCATTCGAGAAAGCGATTCGGGCTCTGCGATAGTGAAATCACCGGCCTCATTACCTTCTTCAAACAGTTTTGCCATACGCAGGATGATCTTTTCAGCGCCTTCTGCCATGGTCGATTGCAACGGGTTAGCAGACCCAGATACTTCTCCCGCCAGTTTTACGACAAGACATTGGATATTGAAGTCTTCAGTCAGTTTCGATGCACACCAAAACTCGAAATAGGCTTTTACGCGGTCACGAAGAGAAAGCGACTCATCACTTAAAAAGTCGTCTAGCTTAGCGAGATGCTCATCAAAGTAGTTAGTAAGAAGGATCTCACCAAAGTGTTCTTTGGATTTGAAGTAATGGTAAAAAGAACCCTTAGTGCCTTCCGCTTGGTTGATGATTTTCATCAGGCCAACACCAGCAAACCCGTGTTCATTAATAAGGCTAAACCCTGCATCGAGCATAGCTTGTCGCATGTCTTTCATTGTTCTTACTCTTTATGCTGAGAATGAGGAATAGTGTAACGAGCAACATACCAACCGTCCAGTCTAGCGCGTTAGGACGCGGTCAATAATTGACTCGTTTCGTCAAAGTAACTTTCTCTCTTATTGGCACTTCTAAGCGACAAAACTTTTTTCAAGATAAGCACGCCCTACAAATCGAAAATAATAACCTTAAAGGGCTTGTTTGGTGTCTTAAAATGGCTAAATCAGGGTGTTTTAAGTTGCTGTTTTTGTTGGTTTTTAATTTGGTGTTTTCTTAAGATCGCAATGGTAGTCTTAGCTTAATTTCTTTAGGGGGCTAAATGGACACCAATAACAGCACTTATCATCACCACAGTTTTGCTCAGCAAGACTTATCAGAGCTTACATTTACAGCCTGCACGTTTATCCGTTGTGATTTCAGACGTTCGAACTTACGTGATGCAACGTTTATTAACTGTAAGTTTATCGAACAAGGCGATATTGAGGGATGCCACTTTGATATTGCCGACTTACGAGATGCAAGCTTTCAGAATTGTCAGTTGGCGATGGCGAATTTCAGTAACGCGAATTGTTATGGTATTGAGCTACGTGAATGCGACCTGAAAGGGGCGAACTTCACTCGTGCGAATTTTGCCAATCAGGTAAGCAATAGAATGTACTTTTGCTCAGCATATATTACGGGCTGTAACCTGTCATACACCAACTTGGAGCAAGCTTGTTTAGAGAAGTGCGAGCTGTTTGAGAACCGTTGGATAGGTACTTACCTTGGCGGCACGTCTCTGAAAGAGTCTGATCTCAGCCGAGGTGTGTTCTCGGAAGACGTATGGGGGCAATTCAGTATGCAAGGTGCTAATTTATGTCATGCTGAATTAGAAGGGTTAGACCCTCGCAAGGTAGACACGTCGGGGATTAAAATTGTCGCTTGGCAACAAGAGCAACTGCTTGAAACCATGGGTATTGTGGTCATGCCTGATTGATAGCTGTAATTTCTAACTACAGGCTATTTGGAATATGTAAGAATTCGCTATAGAAGAAAAGCCCAAAGCTAATAACTTTGGGCTTTTCCGTATTTGGTAACCAGCATTTTATAATGAATTTTTAAAAAGAGAATGCTTGGTGATAGAGAACTGATTGGTTGATTAATGCATGCCTGAGCGCATTTTGTCGGCGAGCGCAAAGAAGACAAAAACGACGAAACAGACTAGAGCAGCACACAGTGAAGTTAAGATGGTTGTGGCGTCTTTTGAAATCAATGGAATGGTGATAGAAGCTAGCGCTATCAACATAACAAGGATATGAACAATTCGACCCGGAATTGGATTTTTATGACAGAATGAAGCCCAGAGGTAACGCATTTTCAACACCAGTATAAAATTAGTGGTTTTATCCTATTTTCTTAGTGAGTACTTTGTAAATAACAATTGGTTACAATTGGTTGTAAATATGATCTAAGTCGAATTAGTATTAAACCAGTTAAATAACAGCAGTTTATTGATCTTTTATTGAATTTTAACTTTCAAAATGAACATCATAATATTCCGTATTCTTTGGAATGCTAAGTCAAATATTATTCGAATTTTTGTTTTTTGACTTAAGATCTCATTTATTGAGTGTTCTGTTAAGAGACCGTTTGCGTACAGGTATTGGTGGCGTAACTATCAAGCGAATTAGAGTCATCCTAGAGCCTGTTATTCGTTTTATGTTATTTATCAAAGTGACTCCTCAAATTGAGAGCGAAGTAATCTTGTGAATTTTTCGGTTTGATATACTCAATATTCATTCGATAAAGATGATGGAGATGATATGTCGAAAACCGCGAAGATCATTAATGAAGATAAGCTGGTAAAAAAAGCAGTTGAAGTCGGTTTTAAGATGGCTAAGCTACAAGGTTTTGATTTGCCAAATTCATCCCAACCGATAAAGGTTAAAGCGGTGTACTTGTTCCTTGTTGAAGTCAATCAGATCACACCGTTACCGGAAAGTAAGCTTGATGGGGCAAACATTAAAAAGCGTCTGGCGCTATGGATACATAAAGCATTGCCTGACAATGATCCCTTGAAGTAAACCTTTTCCAAGCTGATATTTCTGGACTCGTTTCCTCTGAGTTCATTATTCATCGATATGTTAGATAAGAAACCTAGCGAGCTCTCGCTAGGTTTTTTTGTTTTTGAGGCCGATATTTTAATAGTGGATAGCGAGTCACTGCCATTCGAAGCGTTGTTATCTACTCGATAGAATGTTCAACACTGAGAGTGTTGGTGATTTATGCCGCTTGATTGGCAATCTGAGCACATAATTTACTAATGACTCTAACCTTCTTTTGACGCTTATTCGGTTAAAGACATTTTCTTAAGATCTCCACCGATCAAATACATTAGAACTCAAAGTATTATTTAATTCATGCTGACCGCTATTAAATGTGATACATATCACTAATTTTTGTTTTTTAAAGTTAAGGTGTTGATCTTAGTAGGGGGTAAATGCTCATAATAAAAAGGAATTTAATTAGAGTTCAAAGGAATTTCTCGGTATGATTACATCAGCGCCTTGGGTGTTGTGTCCAGAAGTGATAGAAAAAACGAGTGAAGAATGGAGTTTTCGCGAGCCCAAAGCTTCAGATGGCAACGACATTTATCGACTGATTTCAGAATGTCCGCCACTAGACACCAACTCGTCATATTGCAATTTTTTGCAATCCACTCACTTTAGTAAAACTTGTATTTTGGTTGAGAACAAAGGTGAGCTTGCGGGCTTTATCTCGAGTTATCAAAAACCGAGTGAGCCTAATGTTCTCTTTATTTGGCAAGTTGCAGTTGCCCCTCGATTTAGAGGTCACTCTTTAGCTTACAAGATGTTGAACAGCTTACTTCGTCGAGAGTGGCTGAAGAGTATAGAAGCTATTGAAACAACCATTACTAAGTCAAATCAAGCGTCTTGGGCACTCTTTAAAAAGCTAGACGCAAAAAATAGTAGCACTGGAAAAGTGACCACTTTCTTAGATGAAAATGTTCATTTTAAAGGGCTGCACGATACTGAGTATTTGTATCGAATACCCCTTAAATAATCATTAACTTATAGGAATCAAATAACGGCCTTATCATGGATATTTTTAAAAAGCAGGAATCTAACGTACGTTCATACTCGAATAGTTTTCCAGTCACTTTTGCTAAATCAAAAGGCTGCTGGCTTGAAACAAAACAAGGTGATCGTTACCTCGATTTTCTTGCTGGAGCAGGATCTCTCAATTACGGTCATAACAATCCAATACTTAAGCAAGCTTTACTTGAGTATATTGAAATGGATGGAATTACACATGGCTTGGATATGCATTCAGAAGCCAAAGCTGAATTCCTAGAAGCTCTTAGTCGCTTTATTTTGGAACCTCGAGCATTAGATTACAAAGTTCAATTTACCGGCCCGACAGGAACAAATGCGGTTGAGGCAGCGATTAAGTTGGCGAAAAAAGTAAAAAGTCGAAGCAGTATTGTTGCATTTACCAATGGTTTTCATGGTTGTACGGCGGGTGCATTGGCTGCTACAGGCAACCAACACCACAGGCAAGGTGCGGGCTCAAATCTCAACAACGTTACGCGTTTGCCATTTGAAGGTTACGCTGGAATCGATGGTTTAAAATTATTTGAAACGATGTTAACCGATAATTCCGCTGGTATGGATAAACCTGCTGCCGTTTTATTGGAAACGGTTCAGGGTGAAGGTGGGTTAAATGTCGCTTCAAATGAGTGGCTACAGAAGTTAAGCAAAATCTGTAAAGCCCACGATATCCTACTTATTGTGGATGATATTCAAGCCGGTTGTGGTCGAACAGGAACGTTTTTTAGCTTTGAACCTTCAGGTATAAAACCAGATATCGTTACGCTATCTAAGTCGATAAGTGGTTATGGCTTACCGATGGCTGTGGTTTTATTAAAACCTGAACTAGACAAGTGGGAGCCGGGAGAACACAACGGCACCTTCCGTGGTAACAACCATGCGTTCATTACTGCTGCGAAAGCGTTAGAAATGTATTGGTCAAATGATGATTTTGAAAATCATATTCAACGTAGCTCAAGCATGGTCGATGATGTCATTCAACGCAATCTCAAGCGTTTCCCTGAGCTATTTGTTCAACGCAAGGGACGCGGAATGATGATTGGCATTGAATGTAAAGATGGGAACACAGCTGATGAGATTGCAAAAGTGTGTTTTGACAAGGGCATGGTAATTGAGACCGCAGGTCCAAACGATGAAATCTTGAAGTTCTTTTGTCCATTAACCATTTCAGAATCGGAATTGATGCAAGGTTTAACTATGTTCGAAGACTCAGTTGAAGTGGTAGCAACCAAGCATTTCAAGAAAGCATCGTAATAGGGAGAGTAAAATGATTGTTAGAACACTTGATGAATGTCGTAATAGTGAAAGACGTATTGTATCGGATAACTGGGAAAGTACTCGCATGTTATTGAAAGATGACAATATGGGATTTTCTTTTCATATCACAACAATTTACGAAGCGACAGAAACACATATCCATTACCAAAACCACTTGGAGTCTGTGTTTTGTATGAGTGGTGAAGGAGAGATTGAAGTCGTTGGTGGTAAAACTTACCCAATCAAACCCGGTACGCTGTACATCCTAGATAAGAATGACGAGCATTATTTACGCGCATATAAAAACAAAGAAATGACAATGGCTTGTGTGTTTAACCCACCAATTACTGGCGCTGAAGTACACGATGAAAACGGCGTTTATCCACTCGTTGATTAACCCATATCTTCAGGGGTGATATCTCACCCCGCTCCCTATTATTTAGTCTTTAATCTCTTCAAGAACAAAAGGTCTTTTATGACATTTACCGTAGAAAAAATCGGCGGTACATCAATGACAGCATTTGATGCTGTGCTCGACAATATTATTCTCCGCCCTCAAAATCCGTATAACCGAATCTTTGTTGTGTCCGCATACAGCGGTATGACGGATGCATTGTTGGAATGTAAAAAAACAGGTAAGCCTGGTATCTATCAATTGATAGCGATGCGTGACGATTCGTGGAAGGATGCTCTATCTTATATTGAACGCCGCATGCTATTGACCAATGAGCATATTTTTGCGGATCCAATGAATCGTATGAGAGCTGATAAGTTCATCCGGTCTCGTATTTCAGAAGCTAAAAACTGTATCACTAATATTCTTGAAACGTGTCAATACGGACAGTTTTCACTGCGACATTATTTACCACAGATTAGAGAGTTTCTTTCTTCAATTGGAGAGTCACATAGTGCATACAACACGGCTCTTAAATTAAAAAACATTGGTATAAACTCGACCTTTGTTGACCTTTCTGGTTGGGACAACAAAACCCCTCAAAGTTTGGACGATACCATTAGAGAGGCTTTCTCTGACATTGATGTTACTGAGGAGCTTCCCATAGTAACTGGTTATGCATATTGCAAAGAAGGTTTGATGCATACTTATGATCGTGGTTACAGTGAGATGACGTTTAGTCGTATCGCTACTATTACTGAGGCTTCATTGGCGATCATCCATAAGGAGTATCATTTTAGTTCGGCTGACCCAAAAGTCGTTGGTGTAGGTTCGGTTAAACCGATTGGGGCAACCAATTATGATGTTGCCGATCAACTGGCTAACCTTGGTATGGAAGCTATTCACTCTAATGCGGCTGCTGGGTTACGAGAAAGTGGCATAGAACTGCAAATCAAAAACACTTTCGAGCCAGAACATGAGGGAACACTGATTTCTTCTGATTACCGACCAGACACTAATCACATTGAGATCATTGCCGGAAAACAGAAGGTATATGCGTTACACGTTTTTGACCAGGGAATGGTCGGTAAGGCGGACAATGTTAGTTATGAGTTAATGGAGATTATCGCAGATGCTAGAGTGAACCTTATTGGTAAAGAGATGAACGCCAATTCTATTACCTATTATCTAGGTGGTAGCACCGAGAGTTTAAACAAGGTGTCTTATAAGGCTGAGAAACGTTACCCTCAGGCATCTATTTCAGGTCGAATGGTCGCTATAATCTCAGCGATCGGTTCTCAAATTGATACCAATAAAACGCTCGCTAATGGTGTATTGGCTTTGATGAACCATAGTGTTACGCCTATTGCATTACATTCGTCTATGAGAAACGTAAATGTGCAATTTGTTGTGAGTGATGACAAGTATCAACAAGCGATTTGCGCGTTGCATGAAGAATTCTTTGACCAAGATAAAAGAACCGAGACATCGGTGAATGCAGCATAAAATTTAACAGTGGAGGGCTCACCCTCCACTGTTAAATTTTCATGGAAAAGCAAAACATCAACTGCAAATTAACGATCGCCTGTATCTATTTTGATCACACAGCAACATCAGATATGAGTATTACTACTCTTGATACTTATCGAGCTTGTTATAAAGCGTTTTGATGCTGATTCCCAAGTCTTGTGCTGTTTCCTTTTTGTTGCCTTCATTTTCTTCGAGCGTATTGATAATCGCCGCTTTCTCAATCTTCTCAAGAGAAACACCCGCCGGAACCATATCCTCAACGGTAGTCCCTGTTTCTAAAGGCGGAGTATCAAAAATTAGGTGTTCATCTTTAATCGTCTCATCTGCCAATATAAAAGCTCTTTCAATACAGTGTTTTAATTCCCTGACATTCCCTGGCCATGCATGGGCTGATATTTTTTGAAGCGCTGATGTGAAAATGGTCTTCGCAGTGGTTTCATTTGCGTTGCGATGAGAAATAAAATGTTTTGCTAAGCCGACGATGTCGTCGCCTCTTTCACGCAATGGAGGGACATGTATGGGGAAGTGAGCCAACCTGAAATAGAGATCCTCTCTCAAAAACTGTTCTTCAATAGCGACTTGTGGATCTCGGTTTGTCGCTGCAATGACTCGAGTATTAGCGATACTCGTTGCATTACTGCCTACAGGGCGATATTCACCTGTTTCTAAAACTCGTAGTAATTTGACCTGGTGTTCAAGTGGCATTTCGGTGATTTCGTCGAGAAACAATGTGCCACCTTCTGCTTGCCTAAACACCCCTTGGTGTGTGCGATTCGCCCCTGTAAAAGCGCCTTTTTCATGACCAAATAATTCACTATCAACTAACTCAGGGCTGATAGCACCGCAGTTGATCGCAATAAAAGGTTGGTTTTTACGATCACTGGCAAGGTGAATCGTTTGTGCGACTAATTCTTTACCTGCCCCACTTTCGCCGACAATCAAAACATTGGTGTCAGTCTTCGCGACTCTTCTTAAAGTTCGATACAGCTTATGCATGGGCTTAGAAGAACCGACTAACATACCGAACTGGTCTAAATCGCTGGTGGACACTTTACGCCCTTCTTCCTGCTTCTGGAGGAAGTATTGACTGAAGTCTGCAAGGGTATCTTCCAATATTTGCATGTCGACGGGCTTTCTATAATGGAAGATTGCGCCATGGTTCATCATCATGTCTAAATTTTTGTTTGGCGTACCTGTACTGATAATAATCAAGTCCATTTCGTCCAACCCTGTTGCACTCGATAAGGACTTAAAATCATCGTTAGTAAATCGAGAGACTTCAACAATAGCAGTATCTGGTTGCAGTTGTTGTAGCTTGTCAATCCAATGAACATCCATAGTACTTTGAATTATTTCAAAGCTTGATAATTCATCTAGAGAGTTTATTTTAGACCGCAATAATTCATCTTTTAACTCTATAAAAAGTGTCGGTAATGACATGATTTAACTCTCTTTTTGTACGACAGAAAACGACCTTGATAATAACATGATGTCCTTAAAATATGAATCTATCATTTACTATACGCCACCTTTTAAATGTAGTTACAATATTACTGATAGTAGAAGTGGCTAATTAACAGTATTGATATTAATTATTCTAGGATCTCCATTGATGATAATTTTTACAAAATACTCGTGTAATTAATACACCTCCGATTATTTTACCAATGGTAAATTTTCAAAATTAAAGTGTAAATCCTTTATTTTCAGTCAGTTAAAAAGTTGGCATGCTGGTTGCAATTGTACAAGTGTCAGTTAACTAGAGGAGATAATTAATGAGAAATACTGCAAGTAAAATATTATTAGCTACTTTGATTGCAACTTCTTCATCAACTGTTTTTGCTAATAGCATGTGGGAAAAAGAAACTTTCGATGCGTGGATTGATGGAAAAGCAGAAACGACTTTATTACTGAATACTAATTTAAACTCATTTGACATCAACACCTACGTTAAAAATCGAGTGGTTACTTTAACTGGCTCGGTTAAAAATGAAACAGAGAAAGATTTGGCAGAAGAGTTAGTGCTAAGCCTAGATGACGTTAAGTCTGTAAAAAACGAACTTACAGTGATTGATGAAGACAAAGAAAAAACACCCGCAGCCGTACAAGCTTTGACTGATGCTCACATAAAGACACTGGTAATCACTCGTTTATTAATGAATACCAATGTTAGTGGTAGCGATATTCAAGTTGAAACCGAAAACAGTGTGGTTATCTTGAAAGGTTCAGTTTCATCAAGCAGTGAACACGACTTAGCTTTATCTATAGCAAATAATACCCCGAATGTAGAGAGAGTGGTGGATAAATTAAATATTATTTAACCTCTCTACAATTGGTAATTTATTAAAAATTGGGGAATAACGATGATTCGCTGGTCGCTAATATTTTTTATTGTCGCAATTATTGCCGCCCTCTTGGGATTTAGTGGTATCGCTGGGGCTGCTGCGACAGTAGCAAAGATCATATTTTATATATTTGCAATATCACTACTGGTTTTAGTGGTAATTATGTTGCTGAATAAAAACAAACATTAGGAGTTTATATGAACATCAAATCGAACGCTTACCGTTTTTTAACTATTGTGGGTATTACATTTGCACTTGCGGCATGTAGTGATGAAGGTCCGATGGAACAAGCCGGGGAAAATGTAGATGAGGCTGTAGAGGATACTCAAAACGCAATAGAAGATAGCTGTGAAAATATTAAAGAGCATTTAGATGCGAAAGATGAAGATTGCTAGAACTGTCATCTAGAGTGCAATGAGATGCCAAAATCCTCATAAAAATAAACCAATGAAGTAGGAATTAGACATGAAAAATATATTTGATGTGCTCAAAGACAGTCATGAAAAGCAACGACTTTTGATGGATGCGTTACTCCAAACTTCGGGAGACACACAAGCTAGGCAAGAACTCTATGTTAACCTTAAGGATGAGTTAACCAAGCATGCGATTGCAGAAGAGCGCCATTTTTATGCACCTTTGATCGAGAGTGATCAATCCATTGACATGACTAGACATGGAATCGCTGAACATCATGGAATCGACAAAATACTCGCTCAACTCGATGATACAGAGATGTCTTCACCAGCTTGGCTTGTTTTAATGAAAACATTAAAAGATAAGGTTGAACATCATTTAGAAGAAGAAGAGCAGCGTTTTTTTCAAACCGCAGGTCGAGTCTTAGATACTGAACAAAAAGAAACATTAGCTCGTAAATATGAAAAAGAGGTTGCTTGAATCACGAAGTAATCAAATTCTTTAAATAAGTATAAAACTGCTTTGTTATCAAGCTAAGGGCTCATTCTTGAGCCCTTCTTTTATTTAATTTAGAGATAGATAAATTTACGGATAAATATATTTAAATTCACGGATAAATTAAGGCGTAACATGTTTATTATTAAATATTATATGCTTCTTGCTATAGCTTGTTTTTTTGCTGCTGCTCTTATACCACAGCTAATAATCCGTGGTGTTTTTGCCTGGTGTAGTTTGTCGATGTTCATCGTTAGTGTTGCCTACATCTTCGATATGCCGTCAATATTTAGGAAGACTAGCGATGGGAAAATAGTGTGGTGGATTAGATGGATCTTCATTCCATTCTTCTTAGGTGTTCGACTGTACAATGCATGGGCAATTAAAAGAGATAAAGTTGAACCAATACAGAAGGTTGGAAAAGGTTTATATGTATCTCGTCGTTTGTTCCCTTCAGATTTATCGTTCTTAGAATCTCAAAACATCCATTGTATTGTAGATGTTACAGCTGAGTTTTCTGGTTTAGAAAGTGCAATGACCGGTGATCAATTTCGCTATTTAAACACCCCGGTTCTTGATCATAAAGTCCCTAAAACGCATAAGCTTAAACATGCTATAAATTGGATCGATACCCAAATCAATCAATCTAGATCGGTTGTTGTGCATTGTGCTCTCGGTCGAGGACGTTCTGTCTTTGTCGTAGCTGCCTACCTTTTAGCAAAAAATTCGTCACTTACTGTAGAGCAGGTCTTGAAAAGTATTAACGACGTGCGAAGTACAGCCCAATTGAACCATCTACAACTAAAAACACTTCAAGCAATCAGTGATAAAGGTTTGCTCACTCTTGGCCATAAAGCTTGCCTTATTGCCAACCCTGTTGCAGGTGGTGGTAAATGGTTGGCGAATGAACAACAGGTTATTCGTGAACTTACGAGAAAGTACAGTTTAGATATTTTTCTTACTAGCCAAGAAGTATCAGCAGAAATATTAGCTAAGCAGGCCAAAGACCGGAATACTGCGCATATTATCGTTGCAGGTGGCGATGGGACGGTTAGTGAAGTCGCAAGGCAAGTTAGGAAGACTGATACACAACTCGGGATTATACCTTTGGGTACCGCGAACGCTCTATGTCATATGCTTTATGGATTGACCTCGAAAATATCGCCTGTTGAAAAAGCGTGTGAGGCTATTTTATCTGGCAACTCAAAAAGAATCGATCTGGCGTTCTGTAATCAACAACCAATATTACTGCTTCTTGGTATTGGGTTTGAAGAACAGATGATCGATTACGCACATCGAGAACAAAAAAATGAAAAAGGACAATTCGCGTATTTGACTGGGTTCTTCAATGCAGTAATCACCGACGATAATCAACACTTTCAAATTTCAATCGATGACCAACCATCACAAAGTATGAAATTACAAAGTTTGGTCGTGGCGAACTCTTCCCCTTTTAGTACTGTGCTTGCTCAAGGGGGACAGCCTCCTAGGCCGGATGATGGGAAGCTGCATATTACCTATTTGGAAAACACAAATTCACTTAGTAAACGAGCTATCGCTCTATCTGATCTGTTGTTATCGAGTCTCGGAGCGAAAGAACAAGCTAGTTACTTTACTTATGCTTCGGCACAGCTCGTTAAAATTGATTCTGACCGACCTATTTCATACGTGATTGATGGAGAGACGTATTCGGCTGATTCGCTGGAGATAAGTATTGATAAGCAAGCCTTAACGGTTTGTATTCCATGAATGTATTGAATAATCCGCATATTGAATAAGAAGGAGACACCATGGACATGAATCTCTCTTTTAACTTAGAGAAGTTTCAGCATCTGATAGAGGGTAAGTTAGAGCATTGGTTAGTTGAAGCAATTAAACTTATCCCTAACCTGATTGTTGCTTTTGTTACGTTTCTTATTTTTATCTTTGTTGCCAACATAAGCGGTAAGTTGTTTAAAAGATTGAGCAATAGAGTTGTCGACTCTCAAGAAGTCATTAACTTACTGGCTTCTATTGTTAAGGTTACCATTGTTACTATTGGATTTTTTGTCGCGTTAGATTTTGTTGGGCTCCAAGGTACGGTTACATCGTTGCTTGCCGGTGCCGGTATTCTAGGTTTAGCTATCGGTTTTGCTTTTCAAGATATGACTGAGAACCTCATTTCAGGTATTACAATGAGTATTCGTAAACCTTTTAAAATTGGCGATGTTGTTGGTTCCAACGATGTCATGGGTACCATAGTCAAAATAAACTTACGAAATACACTGGTTGAAACGTTCTCTGGTCAACACGTCATGATTCCCAATAAGATGGTTTTCCGAAATATTTTGACGAACTACAGTCGAAAAGGACGAAGAAGGGTCGAGATCCCTGTGGGGATTTCCTACGCAGACTGTCCCAAAAGAGCCGCTGAGGTGATAACCAAAGCGATAAACCAAAAGTCTTATGTTAGTCGGAAAGAAGATACGACGGTTTACGCTTCAAGCTTTTCTGATAGTAGCGTTAACTTATTGGTTTGGTTTTGGATTGAGTACCCAGGAGGTTTTGGTTATATGGACGCAAAGCACGACGGTATTATAGCGGTTAAAGAGTCATTATCAGAGGCTGGAATGACAATACCGTTTCCGATTAGAACACTTGATTTTGATCCCAAAGGCGGTAAAAGTCTGTCTAGAATGATGACTGGGGCTGTCGATGACGCTTCCTAGAATAACATAGCGGTCCCTCTCGTAAAAAAGCGTCAAGGCAATATGCCTCGACGCTTTTTATTTTGAGTGATGTCAGAATTAGATCAGAATTAAACCTAGATTATTCCCACTGTTTAATGATTGTGTTGTAGGCTTTGATTCTCTTCTCAAGTTAATTAATCGTATCTATTTTAGATGGGTTATATCTGTTACAAATGCTTTGCTATCTCATCATTTTCAACTTGCAACGCCGCAACCCAATAGGAGAAAAAAGCAGACATATGTTGATTGTTAAACTTTCTAATAGTGTTTTTGAGGTAAGAAATTAGGCTTAAATTACTCTGGTACATATCGTTATAACTAACAATTAACGCAGGGGGCTGACTCAATATGTCATTGTTATTAACTTCATTGTTAATGCAGAACTTGGTGTTTACTTCGTTTATTAATGAACGTTCAACTTTTATAAATCGATTTGCAGCTCTTGCAATGTTCCCATGTGCTTTCTGTTCAATTAGGTCAACACATGAGAAGTAGTGATCTTTCAATGTACATAGTATTTTTTCTATGCCTTTATAGTGAATTACCTCAAGGGGATCATTGTCCTTTTTAAACAACATATCATTACTCCTTTTCATCTCAGTAGTATTTATAATTTCAGTTGATTTATAAGAATTAAAATAAGCCTTTTCTTTGATTCTGATTTCCAACCATCATTCGCTAATAACTAATTCTGACGCATGTTGTGTATTTGGTCTCGACATGATTCCATTTCATTTTTTACCACTTTTAATCTTCTTCTCCCTTCTAAATCAGGGTTAGTTTCTAGCAGTGATTCAATGTCGGAAATGATCTTTGTCTCGACACCTTCTAGGTGCTTTAAATAGAGCTCTTGATTGTTTTTACCTTTTGTATCTTCCGCTTCAATACAGCGCTCTCTGGCATTTATCGTATAACTAGCGGGTATCTGTTCTTGATGTATTTTTGAGTAGTAAGTTAAAGATTGTAACTTTAACTCTGCACATTTCTTTACCGTGTAGATATCAAAAAGATTTTTTGCCATCTTTTCACTTCTTATGTTGGATATCGCTTTTTCGTAAATAATATTTCCACTTTTTATCAGGTTAACAATAGATAATATACTTTGGTTTCTCATGAATCCTCATTTGGTTCTAAGCTGTATTTGGTTTATTGCATTTTTTATGCCAATTAATAACCCTATATTCAGCTTGTTTCGTCTAAGGTTTTACTTTGTTTTTGTAAAAAATACATTAATAGATGTTTTCTAGTGAAATTATTACATTGATTAATGCCATTTATTAATGATATGGGAGCTTATCTTCAATTATTCTGGTACTTGTGAAAGTTGGCACGATGCTAGCATTGATTATTAAAGTAGCTAGAGATTAATAGTATTAATATTATTCTCTGGCTTATGATAATCAAATAAGGAGAAAACTTATGCCAAAGTCAAACGCTAAAAATTCAGAAGCCAAACAACAAATTGAAGAAACTTATGAAAAAGCTGAAGAGGCCGCAGTAGAAGTTATCGAAAATGTGAAAGAGGCGGTCCATGAAACTCTCGAGGCCAGCTCTGAAAGTGTGAAGAACACGTCTGAGAAAGCGGAAAACATCATTAAAGAGCGTCCATTATTGAGTGTTGGCTGTGCGTTTCTCGCTGGTTGGGCTGTCTCGAAGTTAATCAAATAGCCATATATCAACATCGCAATTGAGAGAGCACCGTTATGCAGGTAAATAGTCAAAATGACCCAGTAAACTCTGCCAATGATAAATCGAGCGATCGTAAGGTGGATGATCTTAAACGTTCTGCTTCTGAGTTAAATGGATTGTGGAAAGACTTAGCTATATTACAGACACATACCCAGCAATGGTCTCAATCGACCTTAGAGCTTTTCTTATTGGAGTTTCGCAATAGTGTTGATGCATTTAAAAAGCGTCTTGTGTTTCAGCTCCTCTTTGTTGCGTTGTTACCGCTGTTTCTTTTTAGTATCGCCGTCGGTGCTGGAGTAGTGATCTACTACTTCACTTTGAATCTGTTAGCGGGTTACGGCGCGTTTATATTCACACTCGGTTTGATTCTAATATGCTTGGTACTTCGTTCTAGTTACTTAAAGCAATTTATAGGTTTTGAATGTACGAAAGAGCAATTGAAGGAGGGGTTACATGTCAGCACTCAAAAATCGACAAAGACAGATTCAAATGAAAAGACTTGAGGGGAGAAGTAGAGCTCGTCAAGTTGAACTTTGTATGGGACTTATTCGTCACAAAGGAAAAGAGTTTGTTCACAAGTACCCCTTGTATGCTCTTGGCATCACAGGCCTTGGTGTTGTAATTTTGAATCGAACTCATCGTTTTAAATCGTCTGTTTTTGGTTATAAACAGCTATCGCTAATACTTAATTTACTTAAGTAACCATCATTTTGATTCAAGTTAGTGTTGGCTGACGGTATCGAGTGCCTGATTCAAATTGACGAAGCCTCAAAAACAAAACCTTCTACTCATAGGAATAAAATGACATCAAAAAAATACAGTATTCTTAGACAACGAAGTGTGTTGCAAACTAGTTTTATGCTCCTTGCTGTTCTCATGATGTCTATTTTTACATTACATATCGCCAAGCCATTTTTGTTGCCAATCATCTTTGGTGCTTTTATTTCTTTGCTATGTAGCCCTCTAGTTAACTACCTTACTCGCTTCGGTATCCCTCGAGTCATTAACGTAATGGCTGTACTTATTGGTTTTATTGGCTTTGTTGTGATTAGTTTGAATATGTTGAGTGAGCCCGCTCAGCAATGGTGGTCAAAATTACCAATGTTGGTTGAGAATGTATCTAATGAAGTGAGTGAGGTTACTCAAAACAGTCGCTTAACTGACGCCACCGGGTTCTCCATGAGTAGTACTGTTACCAATGATGGGCTTACCAATAACACGGCTTTTTCCATTATAGAATCAGTGCTTACGACAACACCAACCATTGTTACTCAGTTGTTGGTTGCGTTTCTTATGGCGTATTTCATGATGAGTTACGGTCGAAAAATTTATTCTCAAAGCTTATCTCTTTTTGAATGCTTTTCAGATAAGCGTAGGGCTGTTGAATTGGTTAAAGTTGTTCAAAAGGATTTGTCTCGTTACATAGGCGCCATCACCATCATTAATGTTTGCTTAGGACTCACTGTTGGCTTTGCTTTTTATATGATGGGATTGCAAGACCCTTTCCTTTGGGGCGCTTTTGCAGGCTTAATGAATTTTATCCCCTATCTTGGCCCGATGGTTTCAGTTACGTGCTTTGCTTTAGTCTCTTTTATACAGTTTGAGTCGTTTAGCTACGCATTGACGGTCGCTGCGATCTTCCTGGCGATTAATTTGATAGAAAGCCAATTGGTTACTCCTACATTACTGGGGAAAAGGTTTAGTCTCAATCCGCTGATTTTATTTGTATGGCTTGTATTTTGGGGTTGGCTATGGGGCTCTATGGGAATGCTAGTAGGGGTCCCATTACTTGTCTGTGTGAATGTATTTTTTGAACAGTTAAGACATCCAAGGTTGAATGCTCATAAAGGTCAGTAGAGCAGAAGTAAGCCTTGATAACCACTCAGCGTCACTTCTTTCTGTGAGTGTTAGTTCTGTTGCTTTATGACTCCTTTTTGGACAGCTGGCTGAGGTTAAACTCTGTGTGAGATCAAACTAGTATCGCTATAGGCTTCAAAAGCAATAGTTGCTGGTTCTATTTCACTTAGAAAGGTTAAGAGTCGGTTGCGACGAAGCGCCTCCACCTCACAACGGTTATGTGCGATAGCATAGAAGCAATGTTTACCTAGGTCGATACCTAAAGTATGGATAGAAGATATTTGGTTCACCTCACTCTGAGAGCCGACTCTAAGCTTAAGGGCTTGAGAGTGAGGCGGATCATATAATTAAGCCTCACCAAAGTGCTGTGGCTTTATTGTTAGAAACTAAACAGGCTCTGTTTACCTGAATGACATAGACTAGTGATTCACCTGCTCAACAATCTCGCGTGTTAGGCGTGCGATCTCGTCCCACTCCCCGTTTATAACCAGCTTCTTGTCCACCATCCATGTACCACCGCAAGCTAATACTTGAGGCACTGCTAAGTAGTTATCGATGTTTGATGGCGTGATACCGCCTGTAGGCATGAGTCGAATATCGCCGTATGGGCCAACGAGCGATTTCACCATGCTGATGCCGCCAGATGCTTCTGCTGGGAAGAACTTCAAGGTTGTTAGGCCCATCTCTAATGCCGCTTCAACGGTGCTTGGATTGTTCACACCTGGAATGATATCGATGCCGATCTCTTGGCATGCTTTAACTGTGTTCGGATTAAAGCCCGGTGAAACCACAAACGTTGCGCCCGCTTCTTTTGCTGCGAGTGCTTGCTCACGGTTCAAGATGGTGCCCGCGCCGATCAGCATGTCAGGCTGAGCTTCTCGAAGCAGTCGGATAGCTTCAACAGCGGCGTCTGAACGGAACGTAATTTCAGCGGCGGGAAGCCCATTCTCAGCCAATACTTTGCCTAGAGGGATAATATCCTCTGCGTTATCAATGGCGATAACAGGGATAACTTTAAGTGCGTTTAGCTGTTCGTTAATTGTAGACATGTGTACTTCTTAATATCAGTTTGAAAGAGTGTCGGTGATGGATTTTGGGATGATTGCGCCATTATGTTGAATCACCAATCTGGCTAATGCATTACCTTGATGGCAGGCTTCTTCAATAGAACCTCCAGCGAGATAGCAAGATAAGAAACCGCCGTTAAAAGAGTCGCCAGCAGAGGTGCTATCAACCACAGTCTCGACAGGTGTCGTTGTGATTTTTACTGGCTCATTTGCGGGGTTTTCGCTGATCAAGCAGCCTTCAGCACCAAGCTTGACAACAACGGTTTTGACACCGAGCGTATGCAGCCTTGTTATGGTGTCTTGTGGCGTTTGATCGCTCCACAACAGTTGTTCATCATCGAATGTGACTAGGGCTATATCGGTCGTTTTATAGCCTAATAGATAGCATTCTTTAGTTGCGGCCTCTGAGCTCCACAACTTTGGTCGGTAGTTACTATCAAAGGCGATGGTAACGCCACGTTCACGCAGGCCTTCAATGATAGTGAGCAACTTTAGCTGATCGCTGTGTGGCAGTATCGCGAGGGAAATGCCACTCAGAAACACCATATCAACATCGTGAAGTTGGTTGGCTATCTTATCGAAATCGGGGTGCTGTACCATGTAGCGAGCCGCCGAATCGTTGCGCCAGTATAGGAAGGTGCGCTCACCAACATCGTCGAGTTGAATGAGATAGAGCCCGGGTGAACGCTGCTCGTCAATAAGCACGAATTCGGTTGATAGTCCTTCATCTTGCCATCGGTTAAGCATCTCTTGGCTGATAGCGTCTGAGCCAAGCGCCGAGACATAGCTTGTTCGTATCGCTGGATTCGCAGTGTTATTGCAGTTCATGGGATTGCTAACCGCAGCGCTGCGGTTCAAGTAGATTGCCGCGTTTAATGTGTCTCCACCATAGCTTTGATGCATGTTGCCAAATGGAGCCCATTCAGTTCAATCATGCACTCACCGATGATTGCGATGTGGGTCATAATATAGCCTTAGAAAGGAAAGGTTGGGTTTGTTCGTATTGAGGAAAGCATGACCATAATGAGATATGGTCATGCTTTTTCGATTCTAATCTTACGGGAGTGAGACTAGCCGATTACTTGTTGTCTAGTTTTACGAACAACATCGTTAGGACGAAAGACAGTGCAAATACACCCACCACGCCCATCAGTGCTTGAATGAAGTTTTGCGTACCGCCTGCAAGGTAAGCTGGCAAGCTGAATACAGAAGAAAGAATGTAGCTTGTTAAGTGCGTATCGATTGTTACCGAGATAGCACCGAACACGCCTGCAGCCAAGCTCGCGGTCATCATCGCTTTGGTGTATTTCGTGAGTACACCAAATAGAGCCGGTTCCGTGATGCCTAAGATAGCGGTAACACTTGAGCCCATCGTAATTGAAGATTGCTCTTTAGAAACCGTTTTACGTTGCTTGTGCCAGATAGCCATTGTCGCGCCAGCAATTGCCATGTTACCTAAGCACATGATCGGCATAAGTAAATCCTTACCATACAGTGCAAAGTTGTTCAGGCTGATTGGCGTCATGCTGTGGTGGATACCAAATACGATGGTAATCGGGCGAGTTAGACCAAACACAAAGCCCGTTAACGTGGGAGAGATTTCCAGTAGTGAACTCATTACCCAACCTGCGCCATTACTTAGCCAGATTCCTGCAGGGCCAACAAATGATAGTGTGATGGTTGAAGTCACCGTAAAGGCAAGCAGTGGCGTAAATACTGGCTTTGCTGAAGAGGGTACCAGTCGGTCAACTAGAGGTGTCACTTTAGACAATAACCAGATTGCTAGAATCGCAGGAACAATCGCGCCGCCGTAATTAAGCAGTTCAATAGGAACCACGCCTAGCACCGTCAGCTCAGGAGCCGCGCCAGCATCTTTTAGCATCACCGCTTTATCTACTAGCTTGGGTGCTAGCATTGCAGAGGAGACAGCAAGTGCGATGTACTCGTTTACTTTGAATACCTTAGCGGCAGAGAAAGAGACCAGCATAGGCAAGAAGAAGAACACAGCGACAGAAATTGAACGGAAGAAATAAACCGTGTCTGAGGTTTCAGAGATAACGTTTGTTGCGATAAGGCCAGAAAGTAGACCCATTAACATACCTGCACCGGCAATCGCTGGAACTACTGGGCCGAAGATACCCGCGACAATGCGCATCACGCCTTGGAACAGCTTGCCTTTCTCTAACTCATCTGCAGGGTTAGCGTCAGCTTGCTGAGTATTTGATAGTGCGTTGAACCACTTCTCGACCTCAACACCGATGATGACTTGAGTTTGGCCTTGTTGAAGTACCACACCTTTCACATCTGCGATCTGCTTGATCGCTTCTTCGTCTACCAGCGCTTCGTCGGCTAATTTGAATCTCAGCCTTGTCATACAGTGCGTGATACTCACGATATTGTCTTCACCACCAAGTGCAGTGATTAATAACTGTATATTTTCTTTGAAATTTTTATTTTTCGATGATGACTTCGAGTTATTAATAACGGCATCACTCTTTTCTACCATTTGCATACTACACCTGTTATTGGAATATATTTAACTCGAGCAATCATAACGACAATCAATTTAAATCCAACGCAGTAGAAAGAGATCTCAATCACACTTAAAATTCGAAAAATTATTTTTCCACCGTTTTTAGCCAATTGGTATGTTTTGTTTATCAAAAAAATACTCTTAACGTACCAATTATTTTTACGAAAAATTAGTGCTTGAAATGTGCTTTTTAAAGCGGTTAGATAATAGGAGTTGACTTAAGTTTAGGTTATTTAATTGTGAAAGAAACTATTATATCTGATATCCATTGTATTATTACTAAGCCAGACAGACACAATCTCATTACCGTGGTAGTTGAAACGAATGAAGGCGTGACTGGGTTCGGTTGTGCGACATTCCAACAAAGACCGCTTGCTGTAAAAACAATGGTCGATGAATATTTAAAACCTATTCTTATTGGTAAAAACGCCAATAATATTGAAGACTTATGGCAAATGATGATGGTCAACGCTTATTGGCGAAATGGCCCTGTTATCAATAATGCAATTTCCGGTGTTGATATGGCCCTGTGGGATATCAAAGCTAAATTGGCGGGTATGCCGCTACATCAATTATTTGGTGGTAAGTCTCGTGATGCTATTCCTGTATACACACACGCGACTAGCGATACGATGGAAGGTATTTATGAGCTGGTGGAATCTTTCCTAGACAAAGGCTACAAGCACATTCGTTGTCAGCTTGGTTTCTATGGCGGCGTTCCAACCGATTTGCATACCACTCAAAACCCGACTGAAGGCTCGTACTACGACCAAGATCAGTACATGGACAATACTCTAACGATGTTTAAGTCGTTGAGAGAGAAATATGGTAACCAATTCCATATTCTTCATGATGTTCATGAGCGCCTATTCCCGAATCAAGCGATACAATTTGCCAAAGAAGTCGAGCAATATAAGCCTTACTTCATTGAAGATATTCTGCCGCCAAATCAAACGGAATGGTTGGATAATATTCGTAGCCAAAGCTCAGTTTCATTAGGCTTAGGGGAATTGTTCAATAACCCTGAAGAGTGGAAATCACTGATTGCTAACCGTCGTATTGATTTCATTCGCTGCCATGTTTCACAGATTGGTGGCATTACTCCGGCTCTGAAACTCGGTCATCTATGTCAGAACTTCGGTGTTCGTATTGCATGGCATTGCCCACCAGATATGACGCCAATTGGTGCAGCGGTAAACACGCATTTGAATGTGCATTTACACAATGCCGCTATTCAAGAACATGTCGAGTACAACGAGAATACGCACAAGGTATTCCCGAACGCTGCAGAGCCAATTAATGGCTACTTATACGCTTCTGAAATAGCAGGTATTGGTGTTGAAATCGACCGAGAGGTTGCAGCCGAGTTCCCTGTTATGTATCGCCCCCACGAGTGGACTCAAAGTCGCCTTCCTGATGGCGCGATTCATACCCCTTAACTCGTATTTTTAATATCAAATGGTCGCTATAAGCGGCCATTTTCTTATTTAATATACTTACCAGATATTACGTATTATCTGGTAAGTATATTTCTAGTATCATTAAATTAATAATATTAGATGTGAAATAATATTAGTGGCTAATCTATAGAGTAATTAACTTATATCTATAAAAATTAACCATATTAAATCGAATTAAAAGGTTACTTCTTATCTCGGAAGCTCATGCTCTCACTGTTAAAAGGCGTGTGGTAGGTGCATTGGTAGTTGATGTCGATGATGTCGCTGACGATGAACAGTTCACCCGATGCTAAGAAACCTCGGTTGGTGATATTCATCGCTGCTGCATTTTTTTTGCAGCCAAGTAGCTCTGCATCTTCTTTAGAAACATTGATCGCTTGGTACGTCGTTAAGTAGCTATCGATCTGAAGGCCTTTCGCTAGCGCATGTTTCTGGATTGAGCTTTCAATGATCTCGGCATTCATCTCTGGGAAGACACTGACAGGGATCTTGGCTTCTTCAATCTGAACTACTTTGTTGTTAATCAATCGAAGCCGTCTAATTTTCCAGATGTAGTCATTGTCGTCTAAAGAAAAAATCTGCTGTTCGTGGTTATCGGGTAGCGCTTTATTCAGTTGGAGCTTTTTATAAGAGATCTCTTCAAAACTGTTTTCAGTAATGGAGTTGTACACCAGTGGTGTACCAATGAGAGAAGTGTTGACGAAGTAACCAGAACCCACCTTAGATTTCACCATGCCAATAGCCTCTAGCTTGGCTAGCGCTTTTCGAATAGTAAATCGAGATAACCCATATATTTCAGAGAGTTCTCTTTCCGCGGGAAGCTTATGATTGATACTGTTTTGACAGATCTTGCTCACAATATCTTGGACAACTAACTCGTACTTTTTCATAGATCAATAACTTTAAAGTGTATTCACTGTGACTAAAGAATAGTGAACTAAATCAGGGATTCAGTACGCTCTGAATGACTCATAATTGTAACATAGAAGGTTAAGTGGGTGATGATAAATAGGGTTAGTTAGGGGTACTAGTGACCACCTTTTGCGCTGACTTGATTACATCTTGTGATTCTAGTCCTCATTTTGTAAAACAAGATTATGAACTTTAACGTGCGGCATTTAATGTCTGTGTTGTTGCTATTTTAAGTGACTAATTCAGGAGTAGGGTATGAGTTCGAATCAAATCAAAATGTCGTATTTGATGTGGGTAATGTGATTGTGCGTTGGTCGCCGCTGGAAATTACTCAACTAACGTTTGGTAACATTGCCGACCCTGAAGCCCGAGCGCTTTCGATTTTCCAAAGTGCGATTTGGTCGGATTTGAACAAAGGGTTCTTAACCGAAAATGAAGCCAAACTTCGCTACCAACAAGAGCTCGATTTATCTTCATTAGAGTGCGACCGCCTGTTTTATTACGTTAAGAAAACGCAGATCTTATTGCATGGTTCTGTCGACCTTATCGAGCGCGTAAAGCGTGCTGGGTATGGTGTGTATGCACTTACCGACAACGTGGTCGAGATTGTTGAATACTTAAAAAATACTTATCAATTTTGGGCGTTGTTTGATGGTGCGGCAGTATCTGCTGAACTTGGTTTGCTTAAGCCACAACCTGAAATCTACCAAGTGCTGTTATCTAATTATGGGCTTAAAGCTTCAGAAACCGTCTTCATTGATGATATGCCTTATAACGTTGAAGGTGCGAGATCTGTGGGTATGGCTGCTATCCAGTTTACCGATGCCGTTCAGTGTGAAAACAGCTTGCAGGCGCTTGGCGTTAATTTATTAGATTGACACCTTGGCGAGTGAGTTAAATTTGAGGGTGTAGAAAATGAAAAGATACCCACCTAAGTCTATCGTTGCATTCTTGTTTTTGACTATATCAGCGCTGGTTTTAGTTGCGGCTGTCGTGCTTCAAATTCGCGGTGAACAAGCGTGCGATAAAACAACGCTGATAATTAGATTAAGAGCCATGCTATTGAAACATCGCTCTTTTTTAGATTTGGATACGCGCTTTCTTGTTTAATCGCGAGTTTGTTCGGCATTCAAATGCCGAATCAACTTGGCTGGAGTGCCGCCGTACAGGCAATCTGGTGGTACATCACTGTTAACCACTGAGTTCGCTGCGATAACAGAGCGAGCGCCAATCGTAACGCCTTGGTTGATGACTGAGTTTCCACCAATCCACACATCGTCTTCGACTGTGATAGGTAGGCAGAAAGTTTCCCACTTACGGCGGCTGAGATAATCCAGTGAGTGGGAGGCTGTGTAAAACTGGGCACTTGGCCCTATCAATACATTGTTACCAATCTTGATATTCGCGCCATCAAGCATCACCACGTTCATGTTGATAAAGGTGTCGTCACCGATCTCGATGGTTTTGCCAAACTCGCAATGAAAAGGAGGACGGACAACGCTGCTTCCTACTTTACCAAACAGATTAGCCTGAAGACTTGGCAGTTGAGTATCGTCTGAACATTGATTCAAGTCTGATAGCGCCTTGCTGGCGTGAGTGCGCATGTGGTCTACCTCATGGTCTGCGCCATCAAAAATCTCGCCGGACAGCATTTTCTCGAGTTCTGTTTTCGTTTTCATCCCTTGCACCTCACTAGTCAACATGGGTATTAGAATACGGATAATTGGACATAAAAAAAGAGAAAAGCCTAAGCCTTTCTCTTCCTATTTTGTACCTTTAAGCATTAATGCTAAGTGAGCCCAGCTATTCAGCAAAAGGCGCGCTTTACCAATTAGATTTGCTCAACGAAACCCATTAGGTGCTTCTTCACTTCGTCTGAAGCAAAAGCACTCTCTACAGAGTACTTGTAGATCTCTGCGTAGTCTTCTTGTGTTAGACCGAACGTTTCACATACACGTTTCACTTCGTTAGTCATGGTTGTGTTCGACACAGTGCGGTTGTCTGTGTTGATCGTTACAACGATGCCGTCTTTCTTGAATTCAGCAATTGGGTGGTCGCTGAATTTGTGAATACATTTAGTTTGCACGTTACTTGTTGGGCAAGTTTCAAGCGCAACCTGCTTCTCTTTAACGATGTTGTACGCGTCTTCGTTACCTTGGATGTGGACACCGTGGCCGATACGCTCAGCGTCAAGCAGTGTGACTGCATCGTAAACGTTCTGACCATGCCATTGCTCACCTGCGTGAACCGTCACACGGTAGCCTTGTTCAATAGCGTATTGCGTGTACTCAGGGAATTCAGCGCAGAAGCCCGGCTTTTCACCGCCTGCAATATCAAACGCAACCACGCCTTTACCAAGGTATGGTTTACCAGCGTCGATTACATCTTTGATTGAGTCTTTCGGGAACATACGAAGTACAGACATGATGTAGTTGCCCTTAATGTCGTATTTCTCTTCTGCACGCTTCATGCCTTTAACCGCACTTGCGATGATTGCATCAAGAGACAAGCCCTTGTTTACGTGAAGAATCGGTGCAAAACGAACTTCTAGGTACTTAACGTTTTCTAGTGCTGCGTCTTCGTAAAGCTCAAAAGAGATACGCTCAATCGCTTCTTCCGTTTGCATCACTTGCAGTGGCAGGCTAAAGCAAGCTAGGTACTCATCAAGGTTTTTGCAATCTTCAGGCACTGTTAGAGACTTTACTACCGCTTCACGGTCTTCTGGAAGTTCGATTCCGTACTGTTTCGCCAGATCAATAATGGTGTCTGGACGAACACTTCCGTCTAGGTGGCAGTGCAGATCAATCTTAGGGAGTGCTAGAAAGTTCATGAGTATTCCTTAGGTCTATTATTTTTTGAGTTATTAACTCATAGGTTACATGGGCTTAAATTAACAAGTTTGTGATATGATTTAAAGTGACATAAAGTCATCATTAATCTGAATCTAAGGAATATCATGGTAGATGTTAAAAGCTTACTCAAATGTGATATGAATTTACTGCTGTGTTTACACGTGTTGCTTGAAGAGCGCAGCGTGAGCAAAACGGCAGAGCGATTGTTCCTTAGTCAGTCTGCGGTGAGTAAACAACTCACTAAGCTGCGTTCTTTGTTTGACGACCCTTTGTTTGAACGTGAGTCAAAAGGCCTGTTTCCAACACCGAAAGCCACCTCTTTAGCGCCTAAAATTCATCAAATCCTTCTGCAAGTTGAACAGCTAACCGTGCCGGACATTTTTGAGCCGAAAGACAGCGAACGTACTTTTAATATCGATCTTGTTGAAACCGCTTATACCGCGATTTACCCTAAATTTATGCCTAACGCGCTAGCAGATGCGCCGAACATTACGGTAAACAGCACTACTTGGAGCAGCGAAACCTTTAAGCGCTTACTAAAGCGTGAGGTCGATTTCGGGATTGGAATTTTTGAGCTCGATGAAAGGGCTAGCACCCACATTCAAAATATCCCTGCCGAGCTAAACCACGTCGAGTTGCTGCAAGATTACTCTGTGTGCTTGATGCGAAATGATCACCCAGTACTTCAAGAAGAGTGGAATCTGCAAGCCTTCCTTAAATACCGTCATATTCAGTTGGTGACCGGTGGCGTTGGCGACTGGTTGCTACTGGAAATCTTGCAAGCCAAACAGCTTCAAATTAACAAAGCCGCCAACGTGTCGGACATCACCAGCGCAGTAAAGCTGTGCAAACAAAGCGATTTGCTGATGTGTTATCCGTACAACTCGGTTCGTGACTATATTGAGAGTGGCGAACTGGTGATGAAGCCGATTCCTATTGAGTTGGTTCCCGGTGGTTTGTTTTTGCTTTGGCACCGTTACTTTGATTCTGAACCAAGCCACAAATGGCTTCGCGACCTCATAGTCAATAAGACCCAAGAACCTCAGCTGTAAACCGCGAGCTACGATGATCAAAACGGCGAAATAAGTTTTTTAAAATTTATTTCGTCTTTTTCGAATGAGCATCGTCTTATTACGGGTGCCAAATGCCCGCCAAGAATGAGATATCTAAATGAATTCAATGCCATCGATTCCGCAACAAGTCATTGAAGATGCTTGTGAGTGGGCAATTATGCACGGTGCGTCGTACTTTTGAACAGTTGAGCTGTCAGCTTTCATCGGGCGATAATCAACGCCTGCTATTGAAAGATGTCGGAGCTGTCGATGTGGTGTATCTAAGAGCTGGCTACCAGTATTCAGATTATTGGGCTCCAGAGCTAAATGAACCGGTGTGTTGCCATACGTTAAGTCAGACTCGCTTGTTTATGGAGCAACACCATGTCGCAATGAACGCGACCATCAGCCAGCAACTAGCGACCAGTAAAACCATGCAAATGCTGCTGACCATGATGCCAGCAACAGAATACGCCCGCTGGGGCTTAACGCTAGAAGAAACCGAACTGGTCAAGAGTGTCTTGGCCGATATGAAGCCAATAACTAGTGAGTCGATTGGATGGTTTAACACGCAAGCCAACAAGCAAGAATGGGTGCTAAAAAACCAAGGCGAGGGCGGAGGCCATTGTGTCTTTGGTGACGACATCAGCGAACAACTGAGCCTGCTTAAACCAGAAGGGTACGACGCGTGGGCATTGATGCAGCGCTTGTACCCGCATGAACGTGACGTGCCGACTATTGCAGTGCGTGACACTCAACAAACGCTCGTGACAGACTTAGTCAGCGAAGTGGGTTTGTTCACCGCTTACTTCAAAGGTGAACCAGTAACAGAGCTAGACGGCTACGCGGGTTACTTAATCCGCAGCAAACCCGCCAGCGAAAATGAAGGTGGAATCCACAGTGGAAAAGGGATTCTCGATTCGTTGGTGTTGATTGATTAGTTGAATCTGCATTAAAAAACCAGAACTCATGTTCTGGTTTTTTGTATCTGAGCTCAGTAAAACTTCAGAGTTTGGATAACAACAATCACGCCCCTAACTTGGTAAAGGCCAACGGGGTTTGTCCAGTTTGCTGTTTGAAAAAAGCGATAAACGCACTGTTGGATGAGAACTCTAGCAGATGAGCCACATCAACGACTTGTCGGTTTTCTGAGAGCAGTTCAATCGCTTTAAACAAGCGCCATTGCTGTCGCCACTCTTGGTAAGTCATGCCTGTTTCGGCTTTGAATAATCGAGTAATCGTTTTGGTGCTTGCGCCAACCGAGTTCGCTAATGTCGAGAGGGTTGGGGCAAGAAAGGAAGCGGTTCGGACTTGTTTGCAAAAGCTTTTAAAGCGGCGATCTGTCGGTAGTGGCAAGATAAACGAGTGTTGGTTAGCACTGTAAAACTCTTCCCAGAATAGGTTGGCGGTATTGGTGGTTTGCTCGCGGGCAACGTCCCAATCCCAGAAAGCCATCTTATTGATCAGGGCTTTTAAAAGCTCATTCACTTCCACAATTTCAATCGCTTCTGGGCAGGTGTAAATACTGCTATCAAAATAGAGCGACCGATAAGCAACCACATTGGTCATCTGCGCGCGATGTTTGGTATAAGGCGGGATCCACACGGCTTTAGTCGGCGGCAAAATGCAAATGGCGTTTTCTAAGGTCAAGGTGATGCAACCCTGCGGAGCATACAGCAACTGTCCTTTTACGTGGTGATGTATTCCTGAGTCATGCTGACCTAGCTCTGCCGCAATCCCTATTACGGGCGCAGGTAAGCTGTCTGCATCAAACTCAATGGTTTCGCTGATTAATGCCATTTGTCCCAATCTTGTTGTTTTTGGTTTTAATGTTGTTAACGAGCCAAGGTTAGTTTCCCCTAGACTCCTCGTCAAGTTCACTGGTCTTGGAAAAATGATGAAAACAAAACCTTCTTTATGGCAAATGGTGCTATTGCTGATGTTCCCTCAAATCGCAGAAACCATCTATAGCCCGACTCTGGATTCAATATCGAAATCCTTTGATGTGAGTTACGCACAAGCTGCTCAAACCCTATCGATTTACTTCTCTGCATTTGCGGTGGGTGTGGTGGTATGGGGCGTGTTAGCTGACAAGTGGGGGCGCCGACCAACCATGTTATTGGGCATGGGGTTATTCGCTTGTTCAGCACTCATTGCTATGCAAACCAATAGCTTTGTTTGGTTGATGATAGCCCGAGCCATGGGCGCTTTCGGGCTTGCGGTTGGCTCGGTTGTGACACAAACCATGTTGCGCGATGCCTTTAGCGGCGCGGAACTGGCCAAGGTGTTTGGTTACATGGGGATGGGGCTGTCGATTAGCCCAATCATCGGGCTGCTTCTTGGCGGTCAATTAAGCCAAGCGGGCGGGCATCAATATGTGTTTATTGCCCTGTTTATTATGGTGTTAGTGCTGTTGGCACATAGCCTATGGTCATTGCCTGAAACGCAACAATCTAAGCAGCCATTGCAGTTAAAGTCACTCAGTATTCACATGGTCAAAGATAGCGATATATGGATGTCTGCGTTGCTGGTCGCGTCGTTCAATATTGCACTGTTTTCCTATTATCAATTGGGTTCATTTGCCTTCATTCAACTTGGATTTAGCGTTGAGCAGTTTGGCTACAGCGGCATTGTGCTTGGGTTCGGGACTCTGTTGGGAAGCTTGGTGAACAAGACATTGTTGAAGAGACAAGTGTCTTCAATGTCTCTGATTGGTATCGCAGCAGGGCTTCAAACATTAGGTGCGGTGGGTGTGTATTTTTCACAACACACGATCTGGTTCTTGCTTCCAATGATGTTGGTGGTTATGGCGTTTGGCATTGCGATTCCCAATGTATTGAGCCGAGCGTTGGTACGTTACCAATCTCAAGCAGGAAGTGCAGGCGCACTGTTTGGTTTGATGTATTACACCTTGATCGGCTCAGGGCTCGCTTTAGCGGGAATGATTCAAGATCTAGGTGTGGTGTTGGTACTTTGTGGCGCGTTATCTGTGTTGGTGACGATACGCAGCCGACTCCAGCTTAAACGCTAAGTCTCTCATCTGTATTGATAAATTCCGTGTCCGGTTTGGCGCGGAATTTATCATTTCTTGGTGTGTAAATTTGGATATTGACAGGGGTAGAGTGATCGTTCTACTCTGTAGGTAGAACAATCATTCTACCCTTTGTCGGGTATTGAGAGAGCACTATGTTGAGAGAACAGATTGCAGCAAGCTTAGAGGTGGCATTTAGCCAGCAAGGTTTTGCTGAGCCGAGCGTTGCACAGCTGAAAACGGCGTGCGATGTAAGCCTAAGAACCTTGTATAAACATTTCCCTTCAAAAGAAGCGATGATCGTTGGTGCCTTGGAATATCGACACCAACGCTACTTAGATTTCTTGTTGGAAACGTCGCCTGAAAAGGGGCTCGCATCGGTTACTCATATCTTCAACAAGCTCCAACAATGGTTAGAAGAGTATGCGCCACATGGGTGCATGTCGATGAATGCGATGGCCGCGTTTCCCGATAATGAGCTTATCAGCCAAGCGGTTACACAGCATAAAGAACAAGTTCGTTTGCTAATAGGCAAGCAGAGCCTGCGAGAGGATCTCGCGACACCGCTGTTTTTACTTCATGAAGGCGTATCAAGCGCGTGGCCAGTCTTAGGCGAAGAAGCAGTGGCATCGGCACAGAATATGGTGACAAAATTACTCAAGGAAACAGTATGAATTTCGAGATACCAAAAACAATGAAAGGCGCAGAGATGCTAGGGCACGGCGGGGCAGAAATGCTTGGCTACCGTGAAGACATTGCTGTTCCAAAAATTGAGCCTAATGAAGTGCTGATCAAAGTCATGGCAGCAGGCGTTAATAATACTGACATCAACACGCGAATCGGTTGGTATGCAAAAAGTGATGATTCAGACGATGCCAGTTGGTCGGGTGAAGCGCTAAAGTTCCCTCGTATCCAAGGTGCTGACGTGTGTGGTTTTATCGTGGAAGTCGGCAATGAAGTCTCAGTTGACCGTATTGGTGAGCGTGTTCTGATTGAGCCTTGTTTGACCGAGGTTTATGGACAAGATCTACCACAGCCATGGTATTTCGGATCTGAATGCGATGGTGGTTTCGCTGAATACACCAAAGTAGCAGCTAAGCATGCTTACGCGGTGAACAGTTCTATGTCGGATGTTGAGCTAGCGTCTTTCCCATGTTCTTACTCAACAGCAGAGAACATGCTAACTCGTGCCAATGTGGCTGAAGGTGATCGCGTGCTTATCTCAGGTGCATCGGGCGGTGTGGGCTCTGCGGCTATTCAGCTAGCAAAAGCTCGCGGCGCGTATGTTATTGCCATCACTAGCCCAAGCAAGAACCAACAGTTACTTGAACTTGGCGCTGATGAAGTGATTGCCCGTGATGCAGATTTGGTTAACGCGCTAGGCGAAAGCAGCGTGAATGTGGTGATCGATTTAGTTGCTGGTGACAAGTGGCCAGAGTTTCTTGAAGTCCTAAAACCGCATGGCCGTTATGCTGTGTCTGGTGCGATTGGTGGTGCAATGGTTGAGCTTGATGTGCGAACTTTGTATCTCAAAGACCTCAGCTTTTTTGGTTGCACGGTTTTAGAACCGCAAGTATTCCAAAACTTGGTTAATCGTATCGAGAAACAGCAGATTGGCGCCATCGTTGCAGAGTCTTATCCGCTAGCCGATATCCATAAAGCGCAAGATGAGTTCTTAAAGAAAAAGCATGTTGGTAAGATCGTGTTGGAAGTGGCAGAGCGCTAGTTTTAGTCAGCTTCACGGTTTAGATTTATGTAAGAGCGAGCCAGTATCATGTGCTCGCTTTTTTGTTTCTGGCGAATACAGGAGGCCTAGTCTCGCAGGCTGTTGAGTAACAGATCCTATACAGTTGAAAAGTTAATGATTCATTTGTCACTGTGTGGTTTATGAATTAACTGTGCGATAATCACCGCCGTTATATATCCCTATCTATGTTGTATTCATCTAGGAGCCGTATTGATGTTTAAAAGGGTATTGCAGGCATTATTCTCACCTTTTGTTGATTCAAAAAACAAACCCTCTGCAGAGCCTGCCCAACAAGAGCAGCAGCAAACCGTTGCTACTGATTCTGTTCAGTCTTCAATCTTTGTTCCGCCGTCGTCCACTCAGCCATCATCATTAATCGTCGATAATACGCTTAGCCTTCACGATGGTGAGTTCCTTGATTATTTGTTTGGAGAGTCTCGCCTGCGAACCGAATCTGACCCGTTTAGCGATTTTGTCGCTTGCCAAGTCGAGCGTTTGATACGCTCCCCTAAAGTGTTACTCAATGAACTGCCAGTGATGCCAGCCTCTGTAACCACGTTAATAGCAGAATTACAGAGTGATGAGTTTGATGTCGATGCATTGTTAAGAGTGATTGAGCGAGAGCCGAGTATGGCTGCCGATGTGATTAAGTTGGCAAATAGCGCCTTTTACAAACGCAATGAAAAACAGGTTACCGACCTAAAAACAGCATTCCTAAATATGGGTTCTCAAGGGCTTGTTGAAGGAGTAGTGAATAGCTATATGAAGAACTTCACGCCGGGGAACAATATTTACTGGCGTCACTTCGGTGAGAAAATTTGGAATCACAGTGTTCAAACCGCGTCGTTTTCTAAGGAGTTGATGAAAGACTCTTCATCTCAAGAAGATCAAGCAGCGGCATACTTTGTTGGGTTAATTCGCAACTTAGGCAAGATGATCATTTTCCAGATGATGGTAGAAGCCTTCAAACATGTAGATCCTTCTGTTCCGCCTAACTCGTTGGCATTGAAGCGCCTGATGAACAGCTACTCTATTCGCCTGACTTACACCATTGCTAAGTTCTGGGAGCTGCCAGAGTCTGTGTTGACCGCAATTGGCTACCAAGAGTCGAGCCGATACGAATGCACACCACTTGGTCAAGCTGTGTTTGAAGCTAACTATTTGAGTGAGCTGTGCTATTTACTGGAAGAACAAACGATTGAAGTCGAGCAGTTTAAGCGCAGATGCAAAGAGACACTGATGTCTCCGGCTGCATACAAAGTGGCTAACCGTATCTATAAAGAGTCTGAATTATCGCTAGTGAGCTAACCCTTAGCCTATTCGACCTACGCTGTGACTGAACATAATGATTGGTTGCAGCTTGGTTGGGCTAGGTTGTGAAATACATTCAGCTACGAAATACGCTTACAAATGGCTAATCCACAGCTTGTCGAGTTCGCACCAACCGAAACCATTTACTTGTGCGCCGTGTATCTTTTCAGAAACCTCTAAGTTGAACGCCTCTTGCTTGAGCTCAACCACAACTCCAGATTCATGCAACCAATGCCGAAGCACCAACAGTGCATTCATTGCTAACTCAAAGTTGGGCTGGTTTGTTATTGAGGCTAAGCCTTGTTCGATTGTCTCTAGCATCTCAGAAGGTAAAGTTAATTCCTCAAACGGGAAGCGAGTGAAAAAGCTTAACCACGAAGTGAAGGTGTCGTTCTCATCAATAATACTGCACAGCGCGACGTCTTTGGTAGTTAGGTAGTGAGTTAGGTAGTGCCCATATTCCACGCTGGTTTTGTGGTCGCCAGACACTGACAACTGATCGAAAAGGGCTTGGCATTCAGAGGTGTCTTCAACGGTGAACTCACGAACGGTTGAAGACAACATCGGGCTTTGAATCTTAAAGAAGGTTGAGCCGAAATCCGGTTGGGAAGAATGGTCATCCCCACGCACGGTGGTCGTCTTCTCGGGCAGTTTCACGCACACCTGATTTTGAGCGCAGGCTTTGCTCTGTGCCCATTCCTGATAGACCCACAACTCGACTCGATTCAGAATCGGCGTGCTGTGTGAATAGGCGCTATTGCGGCTCAATCTCAACATCTTGCTTGAGAAGATGTCTAATGAGAACGCGCCAGATCCAATTAGCCTATCTGCCGGTGATGAGTGATCGAATACGGAGGCTTCAGCCCTAGCAAGTAGGCGCGGTAAATGCCAATCAGGTTGATTCAATTTCACGACAACCACATTGCCTGCCAAGACAGAGACCTCATCAATATGCTGATAACAGCGACGCCATATTTTGCTTTGGCAGAGCGAGTTTAGGCTGCGCGCTATGTCTTGAGGTTCGAGTGTTCGACCGTTATGAAAGTGAACACCATTACGAATCTGAAAGTGCCACTGTGTCGCATCTTGATTAGGCTGCCAATGATAAGCCAGATCGCCGCTGAGTTTGCCGTGCTTAACGGAGGTTAGGCGTTGGCAAACTTGCATAACTAAGAAACGTTCGGTGCGTCTAAGCACGCGTTGAGGGTGAAGCGCTTCGAGTTCTCGGTGAAACGGGATGTACGCGATATTCTGCGTCGACGGATTGGTATTGCTTAGAAAGGCTTGCAACTCAGTGCCAGCATTGCGGCCGTTGAAGCTCAAGGTGCTAAACACCTGTTCTATGTTGCCTGCGTCAGCTTGGGTTTGTGCGTATTGGTAACACGCCTCAATGGGTTCAACCAGACACGTGAGTTGTGCCTTCTTGCTGCGGCCTGAGCTAGCTTGCCACTCAATCCAGCCTTGTGCTGTCATCGCTTTGAGTAAGGTCTGAACGTGACGTTCACTCACGTGCAGCAGTGTGGCCAGTTGGTTGACCTGACAGTGTGATACTCCAGGCCCAAAAGCCTGAAATATCTTTTCATACAGTTCAAGCTTACGCTTAAGGTTGCCCAATTTGCTTTTCCTAACGACGAGGTTGAGTTAAATGTGAATAGCCAGAATCAATCAGTGCGTTTTCCATCGTATCGAGAACTCGAGAGGTTATCTCTGAGCTCAGGATATTCGATTCAGTTTTGCCTTGAAGCACCAAATCTGAAAAATGGTCGATTTCAAACTCGAATCCATTCCCTGTCACTCGGTAGTTAATGGTCGACTTTTTGCCTTGATGTTCAATCTCAATAAAGGCCGGATTCCACCATTTTTCGTGAATGGTGATTTTGGTTTCAGGTCCACTCAAGTGTGCTGATCGGGGAAGGTTTTGCACTGTTGATGCCGATATCTTACCGCTTATATCACCAGAGAATGTAAAGCATGCATTGGTATCAACATTCGCTCCCTCATAAAGACACGACATCTCTACCTGAGGTTTTGAAGGGTTTACACCCAGCGTTCGGCACAGATCGTAAAAGAACCAAAGCCCATAGACCCCAACATCGAGTGTTGCTCCGCCTGACAAATCCGGATTGAAGATAAACAAATCGGGCTCATAGTCATGATGGTTACCAAAGCTGGCTTCGATTGAATCTATCTGAATGTTGTTATCGACCAAGAATGATTGGAGCTCACGATATGCGGGAAACACCACGGTTTTCATTGCTTCTAACAGCATCACGCCATTTTGCTTCGCGAGAGCTTTCATCTCAAGCCAGTCAGCAAGGTTGGTAAAAGCCGGCTTCTCGACCAATACGTGCTTATTGTTCTTTAGAAACAGTTCGGCGAGTGGCTGGTGGTATGGGTGAACCGTAGCGATGTAAACCGCTTCAACACTTGGGTCATTCGCCATCTCTTCATAAGAACCATAAGCCTTGTCGCAAGCAAACTTGTTGGCGAACGTGGCTGCGCGTGAGTGATCTCTGGCGGCAACCGCATCAAGCTCACCATGCAGAGAGTGCTCTGTGACTGCGGTTGCGAATCGATTGGCGATATTGCCTAGCCCTGCGATGCCCCATTTTATTTTGCGTTGCGTGTCGCTCATCTGTTGCTCCAAATCGTTGTTTTGTATAAGTGTACTCAGAGGCGCCACATACAAATAGAGAACAGATTTCTCAACCTGTTCTCTATTTATTTTATTCTAGTTGAAGCTCAGGATTAGCTCTGTAGGGAGCGCTTCCAATCAGCTAGGGCTTGAATGTGTTTTGGTCCGATGCCACAACAGCCACCGACGATATTCGCACCCAATGCGTGCCAGCGTTTAGCGTAAGCTAAGTAACCTTGGCCATCCAGCTCGCGCATTTCTTGAAACATGTCATTAGCTTCATGTTCGCTGCTGATAGGAGCAAAGTTATTGGCGTAGACACCAATTTCTAAATCACGGCCTAGCTCATCGATCACTTTCTTAGCATCGATAATGGCTTGATCCATCACTTCAGGCACTGAGCAATTAAACATAATGCCTTTCGCGTTTGATTGGCAGGCAAGTTGGATTGAGTCTGTTACGCTCTCGCCAGAACGAATATTGGCAGAATCGCCCTTGGTGTCTTCCAAACTGAATGCGTAGTAACACGGCTTATCGGACTGCTTAAGAACCGCATGAATGGATTCGAACTCTTGCAGGCTGCAGATGGTTTCTGCTATCCAAAGGTCGATGTTTGGATCTTGGGCATCGTAAAGCGTTTGAATGATCGGCGTTGCTTCTTCTACCTTAAACAAGTCTGGTCGGTAGCTGCCAAATGGCGGTGGAATCGCGCCCGCCACTTTCACTGTGTGAGAAGCATTGTCTGCAACTGCTTTAGCCAGTTCGCCAGATAGCGCTGCTAATTCAAAACCTTGTTGCTTGAACAGTTCTTCACCCAAGTGAAAAGGCACACACGCGTAGCTATTGGTGATCAGGATTTCAGCACCTGCATCGACAAAGTTTTGATGTGCTTGGCTGACAAATTCGGGTGCTTCAATCAGCGCTTGAGCACTCCAAAGCGGTTGAGAAAATGGCGCGCCAATTTCTTTGAGTTCTCGGCCCATGCCGCCATCAAGTATGGTTAGTGTTTTCATATTCAATACTATCTAAACAATTGCTGAAGTTCTGCCGCCACCATATCAGACAACCTTGTCAGACAGAAGCCATCAAGCCAAGGTTCAACTATCGATGAGGGAGTTTCGTTATAAGCCGTCTAGCGGGCTAGTCGTGCCACTAAAGTGTTGCCCAATAACGTGAGTGTAAATCTGAGTTGTCTTAACATCACTGTGCCCCAGTAGCTCTTGAACCGTTCTGATATCGGAGCCTGACTTTAGAAGTTGCGTAGCAAAACTGTGCCTGAAAGTATGACAACTAATTCGCTTGTGGCGCAATTTATTAGAGTTAGTCGCCTTCTTCAGCGTTTTTCGGAGTACCGAATCATGTAGGTGGTGTCGGCATACGATCCCCGACTCAGAGTGTTGAGTGACGGATTTTGATGGGAATAGGTACATCCAAGCAAGTTGTCGATAGGCACTAGGGTATTTTTTACCTAATCGGTGAGGCAAAGATGGCCCAAACCCATTCAAGTTATCTTTAGCGAGCAGAACTGCAACTTGTGAAATTTTGTCTTGTATAGCTTCAGTGAGTGAAAAACTTAAAATTGTCACTCGGTCTTTATTTCCTTTCCCATTGTGAACAGTGAGAGACCCTTGTTTTAGATCTATATCTTGTACTCGAAGCCTCAGGCATTCCGATACTCTCAAACCTGAACCATACAACAAGCGAAAAAACAGTTGATATTTAGGATCTATTTCATTGATCACCGAGATAGCTTCCGCATGATTGAGTACGCTAGGAATTTTTCGAGACCGAGTCGCATAGCTAAACCCTAAGTCTCCTAGAGGTTGCTTAATAAATTGATTGTATAAATAGGCTAGAGTATTGAGAGCTACCTTTTGAGTATTGATGGCTACTTTTTGTTGATTAGCTAAATGAGAAAGAAAGGAGACAACTTCAGCGGCATGCATCTGTTCAGGGTGTTTAAGCTTATGAAAATGAATGAAGTATTTTATCCAGTAACAGTAGGCTTTGATTGTCTTGCGACTATAGCCTCGCATCGTCATATGTTCGCAAATTGCCTGCATGAATTGACTCGCCATATATTCCCCTCACAAAATCTGTACATACAGACAGTTTATTGCTTGTTGAATAATTAATGACTTAAAAAAGAGTGGTTTTTAACTCTGATTGAGCACGAATTTAACGAGAGGCTTATTTTAAATTATTGATTATACTGCAAATTTATGGTTGGTTAAGAATGAGGCCGAGCGTTACATAGTCGGCAATATGTGCTTGCACGTTTTCACACTTATTGTTTAGACCCACTTTTATATTAAATGCATAGCATTCAGTTGGTTATGAGTGACCTTTTTGATATGTTAAGCGGATGGATTCGTGCTTGCACAATATTAAAATGTTATAAGCTAATTTAGGGTATTTATGACTAGTGATGAAAAAATGGGAGTTCTTCTTTCTTTTAGTTTCCCATTATGTATAGGCTTAATTTGTGGGCTTTTAATATTTAATCCGTCTGATGGTTTTGTTACGTGGTTTGCATCTATTGATTGGGGAGCTCAAGGGGTTGCAAATGTAGGTGCTTGGGTTGCAGGAATAGCAACATCTTTAGCCGCCTTAGCTACGGCTTCGGCAGCTCGTTCATCAGCAAAGGCTGCTGAAGCCGCAACTCAATCGGCAAATCAGTGGAAACTTCATGCATCATACGATAAATATATTGATACAGGCGTTAAGGCTAGAATTAAGTTAAGGTGGATTGAAGCTCATTTGAATCATATGTGTGAAAACAGATTTCAGGTCTTTTTTGAGCAAGGCTCAAACTTTATGGTTGATAGTAATTCGAATGGAGTAGATGACTTTCTAAGTTGTTTGAAACCGGAATTTTCTAGTTCTGACTCAGCTGAAGTTCGTCGTTTTAATCAATACAAAGAAAAATTCAAATTTCAATCAGAACGTATCAATGAAATATATCCTGATACTTTTAACATTGTCGAAGAAACGTATGAGTTAAGTAAAAACCATGTGGGCTTATCTAATATAGAAAAAGACGTAATTTTAAAGGCTATTGAAGAATTTATGAGTCAAATAAAAATGATAGCTCATTTGTATGAAGCTATTATTGATTCAAGTGATGTAGATGACCGAACGAAAAAAGTTCATATTGATAGTTCTTTAAATTGTAACGACTCTAGTCGACATTATTATCGTTCAACCATATCTAACTTAAAATTAATTACAGGTTATATTGATTGCTTAGTTATTGACTCGGATTTAGAAAAATGGAACGAAACTAAATTGAATCATATAGCAGAAGAACAAGATATTTTTCGATTAATTACGAAGGATAATGGAGGCTATAGTGAAAATGTTATAAGTTCTATCGAGTTAAAGTTTGGACGCTTATAACAAATGCATCAACACGATTTGCTACATTCGGCATTCTAGATTTCTTTTGGTTTACCGTATTAAGTGGTAAGTTTAGGCTTGATTTGCATAGTAGCAAACGTGTTATGCAGGCGTTATACCCTAAAAGGTCAATTAAGGAAGAATATCTATGCTAAATCTGTTGAAAGTGGTTGTTATTACTAATCTATTAGCGGCTTTAATCGTATTCATTCTTTCCAAATATGTAGCCTTTTTCAACTCAACAAGTTTGATGGATTTTCTATTCTTTATCGTGATTATTATCTGGGGAATAGCTAGATTAACTTGGGATGGAAATAGCCAAAGTCGCAATTGGGCGCAAGACCCAGCTTCAAATAAAACAATGAAAATGGTTTCTAATCATGATTTTGAGTCTGATTTTCATGAACAAAAAAGGCTGAATTATCAGTTTGGTTTGGTTATGTTTATCTCAGGAATTCCAGCATTCTTAGGTAGTATTTTATTATTGGTTATTTCATAGTTTTGAGGGCGATTTTAGTACGGGTATAACAAAGCAATCAACACGATTTATTACATTCGGCGTTGTAGGTTTGTCTTTGGTTTCGGTGTTTAAGGCAGTAAAATTCAGCTAAGTCGGCGTAGTAATAAACGTGTTATTGCGGCGTTATAACACCTTAATAGGCTCCATCAAAAATATTAATATAAGGATTTAGTGTGAAAATAGTTGTACCTGAACTTCAAATTTCTAGTGATTGTGGATTTAGTCCTGATATAGATATTTTCAAACGAAAAGGTTTTGGTGAAAGGCTTGCTAACCTTGTTGAAAATTCAGGTGGAAGCCCTGTTATAGCATTAGACTCTGGCTGGGGAGAGGGTAAAAGCACATTTATAAAAATGTGGCGTGGTTACCTCGAGAATCACAGAGAACCAGAGATAAAATCTATTTATTTTGACGCTTTTGAAAATGATTATCAGAAGGACCCTTTTTTAACGTTGGCATCTGAAATTTACCAACTCATCACAGTCGAAGACGAAGAAACGAAGACCAAATTTAAAGATAAAGCAGCCAAGGCAGCAAAGTCTCTTGTAAGAGGGGCTTTGAAAGTGTCTGTCAAAGTAGGCACAGCAGGCATTGTTGATGGTAGTGCTGTTGATGTGGCAGAGAAAGAACTATCGAACTTGGTTGCTGATCAAGTCGATGACTTGATAAAAGAAAGATTTGAACACGCAGAAAAAGACAAGCTGGCTCTGAAAGAGTTTAGGAGTTATCTGTCAAATTTTGCTAATGAAGTTAATGGTGGTAAGCCGATCGTATTTATTATTGACGAACTTGATCGCTGTAAGCCTGATTTCGCTTTAGAGTTACTCGAACAAGTGAAGCACTTGTTCTCTGTTAAAGGTATAACCTTCCTTCTAGTTACTAATAGAGAGCAATTAGAAGAGTCAATTAAGTCCAAGTATGGTCAAGGAATCAACCCTACAAACTATCTTCACAAGTTTATCAATGTCTGGTTAACGATGCCTCGCGCTTCGGATGAATACAACGATAATGGTTATCAATTTTTGCAAAATGCTCTTTCTGGAATGAAAGAGGAAAATGAGGTTATAGTAAACACTGAGTCAGTCTCTGTTCTAAATGATATCGTTAAGTTTTATCAACCATCATTCAGAGAAATCGAGCGTATGCTATCTTATTTCTCTATCATAAATAATATGTTGGGTAGCCAACGCTACCTTGAAAATTATCAGTATATGATTTCTATGGTGTGTTACCTAAAAGCCTGTCAACCCAATTGCTTAAAAGTGGTAAATGGAAAATTAAACTCTAGCCATATAATCGAAGCTGCTAGGTTAGACGAAATTGACTCTTCAGCATCATATTATTCTCTTCAATATGTTAACAAGCTTGTACGCTTCGATTTAGCTGACGAAGATACACGAAAGCAAATGTTGGAAGAAAGGGAGATTCAAATAGATAGAATGGGGCGTACACCACAAAACTTGCTCAAAACTATCAGTTCATGGCTGTCGGAAATTAACCCTAGCTAGCGGTGTTATAACAAACGACTATGGCGTCAATGATTAATTTTTGGCTGTGTTTTCATCCCACATGGCGCCATCTCTGAGCATAGAGTTAAGTGTCACAACCATCTTTCGTACGCACGCGATTATTGCGACTTTTTTAGGTTTCCCAGCAGCTAAAAGTCGAGCATAAGTCGCTTTGAATATGGGGTTACATTGCATGGCTGACATCATCGCCATGTATAAAACGGTTCGTACTTGCGCTCGACCGCCTTGGATCACGCGCTTACCTTTGTAGCGCCCACTTTCGCGTGTTATTGGAGCGACACCAATCAGTGATGCTGCTTGTTTATTCGTGATGTAACCAAGTTCAGGTACGTTGCTAATTATTGATGCAGCGGCAATGTTTCCTATTCCTGGGACGCTTTGCAATATTGTGTTTTTAGCTTGGTATTCAGGGCTATCTTCAATGAGTTTAACGAGCTTTTCTTCTAACTTGGTGATTTGATTTTTTATCGTGGTTAGCATTGGTTTGATAGTCGGATGGAGAGAGGCGGGAAGTATCTGGATTCGGTTCTTTTCCATGGTTTGCATGGATAACAACTGGTTTCGGCGAATGACTAAGTCACTCATTAGGCGTATGTTTTTTGGCTTTATGACAGTAAGAGCTGGTTTGATTGCTTCTCCATAGTGAGC
>NZ_JBFRSD010000006.1:0-2983 GCF_041473395.1 Vibrio sp. 10N.222.55.C6
TTATTTGTCTTCACTTTTTAAAGTGAAAGCAAATAGAAACCCTTTCGGGTTGTATGGTTAAGTGACTAAGCGTACACGGTGGATGCCTTGGCAGTCAGAGGCGATGAAAGGCGTAATAACTTGCGATAAGCCCAGATTAGGTAGTAATAACCTTTTGAGTCTGGGATTCCTGAATGGGGAAACCCACTTACATAAGTAAGTATCCTGTTGTGAATACATAGCAACAGGAGGCAAACCGGGGGAACTGAAACATCTAAGTACCCCGAGGAAGAGAAATCAACCGAGATTCCGAAAGTAGCGGCGAGCGAAATTGGATTAGCCCTTAAGCTTTTAATGATGCAGGTGAAGAGTCTGGAAAGTCTCGCAGTAAAGGGTGATAGCCCCGTAACCGACACATCATAATCAGTGAAAACGAGTAGGGCGGGACACGTGATATCCTGTCTGAATATGGGGGGACCATCCTCCAAGGCTAAATACTACTGACTGACCGATAGTGAACCAGTACCGTGAGGGAAAGGCGAAAAGAACCCCTGTGAGGGGAGTGAAATAGAACCTGAAACCGTGTACGTACAAGCAGTAGGAGCACCTTCGTGGTGTGACTGCGTACCTTTTGTATAATGGGTCAGCGACTTAATTTTAGTAGCAAGGTTAACCGTTTAGGGGAGCCGTAGGGAAACCGAGTCTTAACTGGGCGTACAGTTGCTAGGATTAGACCCGAAACCAGGTGATCTAGCCATGGGCAGGTTGAAGGTTGAGTAACATCAACTGGAGGACCGAACCGACTAATGTTGAAAAATTAGCGGATGACTTGTGGCTAGGGGTGAAAGGCCAATCAAACCTGGAGATAGCTGGTTCTCCCCGAAAGCTATTTAGGTAGCGCCTCGGACGAATACTACTGGGGGTAGAGCACTGTTAAGGCTAGGGGGTCATCCCGACTTACCAACCCTTTGCAAACTCCGAATACCAGTAAGTACTATCCGGGAGACACACGGCGGGTGCTAACGTCCGTCGTGGAGAGGGAAACAACCCAGACCGCCAGCTAAGGTCCCAAAGTATAGCTAAGTGGGAAACGATGTGGGAAGGCTCAGACAGCCAGGATGTTGGCTTAGAAGCAGCCATCATTTAAAGAAAGCGTAATAGCTCACTGGTCGAGTCGGCCTGCGCGGAAGATGTAACGGGGCTAAGCTATACACCGAAGCTGCGGCTACGTACCTTAGGGTATGTGGGGTAGGGGAGCGTTCTGTAAGCCGTTGAAGGTGGTCTGTAAGGGCTGCTGGAGGTATCAGAAGTGCGAATGCTGACATGAGTAACGATAAAGGGAGTGAAAAACTCCCTCGCCGGAAGACCAAGGGTTCCTGTCCAACGTTAATCGGGGCAGGGTAAGTCGACTCCTAAGGCGAGGCCGAAAGGCGTAGTCGATGGGAAACGGGTTAATATTCCCGTACTTCTTACAATTGCGATGGGGGGACGGAGAAGGCTAGGTGGGCCTGGCGACGGTTGTCCAGGTTCAAGTACGTAGGCGGGTGGTTTAGGTAAATCCGGACCGCTACTAACGCTGAGATACGATGTCGAGCTACTACGGTAGTGAAGTCATTGATGCCATGCTTCCAGGAAAAGCCTCTAAGCTTCAGATTGTAAGGAATCGTACCCCAAACCGACACAGGTGGTCGGGTAGAGAATACCAAGGCGCTTGAGAGAACTCGGGTGAAGGAACTAGGCAAAATGGTACCGTAACTTCGGGAGAAGGTACGCTCTTATCAGTGAAGTCCCTTGCGGATGGAGCAGACGAGAGTCGCAGATACCAGGTGGCTGCAACTGTTTATTAAAAACACAGCACTGTGCAAAATCGTAAGATGACGTATACGGTGTGACGCCTGCCCGGTGCCGGAAGGTTAATTGATGGGGTTAGACTTCGGTCGAAGCTCTTGATCGAAGCCCCGGTAAACGGCGGCCGTAACTATAACGGTCCTAAGGTAGCGAAATTCCTTGTCGGGTAAGTTCCGACCTGCACGAATGGCGTAATGATGGCCACGCTGTCTCCACCCGAGACTCAGTGAAATTGAAATCGCTGTGAAGATGCAGTGTACCCGCGGCTAGACGGAAAGACCCCGTGAACCTTTACTACAGCTTGGCACTGAACATTGAACCTACATGTGTAGGATAGGTGGGAGACTATGAAACCGCGTCGCTAGATGTGGTGGAGTCGTCCTTGAAATACCACCCTTGTAGTTTTGATGTTCTAACGTTGGTCCCTGAATCGGGATTACGGACAGTGCCTGGTGGGTAGTTTGACTGGGGCGGTCTCCTCCCAAAGAGTAACGGAGGAGCACGAAGGTGGGCTAAACACGGTTGGACATCGTGTGGTTAGTGCAATGGCATAAGCCCGCTTGACTGCGAGAATGACAATTCGAGCAGGTGCGAAAGCAGGTCATAGTGATCCGGTGGTTCTGAATGGAAGGGCCATCGCTCAACGGATAAAAGGTACTCCGGGGATAACAGGCTGATACCGCCCAAGAGTTCATATCGACGGCGGTGTTTGGCACCTCGATGTCGGCTCATCACATCCTGGGGCTGAAGTCGGTCCCAAGGGTATGGCTGTTCGCCATTTAAAGTGGTACGCGAGCTGGGTTTAGAACGTCGTGAGACAGTTCGGTCCCTATCTGCCGTGGGCGTTGGAAAATTGAAAGGGGCTGCTCCTAGTACGAGAGGACCGGAGTGGACGAACCTCTGGTGTTCGGGTTGTCATGCCAATGGCATTGCCCGGTAGCTAAGTTCGGAATCGATAACCGCTGAAAGCATCTAAGCGGGAAGCGAGCCTTGAGATGAGTTTTCCCTGGCGCTATAAGCGTCCTAAAGGGTTGTCGTAGACTACGACGTTGATAGGCAGGGTGTGTAAGTGCTGCGAGGCATTGAGCTAACCTGTACTAATTGCCCGTGAGGCTTAACCATACAACACCCAAGGGGTTTTGTGGACTCAAAGAAA